>NZ_JBSGWV010000016.1:0-130015 GCF_053609105.1 Streptomyces sp. NPDC054975
TATCGTTATCTAAGTAGCGCATGTCCGCTCACACCCGCCAACCTGTCGTAACACCTCGGGCCCGCCGCGGCCGCGTACCCCCCGGCGCCCGCTCCGGCGGCCGCCGCCCCGGCCGCGGCGCCGGCGCCCGCCCAGGCCCCGGCGCCCGGGCGGCAACGCGACGAACTGCGCACGGAGTTCACCTTCGAGCTGCCGCGCGGCTACGTCGACGACGAGGGCACGGTCCACCGCACGGGCTCCATGCGGCTCGCGACCGCCCGGGACGAGCTGCGGCCGCAGATCGACCTGCGGGTGAAGGAGAACCCGGCGTACCTGAGCGTGGTGCTGCTCAGCCAGGTGATCACCAGCCTGGGCACGATCACCGACGTCCACGCCGGGGTCGTCGAGCGCATGTACGCCACCGACGTCGCCTTCCTCCAGGACTTCTACCGGCGCATCAACAGCGAGGGCCACACGCACGCGGCGGTGACCTGCCCGCACTGCCACAGCCCCTTCGAGGTGGACCTCTCCGGCGGGCGCCTGGGGGAATCGTGACGTACGCCCTTCCCCGGCTGCGGGAGGAGATCGCGTACGTCGCCTACCACTTCCACTGGCAGCGCGAGGACATCCTCGACCTCACCCACGCGGAGCGGCAGCAGTGGGTGCGGGAGATAGCGCGGATCAACACACGGGTGAACGAAGGCGGGTGAGGTGAGGGCATGGGCTTCTGGGACAGGTTCCGGCGGGAGGGCGGCGGCGCGTCGGCGTCCGCGTCCGGCCCCGCGTCGCGGTTCCGGCGGGTCGGCGGCGGCCCGTCGGCTCCCGCGTCGGCGTCGCGGGACACCGCTGTACGGGAGCCCGGTCAGGCCGCCACTCCGCAGGCCCCGGCCGGGCGCCCGGACTGGGACGGAGGCTGGCGCGAGGTCGCCCCGGCCCCGGTCACCATCGCCCGCTCGCCCTTGGGCGTGAGCGACGGCCTCCGCTTCCGCTCGGGCCTCGCCGCCTGGCAGAACCCGACGCTCACGACGGACCTCGGCCACGGCCTCCTGCCGTCCGCCCCCACCGGCCTGATCCACGGAGTGGCCCGCCCCACCACCACCCCGCGCCCGACACCGACCGAGGGCGGCGGCCCGCTGCTCCTCCGCGCGGTGGACAGCGCCCCGGACCCCGAGCCGGCCGAGGCCGGTCCGGCCGGGGGCCCCGAGCGCCCGATCCAACGGGCGGCTTCCGACCCGCTGGTGGCGTCCGGTCGCACGGGGGGTTCGCAGACCCCGACCCCCGAGCGGACGGCGCCCAGGCGCACGACGAACACTCGGGACGCGGCCCCCGAGCGCGGCGGCCCCGGCGGCCCGGCGATGACCGTGCCCCTATCGGGTGCGACGCACGTCCCGGCGTCGTCCGACCCGTTGGTGGTGTCCCGGCGTACGGGTGCCGGGACGCCGGTCCCCGAGCGGGCCGAACCCGGCGGCCCGGCGATGACCGTGCCCGTATCGGGTGCGACGCACGTCCCGGCGGCGTCCGACCCGTTGGTGGTGTCCCGGCGTACGGGTGCCGGGACGCCGGTCCCCGAGCGGGCCGAACCCGGCGGCCCGGCGATGACCGCACCCGTACTGGGTGCGGGCCCGGCGGCGCCCCGGCCGGTCACGGGCGGGGACGGTCCCTCCGTCGTACCGGCGGCCTCCGACCCGCTGGTCGTGTCCCGGCGTACGGGTGCCGAGACGCCGGACAACTCGGCGGCGCCTGCTCGGCCGGCCGACGGCTCCGGCGCCCCCGCCACGCCCCACGAGCCCGGGCGAGCCGACGCGAACCGGCCCGCCGCGCTGCCCGTCGTGGGCGCGGCGCCGCAACCGTCCGACGCGGGCGCCCCCACCACGGGCCCCGCACCCCAGACCCCCGAATCGTCCGCCACCCCCCGGCGGACCCGGCCGGCTTCCCCCGTCCGGCCGCGCCCGGTCGGCGCCCCGATGGTCGTGGCCCGGCGCCCGGCGATGGCACCGCGTGTGCTCGCTGCGGTTCCGCCGCGCTCACCGGCCACGGCCGCCGACCGGGCGACCACACCGTCCCCCGACGGGAACCCCGTACGGGAAGAGCCCGCACGGGCCGAAGGGCCGGACCGGAGCCCGCGTACCGCAACCCGGCCCGGCCTGGGCGCGCCCCTGGGCGAACTGCCCTCCACCGCACGGCAGATCGGCAGCCCGACGGTCACGAACGCGCCCACCCCGGCGCAGCCGCTGCCCGTCATGCGCCGGACGACGGAGCCCGAGAGCCCCTCGGGACCCCCACCGTCCGCTCCCGGACCGACCGTCCGGAAGCCCACCACCCGGTCGGGCCTGGGGGCACCCCTACGGGAACTCCCCCCGACGGCGACGCGCGCCCCGGCCTCGACGCCCGCCGCACCCCTGCTCGGTGGCGACGCACCGGTCCAGCGCAGCCCGCTCCCGAGCGCGAGCACGCCCGCGCGCCCCCGCACCCCTGACGCACCGCCGACCGGGCCCACCCCGGTCGTACCGCTGTCACGTGCGGCGGAGACGACAACCGGTCCGAGCGGTGCCCCGGCGCACGGCACGCCCGGCACCTCGGCAGGGGCGTCTCCGGTGGCTCCGGCCGACGCCTCGGCACCGGGGGCCACCCCGCTCGTGCCGGTGTCCCGTGCGGCCGAGAGGACGTCGGGTACGTCGGCGCCTGGCTCGTCGGGCAGCTCGTCGGCCGGGTCGGCTTCGGCGGCACCTGTGCAGCGTGCGGTCGAGAGGACGTCGGGCGCGTCCGGTACTTCGACGCCTGGCGCGTCGGGCGGCTCGGCGGGCTCGACTCCGCCGACACCCGTGCAGCGCGCAGCCGGGAGGACGTCCGGCGCGTCCGGCACTTCGACGCCTGGTTCGCCGACCGGGTCGACTCCGTCGACACCCGTGCAGCGCGCGGCCGAGAAGACGTCCGACCCGACCGGTACTCCCACGCCCAGCGCGTCGGACGGCTCGTCGGCCGAGGCCACCCCCGTCGTCCCGCTCGCGCGCCCGGCGGACGCGAGGCCGGAGCCGTTGGTCCCCGTGGCCCGCGCGGTCGAGAAGCCCGCCGCCCCGTCCACTGCCCAGGGCGCCGGCAAGTCGCCGTCCGGGCCGACCGATGTCGACGCGCGGACCCCCGCCTCGACCACCCCCGCCCGGGGCGACGCGACACCCCGTACGCCCCTGCACGTGTCCGCGGCCACCGGGGCATCACCGGGTGCCGCACCGGCCGTCACGCCCTTCGTCCAGAGCTCGCGGCGACTGCTCGCCGACCGCCCGCTGGTCGTCAGTACCGGAGCCGCCGAAGGGTTCTCCGCGCCTCCCTCCGCAGCCGGGGCGTCCCGCCGTCCCGTGGTCGCCGCCTCCTGGCGCCGGGACCCCGCACCCGGTACGCCGGAGGGCCCCGCCGACCCGTCCCGGACGCCCGCTCCCGCGCCGGCCCCGGCGGTCCAGCGCAGCGCCAACGTTCCCACGCCGCCCGGCAGGGGCCTGCTGGCCCGGTTGCGCCCGGCCGCGACCAACGGCTCCCCGAACGGCTCGACGGACCAGGCGACTTCCCCAGGCACTCCCATGCCGGTGAGCACGCCACCGGCCCAGGCTGCTGTCCCGGCCCCCGCCCCGGTCCAACGCTCCTCCGCGCCCGGACCGGCAGCCGCACTCGCCGCGAGCCCGGCACGCGCCGTGATCCCGGCACCCGCCGCGCCCCCGGCACGCGCCGTGACCCCGGCACCAGCCGTAAGCCCGGCAGCCGCCGCACCCCCCGCGCCCCCCGTACCGCTCGTACGCCTCGACCCGTCGCCCACGCGCCCCGCCACCGGGGAAACGGCGAGCACCCCCGTGCAGCGTCAAGCCCAGCCGCTGACGTACACGCGGGGTGCCGGGCCGGCGACTGGACCCGAGCCGGTTCGGCCACCCGTCTCGCCCGGGACGCCCGCCGGCTCGCTCCAGGCCAAGGCGGTCCAGCGGATGGCGGACGCGGGCCTCAGCGGCGTCCCGGTCACCCGGGTCACCCCGGTCCAACGAGCCGACTCGGCCACCGAGAAGACGGCGGCGACCACCCCGACCCCCACCAAAGCCGCCTCCCCCTCCTCCCGCAGTCAGGAGATCGAGGAGCTGGCCCGGCAGCTGATCGACCCGGTGGCCCGCCTGCTCCGGGCCGAGATGCGCAGGGGACGCGAGCGCACGGGCCGCCCCTACGACGGCCGCCGCTGACCCTCGTGCCCACCGCCCACCGCCCACCGCCCGTAGCCCACCCGCCACCCGCCACCGACCAAAGAACAGGCCCCCAGGGCTAGGAGAGAAATGACGGACAGCATCGTCGCCACGAGCGTGTTCTTCCGGCTCGCGATCGGCGGCAACGACCTGGGGGCCTTCCACACCTGTTCCGGCCTGGGCGCCGAGGTGGAGATGGAGCAGTACGCGGAGGGCGGCAACAACGGGTTCGCCTGGCAGCTCCCCGGCCGCATCACGTGGTCCAACATCACCCTCACCCGCCCGGTCACTGCGGACACCGCCAAGATCGCGCGCTGGCTCGACGAGATCATCCAGCGGGTCGAGCCCAAGGACGGCGAGATCGTCGCGCTCAGGCCCGACCTCAGCCGCATCGTCAGCTGGCAGGTGCTCGGCATCGTCCCGGTCCGCTGGCAGGGCCCGTCCTTCGACCCGGCCAACTCCCAGGCCGCGATCGAGACGCTGGAGATCGCCCACGAGGGCCTGCGCCCGTCCTGAGACCCGGCACCGTCCACGAGAGGAGGTACGTAGGAGATGTCACCCGCCCGAGCCAGCCGCGCCCGAGCCCAACTGACGATCATGGAGCCGCCCGCGAAGGTCGGCGCCAAGCCGGGCGGCACCCTCGCCCGCGTCAAGCTCCAGTTCAACCCGTCGAGCCTGTCCATGAGCAAGACCACCGAGTGGCGGCGCACGCCCTCCCGGATGGCGGGCCAGTCGGCCCTGCCCGAGTTCGTCGGCAGCGGACCGCGCTCGCTCTCCCTGGAGGTCTTCCTCGACGGGACGGCCAAGCACGACAACTCCGTGGAACAGGCCGTTCAGCAGATGATGGTGGCCTGTGTGCCCACCAAGGCCAGCCTGGCCCGCAAGACACCGGCGAGCCCGTGGGTGCGCTTCGAATGGGGCACGTCGAAGACGACCTCCTTCGACGGAGTGCTGTCCAACTTCTCCGTCAACTACACCCTGTTCGATGTCGACGGTAAGCCGCTGCGCGCCACCTGCTCCCTCTCCATCGAGGAGGCGAGCGTCGACGCCCCGGGCCAGAACCCGACGTCGGGCTCGCGCGAGGCCCGCCGTACGCACCGCGTCGTCGCGGGGGACAGCCTGCCGTTGCTCGCGTGGCGCGAGTACGGCGACGCCACCGCCTGGCGCGTCATCGCCGAGGCCAACGGCATCGACGACCCCATGGTGCTCGTACCCGGTACGGAACTGATCGTGCCCGGCACCGAGGACGGGACAGCGGAGGAGGAACGATGAACTCCACGGAGGAGCGGGGCGGCAGGTCGTTCGCGGCCGACCCGATCGTCGAGGCGCCCGCCGAACTGCCGCCCGCCTGGGTCGCCCAGCTCGTCAGCTGCGTGGTCGACGAGAACGTCGGCCTGCCGGACACCGCCGTGCTGACGTACCGCGACCCGAACCACGAACTGCTCACCGCCACCGGCATCACCATCGGCACCCCGCTGAAGATCTCGGTCGTGACCGTCAAGGGTCAGGCGCGGGAGCGGCTGTTCACGGGCGAGGTGACGGCCGTGGAGCTGGACACCGACACCACGGGCTCGTTCACCGTGCTCCGGGCGTACTCCAAGGCGCACCGCCTCCAGCGGGGCCGGAAGGTCGTCGCGTACCGCAACATGACGACGGCGGACATCGTCCGGAAGGTGGCCGCCGGGGCCGGTCTGGCCTGCGGCAAGATCGAGGCCGCCCCCGTCACACACACGCAGCTGTCCCAGCCCAACGTCTCCGACTGGGAGTTCCTCCAGTTCCTGGCGGCGGAAAGTGGCGCGCACGTGCGGATCGACGAGAAGGGCCTGCTCCAGTTCGTGAAGCCGACGCCGGCCGCGTCGGCGCCGGCCCCGTCCACGCCGGCGACCCGCAGCCCGCTGGTCCTGGAGTACGGCCGTAACCTGCTGGCCCTGCGGGCCGTCCTGACCGGCGCCGACGGGGCGGGCAACGTGGAGGTGCGCGGCTGGAACGTCACCACCAAGACACCCCTGGTGGCCACCCGGCCGTCCGTCCGCAGCACCACCGTCACCCCGGGCATGAGCCCTTCCGTGGCCTCCGCCTTCGGCGCGTCCGCGAAGGTCACGGTCACCGACACGCCGTACCGTACGCAGGCGGAGACGACGGCCGTGGCCGGTTCGGTCGCCGCGTCGGTGAGCGCCGGGTTCGGCGAGATCGAGGCGGTCGCCGAGGGCAACCCCAAGCTGCGGGCGGGCAAGCCGGTCGCGCTGGGCAACGTGGGCAAGGCGTTCTCGGGCCGGTACACGGCGACCGCCGCCCACCACGTCCTGGAGCCCCAGGGCGGCTACCGTACGACGATCGTGGTCAGCTCCTCGCCCGACCGATCCCTCACGGGCCTGGCCACGGGGGCGAACGCGCCCGCGCGCGGCCCGCGCATGCCGGGTCTGGCGATCGGCGTGGTCACCGACATCCGCGAGACGGGCGGCGGCCAGCGCGGCTGGGTGAAGCTGAAGTTCCCCTGGCTCGACGCCACGTACGTGACGGACTGGGTACGCACGGTCCAGTGGGGCGGCCAGGGCGGGGGAGGGGTGTTCAGCCCGGAGGTCAACGACGAGGTCCTCGTCGGCTTCGAGCAGGGTCTCCTCGACAGCCCGTACGTGCTCGGCGGCCTCTACAACGGCGTGGACAAGCCGTCGCCGCACGACGTCCCGCTGGTCGACAGGACGAGCGGCAAGGTGCAACGCCGCTCGCTGGTCTCCCGCTCGGGCCACCGCCTCGAACTGCTCGACACCCCGCGCGGAACGTCCGGTGTACGCCTGGCCAGCGGCAACAAGCGGCTGGAGGTCAAGCTCGACGAACGCCGCGACCAGATCGAACTCACCGTCTTCGGGCCGGGCGGCAGACGGGCGTTGAGCTCGGTGACGCTGACGCCGAGGGGCATCACGCTCGACGCGGGGACGGGGTCGATCGACCTGAACGGCCGGACGGTGAACATCAACGGCAAGACGGGGGTCACGGTCGACGGCGGTCTGCTGGCGACGATCAAGGCCCGGATGATCCGCCTCAACTAGGAGCCCCGTAAAAGCTCCACTCGCAGCCGGAGCGACACCAACAGCCCGACTCCCACCCACAGTCCCCCCACCACATCACCCCCACCCACATCACCCCACCACCCGCCCTAACGCCCCACCCACCTCAGCTCAGCTCAGCTCAGCAAGGAGAAAGAAGATGCCTCCCGCAGCCCGCGTCGGAGACCCCACGGCCCACGGCGGTGTCATCGGCACCCCGCCGCCCGGCGCCGTCATGGTCCCCACCGTGCTCATCGGCGGCAAGCCGGCCGCGGTGACCGGAAGCCTGCACGCCTGTGCGGCGCACGCGTACCTCGGCCCGGCCAACGTGATCCTGCCGAACCCGCGCGCCGCCGTGACCGGGGCCGTGCTGATCGGCGGGCTGCCCGCCGCCTGCATGCGGGACCAGACGGCGTGCGGGGCGCAGATCATGGTCGGGGCGCCGAACGTCCTCATCGGGGGGCCGATGTGAGCGAGCGGTTCATAGGCCGGGGCTGGGGGTTCCCGCTCCGGGTCGGGCCCACCGGCGGGATCGGCATGGTGGAGCGGGACCGGGAGATCGAGGAGGCGATCCGGCTGGTCCTCGGGACGGCGCCGGGCGAGCGCCCGATGCGCCCCGAGTTCGGCTGCGGGATCCACGACTACGTCTTCGCGCCGGGTGACGGCGAGACCGCCGGCCGGATCGGCCACGAGGTGCGGACGGCGCTGGAGCGCTGGGAGCCGCGGATCCAGGTGGACGACGTGGTCGTCGCGTTCGACGCCGTGGACGAGGGCACGTTCTACATCGATGTCCGGTACACCGTCCGCTCCACCAACGACCTGCGGAACCTGGTCTTTCCCTTCTACTCCATCCCCTCCACCGAGGGCGCCGACGAGGCAGGAGGACGCTGATGGCCCTGCCCTCACCGAACCTGGACGACCGACGGTTCCAGCAACTCGTCGACGAGGCGAAGCGCTATGTGCAGCAGCGGTCGCCGGAGTGGACCGACCACAACGTGTCGGACCCCGGGGTCACGCTCATCGAGACGTTCGCGTACATGGTGGACCAGCTGCTCTACCGGCTGAACCGGGTGCCGGACAAGAACTACATGGCGTTCCTCGACCTGTTGGGCGTCAAGCTCTTCCCGCCGACGGCGGCGACGGCGGACGTCGACTTCTGGCTGTCCGCGCCCCAGCCCGACACCGTGATGCTGCGGGCGGGCGTCGAGGTGGCCACCGTACGGAGCGAGACGGAGGACGCGGTGGTGTTCAGCACCGTCGACGACCTGCCGATCATGCCCAGCTCCCTCACCCGCCTGGTGACCGCGCCGGCGGGCGGCGAGCAGACGGACCGTACGACCGCGCTCGGCGAGGGCCGGGACATCCCCTGCTTCCAGGCCGCCCCGGCACCCGGCGACGCGCTGCTGTTCGGTCTGCCGACGGCCGTGCCGCGGTGCATCGTCGCCGTCCGGCTGGACAGCCGGGTCGAGGGCGTCGGTGTCGACCCGAGGCAGCCGCCCCTCGTGTGGGAGGCCTGGGACGGCGCGCGGTGGGCGCTGTGCGAGACGGGATCGGACACGACCGGCGGCCTGAACAGGCCGGGTGAGGTCCTCGTGTTCGTACCGGCGGGGCACACGGCGTCCGTGGTCGCGGGTACGCGGGCGGGCTGGCTGCGCTGCCGCGTCACCGCCCCGGAGGCGGGCCAGCCGTTCTACTCCGAGTCGCCGACCGTCCGCGAGGCGGAGGTGTTCACGGTCGGCGGCACGATGACCGTCGAGCACGCGGAGACCGTGTACGACACCCTGCTGGGCGCCTCCGACGGGGTGGCGGGCCAGCGGTTCCGGCTTCCCCGCCCGCCGCTGCTGCTGGACGGCGAGCCTCCGGTGCTGGAGGTGTCCTCGGCGGAGGGCTGGCAGACCTGGACGCCGGTGGACCACTTCGGCGACTCGTCGCCCGCCGACCGGCACGTCGTCGTGGACGCCACGACGGGCGAGTTCACGTTCCCGCCCGCGCTGCGGGAACCGGACGGCACGCTGCGCACCTACGGCGCCGTCCCGGACCAGAGCGCCATGGTGCGGATCCCGCGCTACCGCACCGGAGGCGGCGCCGCCGGCAACGTGGCGCGCGGCGCGATCTCGGTGCTGCGCAGCTCCGTCCCGTACGTCGCCCGGGTCGAGAACCGCGAGGCGGCGCGCGGCGGTGTGGACGGCGAGAGCGTGGAGAACGCCAAGCTGCGGGCGCCGCACGTGCTGCGGGTACGGGACAGGGCGGTGACCGCCCAGGACTACGAGTTCATCGCGCGCGAGGCGGCCCCCTCGGTGAAGCGGGTGCGCTGCCTGCCCGCCGTGGCGGGGGAGGGCGGGGCGGTACGGGTACTGGTCGTGCCGGACGCGGTGGCGGACGAGGGCGACGACCGCCTGCGTTTCGAGCAGTTGATCCCGTCCGAGCAGGTCCTGTCGGCGATCACGACGAGCCTGGACGAACGCCGCCTGGTCGGCACCCGCCTGGTGGTGGAACCCCCCGCGTACCAGGGCGTCACTGTGGTGGCGCGCCTGGTGGCCGAGCCGATGGACGTGGACCGGGTACGGGAGGCCGCGCTGGCGGCGCTGTTCCGGCACCTGAACCCGCTGCACGGCGGCGCCGACGGCAGGGGCTGGCCGTTCGGCCGTCCGGTCCAGTACGGGGAGGTCTTCGCGGTCCTCCAACGGGCGGCGCAGAACGCCCTGGTGGAGGAGGTCCGCCTCTTCCCCGCCGACCCGGTGACCGGGCGGAGGGGCTCCCCGGTGGAGCGGATCGACGTGGCGCGGGGCGCCCTGGTCTTCTCGTACCAGCACCAGGTGGTCGTCACCCCCGGGGACCTGGGCGGCGGAGCATGACCAGAGCCGCGGTCCCCGGCCTGCCGAGCCGCCATCCGATCGGCGCCCTGCTGCCGGCCCTGTACGCGGACGACGACCTCGCGCAGCGCTTCACGGCCGGCCTCGACACGGTCCTGGCCCCGGTGCTGTCGACGCTGGACAACCTGCCGGCGTACTTCGACCCCGCCCTCACGCCCCCGGACTTCCTGCGGTGGCTCGCGACCTGGCTCGGCGTGGACCTGGAGGACGACTGGCCGGAGGACCTGGCCAGAACGGTCGTGGCCCGAGCGATGGAACTCCACCGCCGGCGAGGCACCCGCCGAGGCTTGGAGGAACGCCTGCGCCTCTGCCTGGGGGTGGAGGCCCAGATCATCGACGGCGGCGGGGCGAAGTGGTCCACCACCCCGAACACCGAACTCCCCCCGGCCCCGGCGGGCGAACTCCTGGTACGGGCCTGGCCGACAGGCCCCCGCACGGTGACCGCCCACCAGGTCCTGGAGGTCGTCACGGCCTCCTGCCCGGTCCACCTCACATGCCGAGTAGAACTCCTCCCCGGCCCACCCGAGGAAGGAAGCTGACCCATGCGCACCTGCCCCGACTGCGGCACGGCGAACGACGCCACGGACGACTTCTGCGGCAACTGCGGCGCGTACGTCGGCTGGTCGAACGAGCCGACGCCCCCGGCGAAGGAGCCCTCGCACGCCCAGCTGCCCCCACCCCCGACGGCTGCCCCACAGATCCCGACGGAACTCCCGACGGAACCCGAGCCGGGCTTCTTGAGGGGCCTGCTGAGGACCTTCCAGCCGGACCTCCCGCGGGACCTCCCGACGGACCTTCCAACGCAACTGCCGACGGACCTCCCGGGGCAACTGACGTCGGACCTCCAGCGGGACCTCCCGGGGCAACTGACGTCGGACCTCCAGCGGGACCTCCCCGGGCAACTGACGTCGGACCTCCAGCGGGACCTCCCCGGGCAACTGACGTCGGACCTCCAGCGGGACCTCCCCGGGCAGCTGACGCCGGACCTCCATCAGGAGCTCCCAAGGCAACTCCCCCCGGACCTCCATCCGGACCTCCAGCAGGAGGCCCCGGGGCAACTCCCCCCGGACACCTCCACGACGGCCACCCACCCACCGCACAACCCCCACCCACCGCACAACCCCCCACCCACCCCAGCCGCACCCCCGCAACCAGTGGCCGCCCCACGCACCCCCAGGCCGGCACGACCACCATCGGAGTCCACCACACAACCCCCCGAGGAAACACCGGTGGTGGCGGTGCAACCGGCGAAACCGATGGCGCAGCGCCCGAAGGTGAGGCAGACGGCGTCGGAGGAACCGCAGGACGGCCTGCCGTGCCCGTCCTGCGGCACACGGAACGCCCGGGGACGCCGCTTCTGCCGCCGCTGTGCGACCCCGCTCAGCCAGGCTGCTCCGGTGGCGCCGCTGCCGTGGTGGCGGACGGTGTGGCCGTTCCGCCGCAAGGTGCGGGCGGGCTCGGGCGCGTTCGTACGCCGCGCGGTGATCACCCTGGTGCTGCTGGGCCTGGTGGTGGGCGGCTACTTCCTGATCCCGGCGGGCCGCTGGCTGTACGAGGACGTACGGGACAAGCTGGGCAAGGCAACGCCCGTCACCCCGGCGTCGGTCGAGGCCACGGCGTCGGTCCCGAAGCACGAGGCGACGCTGGCGACGGACGGCCTGAGCAACACGTACTGGGGCGCGCCGAAGGTCGGCGACTCACTCACGTTCACCTTCCGCTCCCCGTTCCGCCTGGTGAACGTGGTGGTCCACACGGGCGTCTCGAAGAAGGCGGAAGCCCACCGCAACCAGGCCCGCCCGATCCGAGCGGACCTGCTGATCACGGCATCGGACGGCACAACAAAGAAAAAGACGATCACCCTGGCCGACAAGCCAGGCCCCCAGACCATCCAGACGGGCCACAGCGACGTGGTCTCGGTCCAACTGGTGATCCACGACGCGGCCGGTCTGTCACAGGGCCGCCACATAGCCCTGGCGGAAGTCGAATTCTTCAAACGCTCCTGACGACGTCCCGTAGCAACGACAAAAAGAGCCGGACCCAGGAGGACCGGGTCCGGCTCTCAACGTCTGCATGGCTGCTCGATCAGCGACCTTGACGTCGTCGCACGGGGCACTGGAAGCCGAGATCCAACCGGGAGAAGGACCACGCATCCTCCAGGGACAAAGGGCGGGAGGAGGACGGAGGTTCCTGACCCTCCCGCCTGGCTCGCACGCCCCGCACGCGGACCAGCGCGCATCAACGACAAAGGCCCGGACTCGGCGCAACCGAGTTCGGGCCTTCATGCTTGGCACTTCGGCGGGTCAGCGATGCGATCGCGTGGATCCGGCAGAAGTGCCCCCGGCAGGATTCGAACCTGCGCACACGGCTCCGGAGGCCGTCGGTGTTTCCGGCGCTTTGCGCAGGTCAGCAACTTAGCTGACGCAATGTGAGGTGCTCGGTCCCGGACATGTCCCGCGAAAATGAAATGTCTTGTTTGGTTGCTACTCTGTGCTGGCTGCCCTTAAGGCGGAGGCCTGTCGCGACCTGGCGGGCATCACGAGGGCTTACAGCGCCCAAGGACGTACGGTCCCGTCTCGGGAGATCGAGAGGCCTCGGTGACCAAGTGCCCGAACGCCCGGAACGTGGCAGCTCGCCGGGCAGCCGTCGGACCGTACGCCCTTCGGGTACCGAGTGCACCCGAGAGAGTGCGCGGCCTATCCGCGACCGGGTGCTACTTCCGGCCAGGTGTCCATTTCATGCCGAGCCGGTACGCCCGGGAGACCACGTCCTGGACACCGGGGCCGTCCGCCGGGGTGAACCAGCGCACCTCGCGTCCGATGACGAGTTCGCCCTTCTGCCGTTTGATGAGGGCGATGGCGCACGCGTACGCCTGCGGCGGGCACTCGTCCAGAACCACCCGGAAGCGGTCGCCGCGGTCGGAGGTCAGCGTCACCACCGCGTCGAGACCGCGGAAGTCGCCGGACCCTTCGTAGATGTAGACGAAGAGCAGGAGCTTCTGGAACTCGGCCTGGTGGTCCAGGTTGATGACAAGGTTCTCTCCCGTCTCCCGGCTTCCGGTGCGGTCGTCGGCGTCGAGCGCGACGTACGGGAAGCGGTCCACCGCTCCGAAGGCGTTGCCCAGGGCCTGGACACGGTCTTGGAACCGTCGGTGCAGCGGATCATGCAGCCGAGATCGAGATCCACCTTCCTGGCCGCGGCCGATCGCATCGAGGCCCGGATCCGGCCGAACAGGCCACGGGCCTCGCCGGCCGCCCGCTGGGCGACGGCCTGTGGCGAGGTCCAGTTGAGGTTGACCTTGATCAGCCCCGAGGTCACGCCGTGCTTGTCCAGAGAGACCGTGGGCGAAGCCTTCGTCAGGTTTACGGTGGCGGGCTTGGTCATGCGGCACCTTTCCGGAGAGGGACGCTGGGTGACGACGCTACAGGTGGGGGCACGGGCCGCACAGGGCGGCTGGAGGGCTGAGGCGACAGGACGGTGAGGGCGGCTCGAACAACCGGAAGCATCGCTTCGTCGGGTGGCGCCGTTCTGATCTCCGGAGTCGTTCGGCGTGGCGGCCTCTAGCATGAGGGCCGTCGGAGGGAGTCCGAGCCGGATCGGAGCACGGAGAGTCGTGGGCGGTCTTACGGAAGCGAAACTGAGGGCGCTGGCCGGGGAGCGTTCGTTCGAGCGTGGATTCGGTTATGTGGACGAGGTGTCCGGGGTCGAGTTCGGTGACGGCTGGATCAGGGCGTCGGTCCGTGGCACGGAGCGATACGAGGCGGAACTACTCCTCGATGGCCGCAGGAAGCCGACGGGTACATGCGACTGCCCGTACGGCCAGGAGGGCAATTTCTGCAAGCATCTGGTCGCGCT
The DNA here is from genome assembly GCF_053609105.1 of Streptomyces sp. NPDC054975. Classification (NCBI taxonomy): domain Bacteria; kingdom Bacillati; phylum Actinomycetota; class Actinomycetes; order Kitasatosporales; family Streptomycetaceae; genus Streptomyces; species Streptomyces sp. NPDC054975. The sequence continues at coordinate 13,963 of NZ_JBSGWV010000016.1, forward strand.
GGGCCTGACGGTGATTGCGCAGGAGGCCGACCTGCCCCGCCTGCGGAGAACGGCCCGGGAACGGGTCCGTGGCCTCGACGCCTGGCTGACCGGCCTGTCGCGGGACGATCTGCTCGCTCTCGTGCGGGAGGAGATGGTCGAGGACCGGAACCTGCGGAAACGCCTGGAACTGCGGATGGCGAGCGCCCGCGGCGACGTGGCCGGGATCCGTTCCCGTATCCGTGAGCTGCTCGACATCGGCCCGTTCGCGCAGTACGGCTACGTCGAGTACGCCGACGCCCGGGCCTATGCCGACCAGGCTGGGCAGGCGGTCACCGCGATCCGGTCGCTGACCGCCTCCGGCCGGGCGGCCGACGCGACGACTCTGGCCCGGGAGGCGCTCGGCCTGCTGGCCTCCGCGATCGGAAGTGTCGACGACTCCGACGGCCGGCTCGGCCAGGTCGGCGCCGATCTCGCCGACGCCCACCGCGAGGCTTGCCGCGCGGCCCGCCCCGATCCGGAGGAACTCGCCCACTGGCTGGTGACCCATGCCCTCGACGAGGCGGCCGACCTGACGGACATCGACCCGCTCGATTACGAGGACCTGCTCGGCGAGCGGGGGACGGCCGCCCTGCGCCGGCACGCGGCCGAGGCATGGCAGGCGAACCGCACCGGCTGGGCCGAGAAACATCTGATGCAGCGCCTGGAGAAGTCGGGGCGGGACATCGACACGGTGATCGCCGTACACGCCGCCGACCTCGCGCCGAACGGTCACACCCACCTGCTCATCGCCCGCGAACTCGACGCAGCCGGCCGTACCGCCGAAGCCCAGGAATGGGCCGAGCGCGGCATCCGGGAGACCGAGGACCTGGCCAGCGTCGACACCGCCCTGGTCGACCACCTCGCCGACCGCTACACCCGGACCGGCCGATCGGCCGATGCTGTCACCCTGCGCCGTGACCACTTCACCGCCCGCCGTACCCTGCTCACCTACCGGCAGCTGCGCGCCGCGGCCGTCGCCGCCGCGTGCTGGACGGCCGAGCGCGAGAAGGCACTGGCGCTGCTCCGTGACGACGCCGAACGGCCGGATGCGTCCGGTGACCGGGTCCTCGTCGATGTCCTGCTGGACGACAGGGACGTCGACGCCGCCTGGCAGGCAGCCCACGAGCACGGCGCCCATGACAGCCAGTGGCTCGCCCTCACCGACCAGTCCCGCCCGACCCGCCCTGCGGACGCCCTGGCCGTCTACCTCCGACTCGCCGCCCCTCTCGCCCGCGAGACAGGCAACCGCGCCTACGAACAGCTCGTCGGCCTGCTCCTGAATATCCGCGACTGCCACCGCCACCTCGGTACGCCCGACGACTTCACCGCGTACGTCACCGACCTGCGCGCCGCCCAGAAGCGCAAACGGAACCTGTTGCGACTGATGGACCAGCACGGCTTGTAGGCACAATGCCGTGCCGGGGCACCCGGCGCCCCGGCACACGCCTCAGAGATCAGGCCGCGTTCGAATCCGACGGAGGACCGTCGCCCGTCAGCAGGGACGTCGCACGGCCGGCATCGTGATCGGCATGCCGTGGCAGGTAGCGGCTCGAGCGCCCGTGCCAGGAGACGACCAGCTCGTCGCGTGCCCGGGTGGCCGCCACGAAGAGCAGCGAGCGGGCTCGCTGTTCCTCTTGGCGGTATCGGTCGGGGTTGCTCAGCCGGAAGGTCTCGATGCGCTGATGGGGAACCAAACCGTCGCTGATACCGGCCAGGAACACCCGCTGGAACTCGAGCCCCTTGAAACGGTGCATGGTGCCGATGCGCACGGTGTCGGTGTCGCGGGGCCCCTCCCTGCCGATCTCACTCGCGGGGATCAGGAAGGGCTCGCACGCCAGGGTGTAGGCGAGCTGTGTGACCGCGGCCTTGTCCGGAAGGCTGACGGCCATGGCCGAATACGGAGTGCCGTAGCGCTCGTGGCGCTCCTTGAGTAGCGTGGCGACGGCCCTCATCTCGGTCTCCCAGTCGGGAGCCCGCCAGTACTGAGGGGCCAGCCCCGTCAGGACGGAGCGGTATCCATCCAGGGTGTCCGCACCGTCGTCGAGATCGTCGAAGGTCTCGCCGTGCACCAGGCCGTGGGCACTGCCGAGGATCTCGCGTGTCGTGCGGTAGTTCAGCGTCAGTCGCCGGGAGGCCCGGCCGGGAGTGCTGATGCCGAGCCTGCCCAGGACGACCTGGTGAGAGTAGATGCGCTGGTGAGCGTCGCCGACCAGGAAGAGGTCGTTCGGTCCGGGTGCCACCATCGCGCGCAGCATCCGCCAGTGCGAGGCCGACAGGTCCTGAGCCTCGTCCACCACGATGTGGTGGTAGCGGGGCTTGAGCCACATGCCGCTGCCCGCCTCGCGGTGGATGAGGTCCAGGCCGCCGTGCTCCTCCTTGTAACGTGCCTGCTCGGCGGCCTTGGCCATGCGGTGCTCCTCGATCCGCGCGGCCTCGTCGGCGATCAGTGCGTACGTGGTGCGTCTGGGCGGACCCTCCAGAAACGTACGGTACTTCGCCACCAGCTCCCATACCTGCTTCCGTCCGGCCCGTTGCAGCACGCCGCGGCCCCGTCGCTCGGCCCGGAGGTACAGGCGTTCGGTACCGCAGCCCTGGGCGAGGATGACGTGCTTGAACTCGGAGTCGAGGAAGTCGGCGTCGAAGTCGAAGACCCCTGCCTCGGCGCACACCCGGTGCCAGAGTGCCATGGCCTCCTCGTCGCCCATGGGCGTGCCGAGCACGGAACTCGGATGCTGCTCGACCACTTCCCTGGCCAGCTGGTCCACGGACTTGACGTCGACCCGGCGGACGAGCTCGTCGCCGCCGAGCCGATGCAGGCGCTCTTTCAGGTCGGCCGCGAGATTGGTGTTGTACGTGGTCAGCAGGACGGGTCTGGTCTGGCCCGGCGGCAGTTGAGCGACGAGGTGCCGGACCCGGTGAAGGGCCACGACCGTCTTGCCGGTGCCCGGACCGCCGGTGACCTTCGCCGATCCCTTGAAGGAAGCAGTGGCGAGCCTCTGCTGTTCGGGGTGGAGGAAGAGCCGCCAGGCGTCGAAACCGTCCCCGAGTGCGTCCAGGACGGCCGCGTCGTCGGTACTGACCTGGGACACGGGCCGGCGTGCCGCCCGGGCCCAGTCCTGCGGGTCGATCTCCTCGTCCGCCCGCCACGGGGCGGTGATGAACCTGCGGACCTCGCTCGGCTCCATGCCGTCGTGCAGCGCGAGCAGCACCTCCCGGGTGAGCCCGGGGAGGTTGTGGCTGAGGACTGTACTCAGTTGACGGCTGTCGGTGATCCGCCGGAGGGCGGGCAGGAGGGAGGCGATGACCCCCAGGCCGATGAGCTCCTCGTCCTCGTATGGGGCGAAGAGCGGGACCGGCAGGGCGGCCGGTGCGACCGTGGAGGCACCGGCCCCGACGCCCGACGGAGCTGTGGACGTCTCGGTGACCGAGGGTCTCTCCGGTGCGATGCCCGGTTCCGGAGCGGGCTCGGGGCGCACGGGCATCGCCACCACATTGGCGCTGACCTCGCTCTGATCGACGAGCTCGACACCACCCGAGACCGCGTTGATCTCCACGGTCAGTCGGGCGAGCTCTTCCCGGGCCGACGGCCCTACCCGGACGGCCAGCAGGCTGAAGCGGTTCTCCTCGGTTTCGAGCAGCAGGCCCATGCGGCTGCCGTCGAGCGCCGCAAGGAACAGGCGCCCGTTTCCGCCCGCCTCACGAAGCAGGGTCAGCCGCAGGGCCCGGTTCGACCGGTCGGCCCGCAGCCGGCGGACGAAGTCGCCCACCGCGTTCTTCGTCGCCGCGTCGAGGCGCCGGATGTCCTCGTTGGCCTGCGGCGTGACCGCGACCTGTGTCCTGACCCCATGGCTCATCGCCGGTCCCCTCCCTCTCCGGACGCGCCCTGCCTCCCGTCGTCGAGCAGGGCTGCGAGCTGCTTCTCGTCCCATCCGCCGGGTGCCCGGACCTGCCACCCCGCCGCGACGCACTCCGCCATGTAACGGTCGTCGGCCGCGTCCTCGTCCAGGACCACCGCGATCCTGTGGTCCGGCCAGGCCAGCTCGAGCGGCCGGGAGATGCCGGCGGCGTCCCAGCCCGCCTCGGCGGCTGGGACCTCCCCGCGCTCCGCGAGCGCCTTGGCAAGGGCCTCAATCGCCGGGTCGCCCACATATGACAGCTCACGCAGGACGAGCTCCCATGCGGCGCGTTCCAGCGCAGTGGGAGACGCGGGAGTTCTGACGGCCGCGGGTACGGGACGAACAGCCGCCTCGCCGGCCGCTTCTGGTGCCCCGTCCCGGTCGTCGTGTTCCGGCACGACGAGCCCCGTCCCCGGGAGTTCTTCCCGCAGGGCCGTGAGGAGTCCGTCCGCCCGTACGGCCGTGGCCGCGAGCAGCCCCGCATCGAACGAGTCCAGCTCGCTGCGGGCGAGTTGCAGCCCGTCGGCCCGGCCGGTCCCGGTCGGATCCAGGAACTGGAGCACGTTCCCCCAGCTCAGCCATGCCTTCCAGCGCCGTCGATGCGCATCGCTGTCACCGGCGACAGCCTCGGCGCGGTCGTCGAGCACGGCCAGCGCACTCAGCCCCTGCGGTTTGACCCGGGTGTCGCCGATCAACGTCAGAGACAGACCGGACCCGTCGCGCACGGGGTAGAGCCTCAGACCCTGACCACGGACCAGGGGGCGGTCGTCGTCGCGCAGCGCCGCCTCGATCCACGGCACGGCCGCCTCCGGAGAGGCGTCGACGACCTCGTCCCGCTTCGCCAGCTGCAGCAGACCCGCAACACAGAGCCGGGCCATCGCACGCCAACGCCGGAGGTCCGGGTCGGCGAGGAAGCCGAGCAGGGCGGGGATGGCACCGGCGAACAGCCGGTCGATCTCGCCAGGATCCTGCCGCTGCTTCTCCCAGTTGCCCCGTGCCCGACCACCCGGCGAGGTCTCGCCCTCGACGGAGTACGGCGGCCACGCGGCCTGCGCCGACGGCCCCGCCAGAGCACGGGCGAGCCCCTGAGCGGCCTCGTCCCCGTCCGCCGCCGCACCCCGGCCCGCCCGGGACCGCAGCTCCTTCTCCCACGCCATGACGTCGTCCCAGGTGATCTGCCAGACCAGCATGCCGTCGGCACGCAGACGGGCCCGCTTGGCGGCGTCCCCCGCGATCCGGTTCGTCGCCGCGGACGCGTGCCACCGGTAGCCGTCCAGATAGATGGCCACCGGCATGGGCGGAGCGCCGTCCGAGGTGGTCTCACCCGCGACGGGGCGCAGCAGCAGATCCGGCACCGTGCCCTGCGCGTACAGCGGCTTCTGCGCCACCGACTCCCAGCGGATCGGCGAGCCGTCCCGTCGGCGCAGGGTGAACTGCTTGCCTTGGCGGCCGGTCGGGGTCTCCTCGTGTTCCACGTCGGCCTGGTGGGCGGGATCGGCGAGCCAGCGGTCGAGGCAGTCGATGAAGCGCCGTTCCAGGTCACTCTGCGCCTGTCGGGCGAAGCGCCTCCGGTCCGCTTCCTCGTCCTCGGTACGGCCCGCCCGGTCCTTCCGGACGGGCTTGACGTCCCACCGGCTGCGGCCGTCCTCGCCGAGCACGTCGTCGAGCATCCACAGGGCCTCGCGGCGGTCGAGCAGCGGGTACTCCCGCTCCGGCGCGTACCCCAGCAGACAGAGGTGGCACGCGCGCCGGGGTCCGTCCTGGCACGGGCAGTCGCGCAGGTATTCCTGGGCGGCCGCCAGTACCGCCCGGAACTCCTCGCCCACACCCTCGACGAGTCGCTGGAGATACCCGGTGCCGCCGGGCAGCGAGTCGTAGAGCACCAGGTAGTTGCGGGTCAGCCCGCTCTCGCGGTCCGGCTCCGTGCTCGGCGTCGACCGGATGTGCGCCGGATCACCGCCGTAGCGCAGCGCGAGCCCCAGGTGCAGGGCCGCGGAGAACGACGCCAGCCTCTCCGGCACGTGCAGGGTCGCGGCTGGCAGCAGGATGCGCAGGGCCTCGGTGCGGTGCTCGGTCGCGGTGATCACGCGCCGGTCCTGCGACTGGACGGCCCGGCCGCGGCGCCGCGTGGGACACCAGGGACGGTGGTGGGCCAACTCCGGACGCCCGGCGAGTGACTCGGACAGCTCCTCCTGTACGGGGACGTGCCCGGGCTCGTGGTCGGTTGCGCCGCCGCACAGCGGACACAGCACGAAAGGCGTGATGGTGACCTCGGTGCCGGCGAAGAACGTGTCAGGGCGGCGGCTCAGCTTGGCGGGCCCGAGGTTGAACCTCCGGATGACCGCCTCGCGCACGTGGTCGACGCCGAAGGTGGCGCCCGAGTGCCGCCAGCTCTCCTTGATGGCGGCCGGGTCGATGTCCACCGCCGTGGCGGTCGAGTAGTAGCGCTGGTTCCGCGAGTCGTGGTCGTCGATGATCCGGGCGTCGTCCCGTTTGTCCCGGGAGGTCACCTTATGCGGGACGATCACATGGTGCAGGGCGGCCTTGCCGCCGATGTCGGGTCCGGCGCAGCGGGGGCAGGCCGACTTGTCGGCCTCGGCGTTCTTCGTACGGACGTGTCCGCACTCGCGGCAGACCCGCCATGCGACCACGGCCGAACGCGGGTCCTCCTCGTCCTCCTTGGGGCGCGGCCCGAGATCGAAGCCGTCGATCGTGTGGTGGTAGCCGAGGACGTAGTACGAGTTCCCCGGGGCCAGCTCGGTGAGCGCCGACTCGGACGGCCGCGTGTACGTCCGGGTCTCGGTGCGCCACTGCGACGCGGGTGCCTTGCCCGCATCGGCACCGGCGGTGCCTCGGGCGCGCCGGGCGGGCTCCTTGCGGGTCAGCGCGGCCTCGAGCCGTACGCCGTGCTCCACCAGGCTGTAGTTCGGCAGCAGGCCCCACTCGACCAGGAACGCCTGTGCTCCGGCCTGCGCGAACTCCTGGAGCTGTTTGGCGACGGCCATCGCCTCCCGAGCGAGGTTCCGCTTCTCCCGGGCCTCGTCCTCCACGTTCTCGTGGAGCGCCTCCGCCGCCTCGTTGATGAGGGCGCGACGGTCCACGAGTTCGGTGCGCTCGGCCTCCCACGCCTTCTCGGCCTCCTGCAACGCCTCGGCCAGCTTTCCGGCGGCATAGCGGTGCAGGGAGGCACGAGCGTCCTTGGAGACTCCCGAGTCCGGCACTCCGTCGATCTCGGGGAACAGTGTCAGGAAGTCGTCGACCAGGTCCCGCCGGCCTGTCACGGCCTGCGAGAACCGCCGCAGCCAGCCGACCCGCCCGAACAGGGCCGTCACCCGGTCGGGCAGCGGGACGACACCCTCCAGTCGACCGCGCGCGGCCAGGTCGATGAGATGGGCGACGTACTGGCGGCGCAGCAGCTCGCCCGCCGAGAGGAAGCAGCCGGGAGGCAGGATCCGCCCCGCGATCAGCTGCCGCGGCTCGGCCAGGTGGTAGAGGGCGCGGGGGCTGGTGTCGGCGAGCGACACCATGAGCGCGTTGCCGGTGGAGCGGCCCGCCCGGCCGACCCGCTGGACGTACCCGGCCGTGCTCGGCGGCAGCGAAGCCAGCACGACCGCCTCCAACTGGCCGATGTCGATGCCGAGTTCCAGGGTGGGGGTGCAGGAGAGCACGTTCGGGTCGGTGTGTCGGACACCCTGCCGGAAGCCCTTCTCGACCTCCTCGCGCTCCTTGCGGCCGAGTACACCGGTGTGTTCGGCGGCGACCACGCTGTACGGTCCCGCCTCCCGGTACAGCTTCCGGTAGTAGTCCAGTCGGTAGTCTCGCCCGGCCCGGCCGGGAGCGTCCTTGGAGGGCACCGCCAGCTGCCCGGCGCAGCCCTTGAGCGGGCAGGGCAAGCCCTGCCACACCCCGACCCGCTCCGGCGGCACCGTCTGCGTCCAGCCGCAATCCGGGCAGGCCAGCGCAGCCTGCGCCGTCTGCTCGTCGGTCAGCGGCCGCACCCGGATGTGCCCGGGGGTGAGCCCGTAGACCCCGTGCTCCCGGTTGTTGCCACCGGCCTTGTTCTCCCCGGTACGCCGGTGGGCCAGGGCGCCGATCTCGGCGTCCGCCAGGCGCGGCAGCAGCTCGGCCAGGTAACCGGCGGCGAGGGTGCGGTCCATGCCCAGGCAGCGCTCGGCGAAGTCGGTGTACCAGCTCTCTTTGGTGTCGACCCGCTCGAAGTCCGTCTTGCCCGTGCGCGACCCCACCAGGACGAAGGCCGGCGCGTCGGAGTTCCAGCCGAAGGCCTGCATGCCCTCGGGGCGCCCACTCCAGATCGAGTACCGGCTGCGCCCCTCGGCGTCTATGAACTTGTCCAGCCATTCGTGCCGGATGCCGCCACTGATCCGCACGTGCTCCAGGAGGCCGCGCACGAAGCCCTCGAAGCGTCGGAGCCGTTCCGGTCCGGAAGGGGGCAGGACCTGCCGTACGGCTTCCCCGGCGGCCTCCTCGCCCTCTTCCGCCTCTTCCGGGTCCACGGGAAGCTGCCGTCGCAGGTGCTCCTCGTACAGCCCTTCGGCGAGCTTCGCCGCACGCTCCGGGTCCGGCAGATGCACCTCGGCCGCCACCGTGCGGGTGAGTTCCAGCGTCCGACCCATCCGTGAGTTCAGTCCGAACTCCAGCAGGGTGTTGAACGCCAGCCGCTCACCGACCAGGTCCCATGCCCCCTTGGGCAGCCGCTTCTTGCCGGCGAGGAGCCGCTTCACCCGGTCCACGTCGTGCAGGTCGGGAGGCACGACCGAGGCGAGTAGCTTCTCCTTGTCCACGGAGGCCCGCTTCACCAGCGCGGCGATCAGCTCATTGAGCGGTACGCCGTCGGCGGCGTAGCCCGGTTCCTCCGCCGAGCGCTCCACCAACTGCTCCTGGATGAGCGACCGCAGCGAGAACTTCCAGGCCCGCGACGCCACGAACCCGGCCCGATGGGCCGCGTCCTGCACGGAGTCGTTGAAGATCAGGGTCTTGCGCCGGTCGTTGCCCTCGGCGTCCTCCTTCGGCAGCTCTCCGCCGGTGAACAGCTGTGTGACGGCCACCGAGGCGAGCGGGGCCACACCGGCACCGAGGAAGCGGATCCCCTGGGCCTGCCCACACGCGGGGCAGCGGTCCTGCTTCGCGTAGTCGTCCTGGTCGGCGTTGTCGAACCACGTCTTGACGAACACCCCCTTCTCCGGAGTCTCCGCGATCGAGCCGTCGGCGCGGAACACCTCGTCGGGGTCGATCTTGCGCAGCGCCTCCCCGCTGTCCTCCAGGACGAGCACGGTCGCCTCACGGGCCGCCGCCCGCTTTCCGCGCCGCATGCTGCGGTCGAGGTCCAGCCGAGCCTGCCTCGCCGCCTCCGCGGGAGTTGCCGCGATGAGCGCCCGCACCCGGGCCTTGCCGTTGCCGCCACCTGCGCTGAGCCGGTAGATGTCATCGGGCGCGGTGACCAGGGAGGTCGGGTTCCGCTCGGGCATGACGGCACTCCAGCCGGACCGCCCGCAGTGTCGGCAGTACGCCGACGGCAGCCGACCGGCCCGCGCCACGGCGCGGCGCCGGTCTTCCTGCGCGGCGGACACGACGGCGGCGGTGGCGGCTTGGTCGTCGTCCGTCCAGGAGAACACAGGCTTCGACGAGACGAACCGCAGGACGCGGGAGAGCGAGCGTACCCACAGGTGCGTCTCGACGAGCAGCAGAGGCCGCTCCTGATCGGCGGGCGCCTTCGGATCGCGGGCCACCGAGATCAGCGCGATGAACCGGTCCAGCGCCTTGGCGGCCTCCTCCGGATTCTGGGCCGCCGTCACCCGCCACGGGGAGCTGGTGGGGAAGGCGGCCAGGATCTCGTCGGCCGTGAGCGGCTGGTCCACGTCGGCGGTCAGCAGATCGTGCGTGATCGGGTGCGTGAGGAGCCGGCGTCCCATCTCGCGGGCGTCGGAGGTGTCGCAGCCGAGCACCACGCGGGAGACCTCGTCGAGCGAGCCGTCGCCGTCAGCCGGATCGGGCAAGGCCATGAGATCGGCGGGGGAGGGCAGCGGCAGCGACAGGTCGACGGGGGAGAGGAAGGAGTTCAGGTCCCGCCGGTCCTCCCCGACCACCGCGTCGTCCGGGAACCGCACGCCGAACACCTGCGAGGCCACGTCCAGCATGGCCCGGGGACCGCCCGCACCGCCCTGGTCCTGCCGGTCGCGTACCGGCGACTCGCCCAGGGTCGCCGAGGTCGCCACCGGACAGATCGAGCCCAGCGGCCGGTCTTCCTCAGCAGCCCCGACGACCGCGCCGAGCCGCCGCAGCAGCATGGCGACGTCGGTGCCCTGGGCGCCGTCGTACGTGTGGAACTCGTCGATCACGATGTACGCGAGGTCGGCGTCGGCCCACAGAGGGGCGTCCTGCTGTCGCTGGAGCAGCAGGTCCAGCATCTTGTAGTTCGTGATCAGGATGTCCGGCGGATTCCGCCGGATCTCGGCCCGGTCCACCGCGACGCGCCCGTACGGGGAGCCGTTCTTGGTGGAACTCGCCTCGCCGATGTAGAGACCGGCGGTCACGTCCGCCAGGCGCTCATCGGTCAGCAACTTGCCGATTCGGTCGGCCTGGTCGCCGGCGAGGGCGTTCATCGGGTAGAGCAGCACGGCCTTGATCCCGTGCTTGCCGGCCGCCTTGGCGCGCCGGCAGTGGTCGATGATCGGGACGAGGAAGGACTCGGTCTTTCCGGAGCCGGTACCGGTGGTGACCAGGGTGGGCTGCGGGACGTGCCCGTCCTTGGTGGTCAGGCGCGCGAAGGCCTCGGCCTGATGCGCGTACGGCCAGAAATCGCCCTTCCACCAGTCGAGGTGCCGCTGCCAGCCGTCCTCCGCGGCGCGGAAGGGGCGCCGGATCCGGTGGTACGGCCCGCGGAACAGCCCGTCGGCCGGGTCGGTGAGGAAGGCGGTCAGCGCTTCTTGGGTATCGGGCTCGGCCAGCGCGAAGGTGGTGGTCAGATACTCGACTGTCGTGTCGCGCAAAGCCTGCGCGGCGAGTGTGGGTCTCATGGCGCCCGCCGGCCCTCCCCGTACGTCCTGCTCCGGGTCCTGCCCGGACTCGTGTCACCGACCAGGGGTGATCGCTTCACCCCCGATCTCGACCACTTTACGTGCGGGGTCGGACAGCGGGGCTGGAATCGGCCGGGGAAGCGGGGGGGGGGGGCTTTTAGCTGCTGGGCTCGTCGGCGGATGGGAGCGGGTCGATGACGTACGAGCCCTTGGCGGGCAGGGTCCCGACCAAGCCGCGCTCACGCAGCTCCCGGACAGCGCGACGCACCGTTCCCGCGCTGACGCTGTACACGTCCGCCAACTCGCGCTCGTTTTCAAGCCGCCCGCCCGGCGGGATTTCTCCAGCACGGATGCGACGCTCAAGGTCGTTTGCTACGCGCTGCCATTCATAGATCACACCCTCATGCTCTGTGCACACTGCGCAAGCCACACTTTGGGGAGCACGCAGTGCACACTGTGCACAGTGTGCGTAGACTACGACCCGCACACGAAAACGCCCCTGGGCGGCCGGGCAAGGGCCATCTCCAGGGGCTGACCGAAGATAGGAGCTTCGGCTATGCGAAACCTTATCGCCGCGCTGCTCGCGTGGCTGCTGGGCGTGCTGGTGCCCGGTTCCGGACGACGGCGGTCCGGCGCCCTGCCCGCCACTCCGCCTTCCGCCCGGCGGACCGAGGAGGTTCGGCCAGTACTGCGCGAACGGTTCGGCCCACGGGAGCGGACTGCGCGGCCCAGGTCCCCATACGGGCTGACGGAAACGCTCGACGGAGAGGCCACGGCCCTCATCCGCCCCTACCTCGTCGAATGCGAGCGACAGGAGGAGCGCGCCCGCCAGCGGTGGCGGTGCCTCAGCCTCGTGATGGCGGCGGACTTCGGTATCGACCTGGACACCCGGGACGTGCACGCGACGGGGGTGGCCTGGTGAACGAGCCGACCCGCAACGCGCCGACGCGGAAGCCCGTCCGCATGTGTGTGCGCTGCAACCACATCACGGGGAATTTGGGTGGCGCTGCGTCGGACGCCGGAGAGGGCGGCCCGGCTGCATGAGCTGGAGACCGTTTCCGGGACTGCGGAAGACAGGACCGTGCGGCGGGCCGCGTCGGCGGAGATCAGCCGGATGATCGCTGAGGCGGAGCGCGAGGTCGCGGCTTGAGCGAGTGGACGTGGGGTACGACCCGGACGCAGATCATGTCGTAGGCGATAAGGGTGACGGGGCGGATCTTTCCCCGGAGGACAGGTCCGAGGCCGAGAAGATCGCCCAGGAGCTCGCGGATGCCGCTTCGGTCCGGTATCTGGGTCCGCCGACGCAGGGCGAGCCTGCGGTGTCCCGCCTCAAGAGTTACGCGCGCGGCCTCCTGATCGTCTGGTACCAGGAAGACCGGCGTGACGACGTCATCGTGGTCGTCCGTGTGACCGCGCCTTGGCCCAGGTGAACTGACAGGAGCGATGCCGCGGCCCGCACCCCGCCCAGGTTCGAGGCCGCTTCGTTTCGGCGCTCGGGGGAGCCAAGGCAACGCTTACCGCTGTGAGTCGTCGACGGAGTAGAGGCTGCTGCTATTTAGTCGTGCGTCACCGTAGAAGGATGTGAACCTTGCCGGGCGAGTTCCAGTTGTCGGGCGGTCCGTGCCTGTCGAGCAGGGAGAGCTGGTTACGGCCCGACCGTCCGCCCTGTCCCCTGAGGGGAACGGGCGGACAGTCGGGCGACCGCGTGGCTGCGGCGCTCGGCCTACTCCTGGGCGGCTCCCGGCGGCTCCGTGTCCCCGGGCTCCCAGCCGGCGGCCCGCATCCGCCGCGTGAACTCGGCGTGCGCGGCCCGCATCTCCTTCACCCGGTCCGCCCGGTAGAGCGGTCCCTCGTACCCATCGGGCACATTGGCTTCGAGCGGGAAGTCCTCATGTGAACTGAGCTGATCCCAGGCTGCTTCCGTCTGCCCAAAACCCTTGGCATGTGGCGCGAAGGCAATGCGCCTCCCCTTCGCGTCGAACCACATCCTTTCCTCGTACTGCTGCAAGACTGGGAACCTCGCTCGGTAAATAGCAGCCAGCTCGTCCGCGCTGATTCCCAGCCAAACGGCGACGAGTGCATCGATCTCGACGATCGCAGCTCGACGCGACAGTTCGGAGCGTAGCGGGGATTCCGGTGTCCACTGAGGCCCGACGTTGGCAGCCAGGTATGCCAGTTCCGATGGCCACAGGGAATTTGCGGCCCATGTCTCATCCAGCCATGAAGGCTCGAAGAGGTCTTGCCAAAGAGTCGCGTACGCGGCGGTTTGGCAGTTCAAACGCAGTGTGCGCATAACCAGAGCCGGTGCTAGTGGATGGTTTTGCTGCGGGACAGGGAAGACCTTGGCGTCTGAAACGTCCATGTGCTTGCGGTTCGTGATTCGCAGCAGGTATTCACAGGGGATGCTCGCGAAGAAACCGGCGACCAGTGCGATGTCTTCGAAAGACGTGAGGGCCATGCTTCGCATCGCGTGGATGTGCGTAGGTCCGGGCGGGATTAGGCACGCCTGGAGCACACGCTCATTCTTGGGGCGATTCATTTCACGCCAGGCGACTCGATGAAACGTTGAGTAGGGCCTATAGAAACTCGAGCGGAGGTGTGCGAGAATAGCCCTCTCCAGCTCTTCCCCCGTCAGTGCAGGATTCTCTTGGGTGAGGGAAATCTTTGCGTCTTCTCTTGCCTTCTGGTCGTCGGAGGCCCGGGAGAAAGCTACGTCGTCGAACCAGAGATCCTGCTTCTCTACGTATTGCGCGAGGCTCGCCGTACGCCGAAAGTTGGTTCGGGGGATGGCGTTGGTCGGTAGATTTTCGTGATCCCATCGCTGATAGTCACGGTTGTTCTTCGACCCCCCAGCAGGCGGTTGCTTACTGTATGGTGTCGCCACTCCGATGAACGAACCCTGCAGGATGACATCGGCCCAGTCAGCTGGCGATGTGGGATTTTTGTCGAAATACCCTGCCGCTTGGTCGACCTTTTCGTGGAAACCTTGACTGATCTTTGGTGAAAGGCCGCCTAGGCGGTGCGGCCAGGCGGCGATAGCGGCGATCGCTTCCTTTTCTGCGGTGGTGATGGGGAACAAGAGGGGAGTGTCTTCCGCTGAAGATCGGTCTTCCTCGCCCCTTAGGGCATTCCAATTCGACAATGTCTGTCGGTCTACGAAGGTTACTCGGCTCTTATGGGGGCGAAGGTCCCAAGTGTATTTCCCTTGCCGGTCATCCCATCGCTTGATCGCTGGAATTGGGCCGGACCCGTCATGTCGCAAGGAACTTAGAAGAACGTCGGGGTGGAAGAGCCAAGTCAGGTGTTGGAACCCAACTTCGCGCGAGCTCCCGTACACGTTGATGCTGAAGCGAGTGTCGTTCATGACAGGTTTCGCGAATAGATAAAGTTCGTTCGCGAAATCTGCGTGAATTCTCAGGTGGCTGTAGGTGGCCTTCCTTAGCTGTCCTTCCATTGCTCCCGTCAAGTGAGTTGAGGGGTGGATCAGGCCGGAAATCCCCCTGTGTCCTGTACCTCGCCATGACAGCAGCATGAAGTTGCGATACAAGTCGGGCTGGGTCCCGGCTAGTTCGGGGTATGCATCAGCTGATGAGAGGAACTCGGAAGTCGCCGCAGCGTCCGCAAGTTCACCGAGGAAGATCGTGCGCGGCACTGACCTCTGCAGGATGGAGGTCTTTCGGTCAACCCATGCAGTACTGCTCGATTTGCCCGCTAGTTCAAACCAAGGTTCGAATTCGGCGAGAGTGGTCCCTTCCTTCCATTCCTGTTTGACCCACGGCGGGTTGCCGACCATCAGGTCGAACCCACCCCCCGCAAACACATGCGCGAAGTCCAGCTCCCAGTGGAAGAAGCCCCGCTCCTTTGCGATCTGGGCCGCCGTTCCGTGCCACGGGAAGAGGTCGCCCAGGTTCAGGGGGTCTGTCCAGCCCGAGATCTCCGTCATCTTCTCGTCGAGGGACCGCTCGAACTCGTCCAGGTCCTTGAGCCCGTTGACCTTCGGGATCTCGAACAGCGAGCCGGTGTCCTTCCCCGGCTCCGCATCCACCCGGCCGACGACCGACTCCGCGAACTCGATCCAGTCGTCCAAGTCCCGCAGCGCCACCTTGCGGTCGACGCTGCCCTTGCTGAGCTTCTTCAGATCCTGCGCCCCACGGAAGTAGTCCGGCGCCGTACCGTCCAGGAGTGCGACCTCCTCCAGCGGCCAGAACCACAGCGCGCACCACGCGTCCATGACCTGCCTGAGTCGCCAGTACGGGCTGCCCTCCGCCTGGAGGGCATCAAGCACGGCCTCCCGGTCCATCACCGGGGCCGACCGCTCCTCACGACCCTCCGCACCCCACACCGGGATGTCACGGGAGATCTCCTGCTCCGACAGCTCAAGCCGCAGCTTGACCAGGCCCCACAGGTACTCCACCCGCTCGGCGAGCGCCCGCAGGCGCCCCGTCTGCCCGTAGGAGCCGTCGTCCGCGCCCGCGCCGCGTCGCGTCGGCGCCGTCCGCTTCGCGGGAGTCGGCGCCGCAGCCTCAGCCGCCGCTGCCGCCGAGAAGTCGAAGCCCGACTGCTCCCAGATCTCCAGGCCCAGATCGAGCGCGCCCTGCCCGGTCCGCTCCTCCCGCGCCAGCACTGTGGCCTGGCTAGTCGGGGCCTTCTCCGAAGCCGCCGCCGTCTTCTTCTCGCCCTTCGGCGCCCGGCGGATGCCCGAGCGCCACTTCTTCATCGCCTCAATGAGCTCGGGCTCCAGCCAGTCCGCGACTGCCCCGGCCACCACGCTCTGCCCCGTGGCCTTCCGCACCGACACGGAGTCGCCGACCGACCCCCACCCCAGCGCCGGCAGCAGGAACTGGTGCACCGGCCGGTGAACGCCGGTGCCCCCCAGCTTCTCGGTCAGCGGGACGGCCCTCGGCGCCTGCTGCTCAGACGCCTTCAGCCACCCGCCCTTGTCCAGCGACTGGCCCGGGTACACCTTCCGCGCAGCCCCGATCAGCGAGTTGCCCCGGTGCAGGTGCACCCCGTACCAGGGCGCCCGCATGCCCGGGTACATGGTGTTGAGCCACAGAGAGATCTCCGCCAGCTCCACCGCCGTCTTGTTGAGGTCGACGCCGTACGCGTTGTGGAGGGCGATGTACGCCTTGACCTTCTGGAGTTCGCGCGGGTACTCCTCCGGGTCGATCTGTTCGCCGCGCTCGTGCTGGGCGAGCTTCAGGTACAGCTCGGCCAGCTGGTTGACCGCCTCGTTGAGGAACGCGCCGGAGCCGAGCGCCGGCTCGCACACCCGCCAGCGCAGCACCTCCGCCGCCGTGACCTCGGACTTCTCCGGTTCGCGCGGGTCGACCCGGCCCTCGTCGTCCAGGCGGAAGCGGAGGGTCTGCTCCACCGTCGCCTGGGTCAGGGACTCGGGTGTGTAGTAGGAGGCGCTGGTCTGGCGGTCGCGGCCGGCCAGGCGGTAGACGTACGAGCCGACCGGGTGCAGCACCGAGTCGGGCTCGCCCGTCTCAGGGTTGATGCCGTCCTCCTTGACGAAGACGCTGTCGCCCGGCGCGTCGGAGTACAGCCCGCTCTGCACCTGGTCGGTCGTGATCAGCCAGGAGCCGCCCTCCGGGTTGCCGCCCTTGGCGACCTCGTACATCGGCTCGGTGGCGATGAAGCCGGTGTACGACATCAGGCCCTCGTACACCGCGCCGAGGTGGTTGATGCTGAGGTTGGCGTAGCTGATGAACCCGCCGCGGCTCTTGCCCCGGCCCTCGACGAGCGTCAGGTGGCGCAGGACCTGGTGCAGCACCTTGTTGCGCAGCCTCAGGTCCAGGGGTTCCGCCGGGGCCGGCGAGCCGTCGGGGCGGGTCGGGTGCGGGTAGGGGATGGACTGCCCGACCAGCTTTATCGACTCGGGGTCGAAGAGACGCGAGCGCAGCGCTTCGATGCGTACGCTCTCGTGGCCGTCGTCCTCGACCAGCTCCGGCGCCTCCTCGATCGGCGCGCTCCGGTCGGTGACCGTGTTCGCCACCGGGTGGCCGGTGAACACCTTTTCGAAGAGCAGGGCCAGGGACTCGTGGAAGTGGAACCGGTTCCGGGAGGCGCTGCCGAGCTTCTCCTGGACGACGAGCTCGCGGAGCCGGGCGATGCTGTACCCGGTCGCGTACGCCTCGCTCTTCACCGGCAGGATGTCGAGCTCCGGCCGGGCCTCCGCGTACAGCAGGAAGAGGATCCGGTACAGGTAGCGCAGCGACTCCTCGGTCAGGAGGTGCCGCAGGGCGTCGGGTTCCTTCAGCGTGTCGGGCAGCCAGTCCGGGAGGTCCTCGGGGTGGACGCCGAATTCCTCGCGGGCTCGCTTGAGCACCTCGTTGGCGATGAGCTGGACGGACTTCTGGAGGCCGACGCGGAGTTCGGCGGTCACGCCCACCGAGTGGTCCCGGGACTCGGCGACCAGCTTGGCGATCTCGTCGTCCGAGCCGTCCTCGCCGGGCCGCAGCGACGAGGCCGCGAAGATCGCCGCGATCAGGTCGATCTCGTTGGCCTTCGCGCCCTTCGCCGCCTTGCGCGGCAGGGCGGTGTCCAGGTTCACCGCCAGATAGCGGCCGCGGGAGAAGGCCTGCCGGTCGGCGAGGATCAGTACGCCGCCGAAGAGGAGCAGCGCGTAGCGCGGGGCGTTCTCCGCGTTCAGGACCCAGGAAGCCAGCTCGCGGACCGTCGTCAGGGTCTTCGAGGCCGACACCCGGACGGGGGCGGGGAGGAGATTCGCGGGACCGTCACCGCGGGTGGCGTCCAGGTCCTCCGCGAAGCCGCCGGTCAGGACGAGGACGCCTGGTTCCGAGTGGGCCACCGGCACGGCGATCGGGCCGGTCGGGGTGTGGGCGGTGAAGTGGCCGGGCTGCGGGGTGAAGTCCAGGGCCTTCAGCAGGCGTTCGTGCCACCCGGCCAGGGTGGCCCGCCACTCGCCCTCGGGCGAGGTGTCGGCCTCGGCATCCGCCGGCGTCGGCTGGAAGGCGGGCGGCTCCGTGTCCGGTCCCGCGGCCTTCAGCACGGCGGCGGCTGCCTCCTGCGCGGCGACGGCGGGCGCGTACGACAGCCCGTTGTACTTCTCCGCGTCCGGGCCGAGCTCCGCCCGTACGTCCATGTAGGGGCGGGTCAGGTCGCGCAGGTTCTGCCGGGGCGTGGACTGCCCCTGACGCTCCAGGGCCGACCACTCCTTGAGGGGGCCGCTCGCGAGCTGCTTCGGCAGGATGTCGTCCAGGTAGAAGGACGGGAAGTACTCGCGCTCATTGATCAGGGAGTCGAACGTCACGCCTGCTGCTCCTGCTCGCTGTTCATGGGGGTGCGGTCGAGGGGACGGGGACTCTTGCGCCGGGGGCTCATGCGCCGGGCTCCAGTACGGCCAGGACCCGGACCATCGGGTCGCCCGAGGTCCGCAGCCGGGCGGCGGCCTCGGCCAGGCGGTCCGCCGCCTCGTCGCGGGTGGAGCGGGTGAAGCCCGGGAGCAGCTCCTGCCGCCAGTCGCCGACCTGCTTCTCGTACGCGCGGAGCGGGGCGTCGACCTCCCGGTCGGCGATCTCCCGCAGCCCGACGAGCGCACGCCGGGTCTCAGCCACGGCCTTGGGAACCAGCGGCCGAAGGTCCTCCAGGGAGCCGGGGGTGTAGTGGTCGGGCATGTCCGGGCCGATGCCCAGTTCGGCGAGAAGCTCCGGGGTGAGTTCCCGGACGCGTGGCTCGGGCTCGTCGAGCCGGTCGATCGCGAGCCAGGCGACCAGGGTCGGCCGTCCCTCGGCGTTGGACCAGACTCCCTGGGTGAGGACCACCGGAGTCGGCGCGCACTGCGGATCGACCTGGAGGACCTGGGCCTGCTGCCGGCCGACGTGGACGAGCACCTTGTCGGTGATCCACTCGACCACCGGGTGAAGTTCGCCGACGTAGTGGGCATCCGGCCAGAGCGAGGACGAATTCGAGTCCTCGCGAGCCCTCTTGAGGGAGTCGGCCGCGTCCTCGCGGCTGAAGGTCAGCTTCATCCGCCGGGTGATGTTCTGGTCGCGCAGATAGCCGGGCGGCAGCACGTCGAGCCGGTCGGCCAGGTCCTCGGGGGTGTCGAAGCTGAGGTCGGTGCCGACGAAGGCGGTGTCGAGGCGCAGTGACTCCAGCTTGGCCAGCTCCTCCAGGCCGGTGCGTACATACAGGAGGCGGTTCCGCTCCGGCGCGGCGTCGAACAGGCGCAGTTCGTCCACGGTTGGGATGTCGGAGTCCTCCGTGGCCGAGCCGGGTCCGTCCTGCGTCGGAGCGGGCTCCTCCGGCGCGTTGGATCCGTAGTCGTCCAGATCCAGGTCCAGATCGAAATCGAAGTCGACGGCGAAGCCCTCCTCGGAGCCGGGGACGTCGCCCTCCGGCTCCATCGGGGCCGGGCCGGTCCCGAACTCGCTCATCGTCCGGCGCGCCACAGGGAACTCGTCGCCCAGCCCGTCGCCCTCGGCGAGTGCGTCCACGTCGACCGCCTGGAGGTCGGCGACGGCCTCCTCGGGCGGGGCATCGCGGAGCAGCGCCTCCATCACCCGGCGCTCCTCCTTGCTCCAGTCGTCCTCCTTCGTGGCGGCCTCCACCGCACCCAGCACCTCATGGACCCGTGCCTCGCGGGCGAGGACCTTCTCGGCGACGGTCCGGTCGTCCAGGGCCCCTTCGACCTCGCTGCGCAGGATCAGCGCCCGGAACTCGGGGTTCTCGGTCTGCCCGTAGCGGTCGATACGACCATTGCGCTGCTCGACCCGGATCAGGCTCCACGGCAGGTCCCAGTGGACGAGGTGGTGGCATTGCCGGTGCAGGTTGACGCCCTCGGAGGCGCCGTCACCGGTCAGCAGCAGCCGTACGTCGCTGCCGGCCCGCGCGAACTCGTCCACATAGTCCATCTGGACCGTGTCGGAGACTTCGCTGTGCATCACCTTGACGGCGTCCTCGCCGTCCTTGGGCTTCTTCCACCCCAGCAGCGCGGGCAGGACCGTACCGAGCCAGTTGAGGGTCTCGCGACGCTCCGAGAACACGACCGCGCGGGTCGGGCTGCCCGGTCCGACCTTGATCTGCCGGAGGTACGTGACGAGGGCGGCGAGCTTGGCCGTGGCCACGCCTCCAGCAGCCGACGCCGACGCCTGCTCGATCTCGCGGGCGAGCTCCGTCAGCCGCAGCAGCGAGGCGACCTCCGGCACCGCCGAGTGTGCCTCCGCACCGGTCAGCGGTGGGTCGGTGACGTTCTTGTGCCCTTCGGGAAGGGCATGGCCCAGGCCGGCCAACTTCTTGCGGGCCGTCGCGAACAGCGCGCGGTGCGAGGACAGGAAGGACTTCAGCAGCACGTACGGGAAGAGATGATCGGCCCCGTGCGGGTCCGGATTCCGCAGCCAGCTGTCGGCCAGCTCGGCGAAGACCCGCTCCTCCAGCTCGCCCGCAGTACAGGGGATCGGCTTCGACTTGCCGCGGGGCGCCCAGGAGCCCGTCAGAGCCTTGGCCACCTCCTTGCTCACCTTCGTACGGCGCAGCATGAGGTGGTGCAGCTCGGATGCCTTCGGGTTCTGCTCGTCCTTGACGGCGATCGGGTCCAGGAGCCGGACCAGGCCGGTGAAGTCCCGCATCACACCGTTGTGCGGGGTGGCGCTCGCGAGGATCAGGGCGTCGGTCTGCTTGGCGAGCAGCTCGGCCAGGACGCGGCGGTCGCTTCCGCGGTTGATCAGGTTGTGGGACTCGTCGATCACGACGGCGTCCCATTCGATGCCCTTGAGCCAGGCCCCGTAGCGCTTGGCGTTCTTCAAGGTGTCCATCGAGATGATGACGCGCTTGTAGTACGTGAACGGGTTCCGGCCGACCGGGATCTTCCGCTCGATCCGGGAGATGCCCACGCTGTCCAGCCGGACGAGGGGCAGCGAGAAGCGGGTCCACATCTCATGCTGGAACTGCTCGAGGACCGGTGCCGGGGTGACCACGAGAATGCGCTCGCCACGGCCCCGGCGGATCAGCTCACCGAGGAGGATGCCGATCTCCAGCGTCTTGCCGAGACCGACGACGTCACCGATCAGCAGGCGAGGCCTCAGCGGATTCTCGAGAGCCTTCTGCGCCGGCCGCAGCTGGTAGTCCATGCGATCGAGCAGGAAACCCTCGGTGAGCGCGAGGCGGCGTTCGATCTGGGGGAGCGGGGTCTTGCGCAGCACGGCCTCCAGGAAGAGCCGGCTGAGACGGAAGCCTTCGGACGTGTCGTGGACGAGCCGGGTGTTCTCGGGTCGGAGGACGCGGGGCATGCCGTCGAGCGAGGTGAGGAAGCGCGCCCGGTGCCCGCGAACCAGTTCGGAGGCGCCGACGGCCTCGATCAGGATCTCGCCGGCGCGGACCTGGCTGCTGCTGCGGACCAGCCACTCCTCGTCCCGTACCTCGATCACCGTGCCCGCCGGGGGCGGGCCCGAAGGGAGGTCGGACGCTGCGTCGGGCATGGTGGGCGGTTCCTTTCGACAGGACGGTGGGACGCACGCCGTACTCGGGTGCGCGAGGTTCTGTTTCTACCGGGGACCGGGACGGCGCGGGCCCCTTTTGAAGCCTAAACGGACAAAGGCCCTCGTGATCCGGGGGTCTATAGCTCGCTGTCGCAGGCTGTGGTGGGCGCCCCGGAGCCCTGTCAGGTCAGAGACGCCCGCTGTGGGCGTAGACCTTTCGCAGCCGCTCGGCGGCCCGCAGGGCGACGGACGGAGCCACGGCCGGATCGGGCGCCACCGGGGGCTGCGGCGGCGAGAGGTGGTAGCTGGTCACGGTGGGCTGCGGTGTCCCGGCTTCCGGAGCCGGCTGCGCGCCGGGGTCCACCACGGTCGGCACGTACTCGGCGGGGCCGGGTGCGGGCTCGGCCGGCACGTCCAGGGGCTCCACGTCCTCGGCTTCGGCCTCGAGGAACTCGTCGAACAGGTCGGGCACCCAGGGACTGTCCGGAGAGGCCCCCTGGTTGACGGCCTGCTGGGCCACCTGCTGGATCTCGGGGGCCGGCAGGTCGGAGAGGGCCTTCGCAGGGAGCTCCGGAACCAGCCCGGACTCCGCCACGAGAGCCCGCAGCTGGTCCGCGGCGGCCTCTTCCGTCAGCCCGTGCACGGCGAGCAACTGCTGAAGGTCGCTCTCGATCTCGTCGAGCGACGGTCGCTGCGCCTCCACCTGCACCAGAATCCGGCCCAGCAGCGGCAGGTACGGCGCGTACAGGCCGTCCCATTTCGGCGCGGTGGGCAGGGGGGAGAACGGGTAGGGCGGCCGCTTCGAGGCCGCGAAGAACAGCACGGCCCCCAGCGAGTAGATGTCCGCCGACTCCGTCACGTGCTTGGTGTCGGTCGCCTGCTCCAACGACATGTAGGACGGGGTGCCGAAGCCGACACCCGTCTTGGTGAGAGCCGCGGCGCTGTCCCGCTCGGTGAGGACCGCGAGACCGAAGTCGAGGACGACGGGCCCGTCGGGGCCGAGCGCGATGTTGCCGGGCTTGAGATCCCGGTGCAGCAGCTTGGCGCCGTGGATGGCGCGGAGTGCGTCCACCAGGGCGAGGCCGAGTGCGCCGTACGGGCCCACGGCCAAGGGCCCGCAAGTGTGGACGAGCTTGTGAAGGGTCGGGCCGTGGACGTAGTCCATGGCCAGCCAGGGCTGCTCGGCGTCGGCATCGGCGCCGAGCAGCGCCGGGACCCGGGCGCTGGCCACCGTACGCATCGTCTCGATCTCCTGCGCGAACCGCGCCCGTGCCTCCTCCTCGGAGTGCTCGGAACTGTCCCGCAGCTTCGACGGCTTGATCACCTTGACCGCCGCCAGGGTCGGCTGGGCCCACTCCGTGAACTCGGCCAGGTGGTATTCCGTCTCCAGCTCGGGTCCGAGGTTCTCCAGCGGGAGCCTGCGCCCCAGGTAGGTACGGCCCATTCCGCCCTGCCCGAGCACGGCGAGCAGCTCGAACGGACCCAGCACCGCCGGATCCTTTTCCTCATTCAGCTCGTACATGGACCGCGCCCCCACCCGTGTCGAACCCTGATCGTGGTGTCGTCGGCGGTACGCGTGCCTGGAGCAGCCGGACGCGCGGGAGGGCCGCGTCCGGCCGACGGCGCACACAGCTCGTGGGCAAGTTTACGGCTGGCGTTCCGCTGTCCTGCCGGAAACAAAGCAGGCCAGGCAGGGCAGCGGCCGGATCAGAGCGCGTACTGGCCGAGAACCGCCGTACGGGTTCGGAGCATCGGCTGAAGCTCCCGGCGCAGCAGATCCGCGTCCGCTTCAGGGAGCCTCAGCGACGCACGCCGCATGCGCGCGCTCCAGGTCTTCGGATCCGGGAAAACCTGAAGCTGCGGGATGAGGTCGGCGAGGATCACTCCCTCGTGGCGCGGGGCGAGCCCGTGCACGAGGAGGGTGCACCCCGAGGTGAAGTCCCGGTCGCCGAACGAGACGGGTTCCGGGAGGGCCGCGACCCCGGAGGTGACGGTCGCTAGGCCCATGATCCGCCCGCGGTCGCGTCCGGGATTCCGGAAGCAGCCCCTGGTCGTGTAGAGGAGGATCTCGTCCCGCTTCTCGGGAAGCCCGGTGCTGCGCCCGGCGGGGAAGGCCATCCGCTGGTTCTCGAGAACCCAGGCCAGAGGCTCACGATCGCCGAGGATGATCAGGTTCGTCGCCATCAGGCACCGCCTCGCAACTGTTCGCGGAGGTCCTGGAGCCGGACCTCGGGGTTCTTCTTGAGGACGTACTTGCCGTAGCCGTTGATGTCGACCCCGGTCTGCGCCTTGAGGGCGGGTGAAGGCTTGGAGAACGCACGCCCGTCTTCGATCACGAGCCACCCGTCCGCCGTCACCGTGGCTTCATGCGTCAGCCCGCGGCGCGGTTGGACGTGGATCAGCTTGTCCCCGGCCTCGAGCAGGCCCGCCGTGATGAACGGCATCAGGTCACCGGGGCGCCGATCCTCCGGGCCTTCTGTGAGGCCTTCGGTGCCTTGGAGCAGCAGGCGCCGCAATACGTCATTGGGGGTGTCCACCAGGGGTTCGCTCCTGCTCTGCAGGAAGGCGAACACCTCGTCGTCGATCTCGATGGAACGCTTGGGCACGACCGACCTCCACAACCTGGAACTTCAAGCCCCCAAAGATTAGAAGATTAGAAGCCTCTGTGCAAGCCTGATCGAATCCGGCCTGGGGATCGCCGGCTGCCAGTAGCATGTCGGCCCTGTGGCGTAGGGGAGTGCCTGTGTTACTGGGGGTTTGGGGTGGCGTTGGATGGGCCCAGTCTGAGCAAGATGCTGGACGACGTGGCGGCTGGCAGGATCCAGCTCCCCGACTTCCAGTGACAGTGGAAGTGGGACGACGACCGGATCCGCGCCCTGCTGGCGACCGTGACGCTCGACTACCCGCTGGGTGTCGCGATGACGCTGGAGACGGGCGGCGACGCCCAGTTCAAGGCCCGGCCGCTGCACGGCACCGAGGTGCAGCCGCACACGGTGCCAGAGCAACTGCTGCTCGATGGTCAGCAGCGGCTGACCTCCTTGTACCAGGCGCTCCGGTCCGACCGGCCTGTGGAGACGACGGGCACACGCAACAAGCCGCTCAGGCGCTGGTACTACATCGACATCGTCAAGGCGGTGGATGAGGCGGCGGACCGCGACGAGGCGATCGTGTCCGTACCCGAGGACCGGGTGGTGCGCGGCGCGTACGGCCACGCGATCCGGGACCTTTCGACGCGCGAGAAGGAGTGCGCGAGCGGCCTGTTTCCTCTGAACCTGATCTTCGAACCGGACCTGACCGGGAAGTGGCAAAGGGTCTATGTGAGTGGTGGCGACGACCGCTGGGATCTGTGGTCGGCGTTCCAGGCCCGTGTCATCGACACGGTCAAGGGCTTCAAGGTGCCCTTGATCCGCCTCCCGAAGGAGACCCGCAAGGAGGCGGTGTGCTCGGTGTTCGAGCGGGTGAACACCGGCGGCGTCGTCCTCAACGTCTTCGAGCTGCTCACGGCCACCTACGCGGGGGACACGCAGTACTCGGCGGAACACGGCGGCCAGGACTTCAGCCTCATCAAGGACTGGCAGGACATCAAGGGCAAACTGTGCGCAGACCACCCGGTGTTCGGCACCCTGGACAGGGACACCGGCCAGGAGACCGGACTCACGAGCCTGGACTTCCTCCAAGCCATTGCGCTGGTGCGCACGTACATGCGCAAGCAGGAGTTCCTGGCGGAGCACCCCGGTGCGGCCAACGCCCCGGCGGTGAGCTGCAAGCGCCGGGACCTGCTGCACCTTCCGCTGGCCGACTCACGCGGATCGCCCCGCAGACGGCCGAGGCGCTGTCCTGGGTCGGCCGCTTCCTGGCCACCCAGAACGTCTTCCGCGAGCGTGACCTGCCGTACGGGTCGCAGGTGGTGCCCCTGGCGGCCATCGCCGTCCTGCTCGGTGAGGCGTTGCACGAGCCGGACGCCCAGGAGAAGCTCTCCCGCTGGTACTGGTGCGGTGTGCTCGGCGAGCTCTACGGAGGGGTCACGGACACCCGGTTCGTGCGGGACGTCGAGCAGGTGGTCGGTTGGATCAAGGACGGCGGCGCGGAGCCCGACACCGTCACCGAGGCGACGTTCCAGGAACAGCGCCTGCACCGGCTCGCCTCACGCAACAGCGCCGCGTACAAGGGGATCCACGCCCTCCTCCTCAAGGAGGGGGCGATCGACTGGTACTTCCACGGGGAACCGATCAACGAGCAGTTCCTGATCGGGCAGTACGTGGACATCCGGCAGGTCTTCCCGAAGGCGTGGTTCGAGCAGAACGGCGTGGACGGCACCCGGATGAGCAGCATCGTCAACAAGACGCCGCTGTCCTACCGGGCGATGCAGGCGATGGGGGCCGGCCCGCCGTCGGCGTACCTGACCGCCTTCGAACGGCACACCGGGAGTCCGGGAGACTGGTTCGACGACATCATCGGAACGCACCTCATCGACGCCAAGGCGTTGCGCACGGACGACTTCGATGCCTTCTACCGGGATCGAACGGCCAGGCTCCTGGAACTCGTGGAGCGAGAGATGGGCAAGGCCGCGGTGCGTGAGGGGGCGAGCGATGCCGACGCCGCTTGATGCCGCGGTCAAGGGACTGGAGGGTGCATCCCTGACGATCCGGGGCCTGTTGGCGGTGTGGGGCTACCGGATCCGTGACCACGCGTCCGTCCCTCAGATCCGGCTCGATCTGACGAACGCCGGCCTGAACACGGTGCCGGACTTCGCGGTGGGCTCGCTGGACGACGAGGTCGCGATCGTCCCGATCGGCCAGGAGCGGGACACGGCTGCCGAAGCCGGCGATGGCGCCGTCGAGCGGGACCTGGCCGATGACTCGGAGGAATCCGTCGGAGTGTTCCCGCAGGCGGCCATGCGGGTGCATGACCTGCCCTGCGCCCACAGGGTCGCCTCGATCACGCCCGATGAGTCTCTGTCCGCCGCGATGGGAAAGATGGCGGAGCACGGGTACTCACAGCTTCCCGTGATCGACACATCAGGAACCCTCCACGGGGTCGTCACCTGGGCATCCATCGTTCACATGCACGCGACCGGACGTAAGACGTGTCTGGCCAACGCGATCAGCACGGAGTACGAGATCGTCAACGCCTCGGCTCACCTGCTACCGGTACTGCCGGCGATCCGCGCGCACGAGTTCGTTCTCGTCCGAGCTGCGGACGGGCAGGTGAGCGGCATCGTCACTTCCGCCGACCTCGCCGGCGAGTTCGGCACCGTGGCCCGTCCCTTCTTCACCCTGGTTGAGATCGAGCGCCGCCTTCGACGCTGCCTGGGACGCGTCTACGACGAGGCCGACGTGCAGAAAGTGCACAAGAAGAAGACGTCGGTCGACGAGATGATGTTCGGCGAGTACGTCCGCCTCCTGGACAACGAGGAACGCTGGGACAAACTCGGCTGGCCCCTCGTCGACAGAGCCCACTTCATCGGGCTGCTCGGCCGCGTGAAGGACGTCCGCAACACGGTCATGCACTTCAATGCGCCGTCGCTCAGAGCCGAACAACTCGACCTGCTCGACAGCTTCGTCTCCATGCTGCGCCTGTATGACCCCGACTACGGTGCGACCGATATGGGCTCGACGACGTGACGTTCCGGCTGCGCTAGCAAGCATGGACGGAGCGTTGAGATTCCGACCGAGGCTTCAATGGGGCGGAGCGGTCAGATCTTGATCACGGTCGCGCGTCCGCCGCAGAGGGCGCTGAGGTCCTCCGGGTCGGAGGTCAGGACCGTGACCGGCCCGGGCGCGGTGAGGGCGGTGGCTGCGAGCATGGCGTCGATGGCGTACTTGTGTCCGTGCAGGCCGGCGTCGGCGAGGAGGGCGGCGGCGTGGCGGGCGATCGGTTCGGTGATCGGCTCCACGACGAGGCGGGAGAGAGTCCACTCCAGGGCCGGGCGGTTGATGCGGGGGTGGACCACCTCGACGAGGGTGGCCGCCGAGGTGATCACGCGCAGGTCGTCGGCGCGGGCCAGGGCGAGCCAAGTGGTGACCGTGCGGTCGCGTAGGACGGCCTTCGCCAGCCCTTCGCTGTCGAGGACGAGGGTTCCGCCGGGGACCGCGGGGGAGCGGGTCACGCTGCGCTCGCTCCATGCTGGTTCTGCTCGCGACGGGCTTCGGCGAGCTGGTCGCGCAGGGACTGGACCTCGTCGTCAGTGACGGGGCCGTGCTCGGCCTCGGCGACGGTGATGAGTTCGTTGAGGTTGTCGCGTTCGATCTGGCGGGCGACGGCGGCGGCCACGTAGGCGGAAAGGCCGGAGGGGCCGCTGCGGGCCTTGGCGGCTTCGGCGATGTCGCGCGGCATGGTGATCGAGTACTTTCCGGTGGGCTCGCTCATGCTACGTATCCTACCCTTCATCCTCCTGGTGGGGCTTTCTTGGCTGGCATGGGAGCCGCAGGCGGCACGTTGACCTGGAGAGAGGCGGTGGTCGTCATGCGCAGTTCGGCAGGCCAGGTACGAAATGCACCCGGACGGCGCGGGCCGAGGGTGATGAAGCCCCGGCGGCGGCCGGCGGCCGGCGATGGAGTGGATGTCAGGGCTCTGGCGGACGAGCTCGGGGCTTCGTTGGTCCGAGCCGTCAGGGAAGTCGCCGCTGACGACTTCGGCCGGGCGCGGAGCGGGCGCGGTGCGACCACCATCAGCTGGTACGCCTTCGCGCTCGAATACCTGGAGGTGCGCTGGGGGCAGGTTTCGGCGAAGACCCGGAGCGAGACCAACGACGCCCTCTGCTCCCTCACCATGGCGATGCTCCGAAGGACGCGAGGACGGCCGGATGACGAGCTGCTGCGGCGGGCGCTGCGGAACTGGGCGTTCGTGATCCCCCGGCCCGATGCGCGCACCGCGCCCACGGAGGTGCGGCTCGCTCTGGACTGGGTCGCCCGGGCTTCGCGCCCCCTGGACGACCTTCTGGACCCGGTCGTGATGCGCGGCGTGCTGCAGGCTATCCGGCTGAAGCGGAACGGCATGGTCGCGGCTGCCGAAACACAGCGACGCAAGCGCACGACGCTCGTGAACTCGGTGCGGTACGCGATCGAACTGGGACGGCTCCGCGCCGATCCCCTGGCCCACGTCAGTTGGCGCATCACCGAGACCGTCCAGCAGGTCGATCCCCGTGTCGTCGTCAACCCTGCGCAGGCGCGGAGCCTGCTCTGCGCGGTCTCCTACGTAGGCGGCTACGAGCGGGCGCGAGGGCGAAGGCTGGTCGGCCTCTTCGCCGGGATGTACTACGCGGGACTGCGGCCGGCCGAAGCCGTGGCCGTCGCGCTGCCCGACTGCGACCTGCCCGCGACAGGGTGGGGCACCGCGGTTCTGCACGCCACCCGCCCCTCCGTCGGCAAGAAGTGGACCGACAGCGGACGGAACCACGACCTCCGCGGCCTGAAGAGCCGCCCACCGAGCGATACGCGTGTCGTGCCGCTTCCGCCCGAACTCGTCCGCCTGTGGAGGGAGAGCGTCGACACCTTCGGTACCGCGGACGGCGGTCGGCTGTTCTTCAACGAGAAGGGCGGCATCGTGGGCTCCAGCACGTACGATCGCGCCTGGCACGAGGCCCGCGAACTCGCCCTCCCGCCGGACCTGGTGGCGTCTCCCCTCGCCGTCCGCCCCTACGACCTGCGGCACTCGGCCCTGTCCACCTGGCTGAACGCCGGCGTCGACCCCACCGAGGTCGCCGAACGGGCGGGCAACAGCGTCGAGGTCCTCATGACCCGGTACGCGAAATGCCTCTACGGCCGTCAGGCCCTCGCCAACAGGCGCATCGACGCGCTTCTGGACGAATACGGATGAGAGACCGTCCACCTCCTCGCGGTCACTCCGGTGGCCCACGGGATTTCATGCCCCGCGCGTCCCTGGGTGCGCCGATGTCGGAGGGAGCCCGCGCCGTATCGAGGTAAAGAACCAGGCCGGAGAAGAGGACGCGAAGTGCAATGGCCCCGCCCTCCGTATGCGGTTGACCCGCGCTGGCGGGAAAAGCGCAGGTCACGGGGTGGGGGTGGGGTTCTCCGCCCTCTCCGGAGGCTTTTCGTCCCGCGCATGTCCCACGACGTCGTTTTCGCGGGATCGGACATACGGGACACTGTGCGTCCGGCGCGGTAAAGGTCCAGGTCAGGGTGACGCCGCCGGGAGCAGAAGCGGCCAGGTAGGCCGTTGCTGTTTGAGCCCCCACGCGAAGAGGGCCTGACCAGCGTTTCCGCTGGTCAGGCCCTCTTTCCGGAAGTGCCCCCGGCAGGATTCGAACCTGCGCACACGGCTCCGGAGGCCGTTGCTCTATCCCCTGAGCTACGGGGGCGTCCGCCGCGTTCGGCGGCGACGGGTAGAACCCTACCAGCATCCGGGCCGTGCCCGTGAACAGGTATTTCCGTCGAGTCACCGGCCCCCCGTTCCCCCTCACGGGTCGGAAGTGGGCAAAACCCGGACGCAGCCACTTCCGGCGACCTACTCTCGTCGTGTGTCAGGCATGTCCGGTCGGGTGCTCGTTGTCGATGACAACCGGGTGATCCGGCAGCTGATCAGGGTCAATCTCGAGCTTGAGGGCTTCGAGGTCGTGACCGCGGCCGATGGTGCCGAATGTCTGGATGTCGTGCATCGGGTGCAGCCCGATGTCGTCACCCTCGACGTCGTCATGCCCCGGTTGGACGGGTTGCGCACCGCCGAGAGACTGCGGTCCGATCCGCGTACCCGTCATCTGCCGGTCGCCATCGTCAGTGCCTGCACACAGCACGAGATGGACGGCGGTGTCGCCGCCGGCGTCGACGCCTTCCTCGCCAAGCCCTTCGAACCCACCGAGCTCGTACGCGTCGTACGCAAGCTCATGCACCGCGACGGGCGGGAGCCCGGGGAGCGGCGTGGCGGACAGGAGGGGCCGTCGGGGGTCGATGCAAGACACGACGGCAGTAACGATGGACGACGGGACGCACCCCGCGACGGACGACGCGACGGACAGAGCGACGGACGGCACGGGGTCGGGCGCGCCGGCAGCTGTCCATAGGGGTCGCTGTCGCTGTCGCCGTCGCGCCGCTCGACGGTTCCTGTCTCGCCGCTGCGGTGCCCGCATCGCGAAACCGGTTCGCGTTCCGACCCCCCTTCTCCCCTACGCTTGTCCCGTGACCCCCGCGGACCTCTCCCTCACCGTGCTGCACGCCGTGCGCAGCGCGGTCGACGACGGTGCGCTCCAGGTCAGCGTTCCCGCGAGCATCAAGGTCGAGCGGCCCCGGCCCGGTGGGCGCGGCGACTACGCCAGTAACGTCGCCCTCACCCTCGCCCGCGCCGCCCACCGCCCGCCCCTCGACGTCGCCGCCATCCTCCGCGACCGGCTCCACCGGAGCCCCGGGATCGCCGCCGTCGAGGTCACCGGGCCCGGCTTCCTCAACTTCACCCTCCACGACGGTGCCCAGCAGGAACTCGTACGGGAAATTCTGCGGCTGGGGCACCGGTACGGGACCCGGCCCCTCAGCGGCGAGAGCGTCGACCTCCTCCACCGCGCCGACCTCCGCGCCGCCGTCACCGCCGACGCCCTGCGGCGGATCCTCGTCTCCCAGGGCCTCGCCGTGCGGGTCCACTGCGACGGAGCCGCCGACGACGCATGGTCCCTGCTCGGCGTGGCCGCCGCCCCCGCCGTCACGGATTCCCCCCGCCCGGCCGTCCCCGGGTCCCTTCGCCAGACCGTAACCGGCCCCCGCCGCCACAGGGCCCTCCCCGTACCCCCCCTCGCCCCCCTCCCCGTACCCCACACCCCCCACCACCTCCTCCGGCACCTCGGGATCGACGCCGCACGTTGGGGCCTGCTTGCGGTGGCCGCTCATGACCGGGCCACGCTCCCTCGCCGGCTCCTCCGGCAGCACGAGGACAACCCGCTCTTCCGTGTCCGGTACGCCCACTCCCGTGCCCGTGCCCTCGCGCGGAACGCCGAGGAGCTGGGGTTTCGGAGTGAGGTCGGGCCGGTCGTCGACGGGGTCGACGTCCTGCTTCGCGCCCTCGGCGATCACCCCGCCGTGCTCGCGGCCGCCGCCCGCCACCGCGCCCCCGACCGGGTCGCCCGGCATCTCGAAGTCGTCGCCGACGCGCTGCTCGACTTCCAGCACACCGTCCTGCCCCTCGGCGACGAGAAACCCTCGGCCGCCCACCGCTCCCGGCTCGCGCTCGCCGAAGCCGCCGGGGTGGTGCTCGCCGGTGGCCTCTCCCTGCTCGGCATCTCCGCGCCCGACCAGATTTGAAAGATGCAGACATGAGCCGTTCCGCCCATCCCGCCGGGCCCCGCCACGCCGACGTCCTCCCCGAGGGGCACTACACCGCCCCGCCCGCCGACCTCAATCTGCTCGACCCCAAGGTGTGGGCTCGGACGGTCGGCCGTAACGAGCAGGGTCAGGCGACCGTCGGAGGGCTCAGCGTGACCGAGCTCGCCGAGGAGTTCGGGACCCCCGCCTACTTCCTCGACGAGGCCGACTTCCGCGCCCGCTGCCGCGCCTGGGCCGACGCCTTCGGCCAGGACGCGGACGTGTTCTACGCCGGCAAGGCCTTCCTCTCCCGCGCCGTCGTCCGCTGGCTCACCGAGGAGGGGCTCAACCTCGACGTCTGCTCCGGCGGCGAGCTGAGCACCGCCCTCTCCGCCGGCATGCCCGCCGAGCGCATCGCCTTCCATGGGAACAACAAGAGCGAAGAGGAAATCCACCGGGCCGTCAGCGTCGGCGTCGGGCGGATCGTCCTCGACTCCTTCCAGGAGATCGTCCGCGTCGCCCACATCGCCCAGTCCCTCGGCAAGCGCCAGCGCGTCCAGATCCGCGTGACCGTCGGTGTCGAGGCGCACACCCACGAGTTCATCGCCACCGCCCACGAGGACCAGAAGTTCGGTATCGCCCTGGCCGGGGGACAGGCGGCGGAAGCCGTCCGGCGCGCCCTCTCCCTCGACGGGCTCGAGCTCATCGGGATCCACTCCCACATCGGGTCCCAGATCTTCGACATGGCCGGCTTCGAGGTCTCCGCGCGGCGTGTCGTGCAGTTGCTCGCCGAGGTGCGCGACGAGCACGGCGTCGAGCTCCCCGAGATCGACCTCGGCGGCGGCCTCGGCATCGCCTACACCTCCGAGGACGACCCCCGCGAGCCCCACCACATCGCCAAGGCCCTCAAGGAGATCGTCGCCCGTGAGTGCGAGGCCGCCCGCCTCGCCACCCCGCGCATCTCCGTCGAGCCCGGTCGCGCCATCGTCGGACCCACCGCGTTCACGCTGTACGAGGTCGGCACCGTCAAGCCCCTCGAAGGGCTCCGTACGTACGTCTCCGTCGACGGCGGCATGTCGGACAACATCCGCACCGCGCTGTACGACGCCGAGTACAGCGTCGCCCTCGTCTCGCGCACCAGCGACGCCGCGCCCATGCTCGCCCGCGTCGTCGGCAAGCACTGCGAGAGCGGCGACATCGTCGTACGGGACGCGTTCCTGCCCGCCGACGTCGCACCCGGCGACCTGATCGCCGTACCGGCCACCGGCGCGTACTGCCGCTCCATGGCCAGCAACTACAACCACGCACTGCGCCCGCCCGTCGTCGCCGTCCGCGACGGCGAGGCGCGCGTGATCGTCCGGCGTGAGACGGAGGAAGATCTCCTGCGTCTCGACGTCGGGTGATGAAATAGATATCTCAGGATCCGGACGAGGGACAGAAACCCTCGTCCGGTGAGTGAGACTGGACAACCGTAGAGATACGAAGAAGTACGAGAGACGAGGTCGGATGATGCGTACGCGTCCGCTGAAGGTGGCGCTGCTGGGCTGTGGAGTGGTCGGCTCAGAGGTGGCGCGCATCATGACGACGCACGCCGACGACCTCGCCGCGCGCATCGGTGCCCCGGTCGAGCTCGCCGGCGTGGCGGTCCGCCGTCCGGACAAGGTGCGTGGGGGAGTCCCCGCGGAGCTCATCACCACCGACGCGACCGCGCTGGTGAAACGCGGCGACATCGACGTCGTCGTCGAGGTCATCGGCGGGATCGAGCCCGCCCGCACGCTCATCACCACCGCCTTCGAGCACGGCGCCTCCGTCGTCTCGGCCAACAAGGCGCTCCTCGCCCAGGACGGCGCGAGCCTCTACGCCTCCGCCGAGGAGCACGGCGAGGACCTGTACTACGAGGCCGCCGTCGCCGGTGCCATCCCGCTCATCCGGCCGCTGCGCGAGTCCCTCGCCGGCGACAAGATCAACCGCGTGATGGGCATCGTCAACGGGACGACGAACTTCATCCTCGACAAGATGGACACCTCCGGGGCCGGGTACAGCGAGGCGCTCGACGAGGCCACCGCCCTCGGGTACGCGGAAGCCGACCCGACCGCCGACGTCGAGGGCTTCGACGCCGCGGCCAAGGCCGCCATCCTCGCCGGGATCGCCTTCCACACCCGCGTCCGTCTCGACGACGTCTACCGCGAGGGCATGACCGAGGTCACCGCGGCCGACTTCGCCTCCGCCAAGCAGATGGGCTGCACCATCAAGCTGCTCGCGATCTGCGAGCGGGCCGCCGACGGCGAGTCCGTCACCGCGCGCGTGCACCCCGCGATGATCCCGCTGAGCCACCCGCTCGCCTCCGTCCGCGAGGCCTACAACGCGGTCTTCGTCGAGGCGGAGGCCGCCGGGCAGCTCATGTTCTACGGCCCCGGCGCCGGCGGCGCTCCGACCGCCTCCGCCGTCCTCGGCGACCTGGTCGCCGTGTGCCGCAACAAGCTCGACGGGGCCACCGGCCCCGGGGAGTCCGCGTACACCCAGCTGCCCGTGAGCCCCATGGGCGACGTGGTGACGCGGTACCACATCAGCCTCGACGTGGCCGACAAGCCGGGCGTTCTCGCCCAGGTGGCGACGGTCTTCGCCGAGCACGGCGTATCGATCGACACGGTCCGCCAGCAGGGCAAGGACGGCGAGGCCTCCCTCGTCGTCGTCACCCACCGCGCGCCCGACGCCGCCCTCTCCGGGACCGTCGAGGCGCTGCGCAAGCTCGACACCGTGCGTGGTGTCGCGAGCATCATGCGTGTTGAAGGGGAGTAAGGACCCATGACCAGCAAGGGCACCCACCAGTGGCGCGGCATCATCGAGGAGTACCGGGACCGCCTTCCGGTCACGGACACGACGCCGGTCGTCACGCTCCGTGAGGGCGGCACGCCGCTCGTTCCCGCTCAGGTCCTCTCCGAGCGCACGGGCTGCGAGGTGCACCTCAAGGTCGAGGGCGCCAACCCCACCGGTTCCTTCAAGGACCGAGGCATGACCATGGCCATCTCCAAGGCCAAGGAGGAGGGCGCGCAGGCCGTCATCTGCGCCTCCACCGGCAACACCTCGGCGTCCGCGGCGGCTTACGCGGTACGCGCCGGGATGGTGTCCGCCGTCCTCGTGCCGCAGGGCAAGATCGCGCTCGGCAAGATGGGTCAGGCCCTCGTGCACGGCGCGAAGATCCTCCAGGTCGACGGCAACTTCGACGACTGCCTCGACCTCGCCCGCGCGCTCTCCGACAACTACCCGGTGGCGCTGGTCAATTCGGTCAACCCGGTGCGTATCGAGGGCCAGAAGACCGCCGCGTTCGAGATCGTGGACATGCTGGGCGACGCCCCCGACATCCACGTCCTGCCCGTGGGCAACGCCGGCAACATCACGGCGTACTGGAAGGGTTACCGCGAGTACGCTGCCGATGGCCTCGCCACCCACACCCCGCGCATGTGGGGCTTCCAGGCCTCCGGCTCCGCGCCGCTCGTGCGCGGCGAGGTCGTCAAGGACCCGTCGACCATCGCCACCGCGATCCGTATCGGCAACCCGGCCTCGTGGGACTACGCGATCGCCGCGCGGGACGAGTCCGGCGGCTTCATCGACGAGGTGACGGACCGTGAGATCCTGCGCGCCTACCGCCTGTTGGCCTCGCAGGAGGGCGTCTTCGTCGAGCCCGCCTCCGCCGCCTCCGTCGCCGGTCTGCTGAAGGCCGCCGAGCAGGGCAAGGTCGACCCCGGCCAGCGGATCGTCTGCACCGTCACGGGCAACGGCCTGAAGGACCCCGACTGGGCCGTCGCCGGCGCGCCGCAGCCGGTCACCGTCCCGGTCGACGCCGCCGCCGCGGCCGAGCGTCTCGGCCTGGCCTGATCCGACCCCCTCGCCCGGGGGTTCCCATCGGGGTGAAACCCGATCAGGAACGTACATAGGCGCACAGGAAGGCTTGCGACACGCATCGTGCGCCTCCTGTGCGCCCTATGTCGCCACAGAACCTTCCTTCGATAGGCTGTACCCAACCCGCCCCGTTGCATATGCGCGGTGTCGTTGCCGTTGTCGCCCCCGAGGCAGACGCGGCCCCCGGGTTTTCGTGTACTTCTCTTGAAATCCCCGTAGTCGCAAGTCAAGGAGAGTCATCGAGCGATGGCCGGTCCCGCGTTCCGCGCCGCCGCCGTACGGGTGCGCGTTCCCGCCACCAGCGCCAACCTCGGCCCGGGCTTCGACGCCTTCGGTCTGTCGCTGGGTCTCTACGACGACGTCGTCGTCCGGGTCGCCGACTCCGGGCTGCACATCGACATCGCCGGAGAGGGCGCCGACACGCTCCCGCGCGACGAGAGCCACCTGCTCGTACGCTCCCTGCGTACCGCCTTCGACCTGCTCGGCGGGCAGCCGCGCGGCCTTGAGGTCGTCTGCGCCAACCGCATCCCGCACGGCCGCGGCCTCGGCTCCTCCTCCGCCGCCATCTGCGCCGGCATCGTCGCCGCCCGCGCCGTGACCATAGGCGGCGACACCCGCCTCGACGAGGCGGCCCTCCTCGAACTCGCCACCGAGATCGAGGGACACCCCGACAACGTCGCCGCCTGTCTGCTCGGCGGCTTCACGCTCGCCTGGACCGAGTCCGGTGCCGCGCGGGCGATCAGGATGGACCCTTCCGATTCCATCGTTCCGGTGGTTTTCGTCCCCGGAAAGCCCGTACTGACCGAGACCGCGCGCGGTCTGCTGCCGCGCACCGTCCCGCACGTCGACGCCGCGGCCAACGCCGGGCGTGCCGCGCTCCTCGTCGAGGCGCTCACCCGCCGCCCCGAGCTGCTGCTCTCGGCCACCGAGGACCGGCTCCACCAGGAGTACCGGGCTCCCGCGATGCCGGAGAGCATCGCGCTTGTGAACCGGCTGCGGGCGGACGGAGTCCCCGCGGTCATCTCCGGCGCGGGCCCCACGGTGCTCGCGCTGGCCGAACACGGGTCGGCCGACAAGGTCGCCCGACTGGCGGGCGAGGGATGGGCCGCGAACCGGCTCGACCTCGATGTGTCCGGAGCGAGTGTTCTGCCGCTCGCGCCGTAGGGACACGTGATTGCCGGTGAGGGAGAGGGGGAATGTTTGTTGGAGCCGGTAGTGTTAACCTCAAGTCAGCACCCGGCGCCTTTGTGGCGCGGTGCTGAGTGTCCCCATCCGGGACCACCGATTCTTCCGGGAGCCTCCCCAACTGCCTGAGCAGCCTGCCTGAGCAGTTTCGAGCACGCTCCGGAACCGGCACGACACCCCTCGCTCTTCCCGTGTGAGGGCCGAGCAGGGGGCCTCGGGCCGGACCCAAGCACGTTTTTTCTCTTCCGCCGTACCCGGCGGGACCACCGCCCCGACACGGTCCACAAGCCAGGACCGTTGTCGGACAGCACAACCGGTCGCCGAGCCAGATGGCCGACGTCCGCTCCAGGGAAGGACCCTTCGTGAGCGACACCACCGATCTGATGGGCGTGACTGCCGACAACACGGTCGACAATTCCGCGCCCGCCGCAGGTGCTGCCACTGGCACCACCGCACGGCGCCGCCGCTCCGGCACCGGCCTCGAGGGCATGGTCCTGGCCGAGCTGCAGCAGGTCGCGTCCGGCCTCGGCATCAGGGGCACCGCGCGGATGCGCAAGAGCCAGCTGATCGAGGTCATCAAGGAGGCGCAGGCCCAGGGAGGCTCCTCCGCCCCCGCCAAGGCCGCCGCCGACACGGCTGAGACCAAGCCGAAGCGCCGCGCCACCTCCAAGGCCCGTACGGCCGACAGCGCCGCCGCCGAGACCGCTGCCCCCAAGGCGGAGAAGGCCGAGCAGGCCGTCGCCCAGCAGCAGATCGACATCCCGGGCCAGCCGGCCTCCGACGACCAGCCGGCCGGCGAGCGCCGCCGTCGTCGGGCCACCGCGCCCGCGGGCAGCCCGGAGGGCGAGGCCAAGGCCGAGTCCGCCCAGGCCGTGAAGACCGAGACCAAGGTCGACACCCGGACGGACTCCCGAACCGAGTCCCGTACGGACGCGTCCGCCGAGGCCAAGGCCGAGACCGCCGCCGACACCGCCGAGGGCCGCGGCCGCCGTGACCGTGGCGAGCGCGGTGACCGCCGTGACCGTGGCGAGCGCGGTGAGCGTCAGCGCGACCGCCGTGACCGCGGCAAGGGCGACGACCAGCAGGGCGGTGGCCAGGGCGGCCAGCGCCAGCAGCGTCAGGGCGGCCAGCAGCAGAACACCGGCCCGCAGGACGACTTCGACGACGAGGGCGGTCGTCGTGGCCGTCGCGGCCGCTACCGCGACCGTCGTGGCCGTCGTGGCCGTGACGACTTCGCGACCGGCGAGCCGCAGGTCTCCGACGACGACGTCCTGATCCCCGTCGCGGGCATCCTGGACATCCTCGACAACTACGCGTTCATCCGGACCTCCGGCTACCTGCCGGGCCCGAACGACGTGTACGTCTCGCTCGCCCAGGTCCGCAAGAACGGCCTGCGCAAGGGTGACCACGTCACCGGCGCCGTGCGTCAGCCGAAGGAGGGCGAGCGCCGCGAGAAGTTCAACGCGCTGGTCCGCCTGGACTCCTCGAACGGCATGGCCGCCGACTCCGGCCGTGGCCGCCCCGAGTTCAACAAGCTGACCCCGCTCTACCCGCAGGACCGGCTCCGTCTGGAGACCGACCCGGGCGTGCTGACCACGCGGATCATCGACCTCGTGTCGCCGATCGGCAAGGGCCAGCGAGGCCTGATCGTGGCCCCGCCGAAGACCGGCAAGACCATGATCATGCAGGCGATCGCCAACGCGATCACCCACAACAACCCCGAGTGCCACCTGATGGTCGTCCTGGTCGACGAGCGTCCGGAAGAGGTCACCGACATGCAGCGGTCGGTCAAGGGCGAGGTCATCTCCTCGACCTTCGACCGTCCGGCCGAGGACCACACCACGGTCGCCGAGCTGGCCATCGAGCGCGCCAAGCGCCTCGTGGAGCTGGGTCACGACGTGGTCGTCCTGCTCGACTCGATCACCCGCCTGGGCCGCGCGTACAACCTCGCCGCCCCGGCCTCCGGCCGCATCCTGTCCGGTGGTGTCGACTCGACCGCGCTCTACCCGCCGAAGCGCTTCTTCGGTGCCGCGCGGAACATCGAGGACGGCGGCTCGCTGACCATCCTGGCCACCGCGCTGGTCGACACCGGCTCGCGCATGGACGAGGTGATCTTCGAGGAGTTCAAGGGCACCGGCAACATGGAGCTCAAGCTCGACCGGAAGCTCGCCGACAAGCGCATCTTCCCGGCCGTCGACGTCGACGCCTCGGGTACGCGTAAGGAGGAGATCCTCCTCGGCAGCGACGAGCTCGCGGTCACCTGGAAGCTGCGTCGCGTGCTGCACGCGCTCGACCAGCAGCAGGCGATCGAGCTGCTGCTCGACAAGATGAAGCAGACGAAGTCGAACGGCGAGTTCCTGCTCCAGATCCAGAAGACGACCCCTGGAGCCGGCAACAACGACTGAGGCGAGACCTCGGTCACACGGCCCGGGTAGAGAGTAGATCTCGTGACCCGGCCGTGACCTGCACGAACCATCGCGCCCACCGTGCCCCGCACGGTGGGCGCGATGCGTTGCCGTCCGTCGCTCTGCGAAACCTCACAGGTTCCTCTGCAACCCTTTCGGATGCTTCGCCGTCACAGAAGGTGAACCATAGACCTGGGGTATGCCATGACCGAGCAGAGCAAGAGCGGCCGAATAAGCGGCAACGGCCGCCGCCGCAAGCAGCCCGCCAAGGGCCGCCGCGCGGTGACCGTCGCCGCCTGGAGCACGGCCGCGATCGTCGTGGTCGGCGGCTCCGGACTTGGTTACGTCTACTTCAAGCTCAACGGCAACCTCAAGAGCGTGGACATCAACGCCCAGCTGGGCACCGACCGGCCGAAGAACCTCGACAACGGCTCGATGGACATCCTGGTCCTCGGC
Source organism: Streptomyces sp. NPDC054975 (assembly GCF_053609105.1). NCBI lineage: Bacteria > Bacillati > Actinomycetota > Actinomycetes > Kitasatosporales > Streptomycetaceae > Streptomyces > Streptomyces sp. NPDC054975. Next base: position 53,549 of record NZ_JBSGWV010000016.1, read on the forward strand.
TCCGACTCCCGCTCCGGCGAGAACGGCGCCTACGGCAAGGACGAGGGCGGCGCCCGCTCCGACACCGCGATGGTCGTCCACGTCTACGAGGGCCACAAGAAGGCCAGTGTCGTCTCCATCCCGCGCGACACCCTCGTCGACCGCCCCGCCTGCACCGACGAGCGGGGCACCGCCGTCCCCGCCGACAAGCGGGCGATGTTCAACACCGCGTACGAGGTCGGCGGACCGGCCTGCGCCGTGAAGACCGTCGAGTCGATGTCCGGCATCCGCATGGACCACTACATCGAGGTCGACTTCACCGGCTTCATGAAGCTGATCGACAAGCTCGGCGGCGTGGAGATCACCACCACCGCGCCCATCAAGGACTCCAAGAGCCACCTGGACCTCGCCCCGGGCACGCACACCCTCGACGGCGAGCAGTCCCTCGGCCTGGTCCGCACCCGCAAGAGCGTCGGCGACGGCAGCGACCTCGGCCGCATCCAGCTCCAGCAGGCGTTCATGAAGGCCTTCATGAACCAGGTCAAGGACGTCGGCGTCCTCACGAACCCGAAGAAGCTCCTCGACATCGCGGACACCGCCACCAAGGCCATCACCCCCGACTCCGAGCTCGACTCGGTCAACGAGCTGATGGGCTTCGCCCAGGGCCTCGCGGGGCTCGGCGCCGACGACGTCCACATGGTCACGATGCCGGTCCGGTACGACCCCGCCGACCCGAACCGCGTCATACCGCTGCGGGCCCAGTCCCAGCAGGTCTGGCAGGCGCTCAAGAGCGACGAGCCGATCCCGGCCTCCGCCACCAAGGACACCGCGACGGGCAAGGCCGACGGCGTCGTGAAGTAGCCCGGAATAGTTTCATCACGGACCCGGTTTTGGGAGATACGGCCGGTCCTGGCAGACTGGTACGTCGGCCCCGGTTCACGCAGGTGCATCCCGCACAGCGACCCGGAGCCCTCCCGAAACTAGGAGACACCTTGAAGCGCGAGATCCACCCCGAGTACGTCGAGACCCAGGTCAGCTGCACCTGCGGCGCGTCGTTCACCACCCGTAGCACCCTGGCCGAGGGCACCATCCGTGCCGAGGTCTGCTCCGAGTGCCACCCGTTCTACACGGGCAAGCAGAAGATCCTCGACACCGGCGGCCGCGTGGCCCGCTTCGAGGCCCGCTTCGGCAAGGCTGCGGCCAAGAAGTAGCACGTCACTGCGCCGGTCCTTGGTCGCTCCCGCAGGGAGCTACCGGACCGGCGCTTTGCCGTCCCCGCAGTCCGTTCGTACGAAAACCAGGAGCCCCCGATGTTCGAGGCGGTCGAGGAACTGATCGGCGAGCACGCCGATCTTGAGAAGAAGCTCGCTGACCCTTCGGTCCACTCGGACCAGGCCAACGCGCGCAAGCTGAACAAGCGTTACGCCGAGCTGACCCCGATCGTCGCCACCTACCGTTCCTGGAAGCAGAACGGTGACGACATCGAGACCGCCCGCGAGCTGATGCACGACGACCCCGACTTCGCCGCCGAGGTCAAGGAGCTGGAGAAGGAGCGCGAGGAGCTGACCGACAAGCTGCGGCTGCTGCTCGTCCCGCGCGACCCCAGCGACGACAAGGACGTCATCCTGGAGATCAAGGCCGGCGCGGGCGGCGACGAGTCCGCCCTGTTCGCCGGCGACCTGCTGCGGATGTACCTGCGCTACGCCGAGCGCGTCGGCTGGAAGACCGAGATCATCGACTCCACCGAGTCCGAGCTCGGCGGCTACAAGGACGTCCAGGTCGCCGTGAAGACCAAGGGCGGCAACGGCGCGACCGAGCCCGGCCAGGGCGTCTGGGCGCGGCTGAAGTACGAGGGCGGGGTGCACCGCGTCCAGCGCGTGCCCGCCACCGAGTCGGCCGGCCGGATCCACACCTCCGCGGCCGGTGTCCTCGTGACCCCCGAGGCCGAGGAGATCGACGTCGAGATCCACGCCAACGACCTCCGTATCGACGTGTACCGCTCCTCCGGTCCCGGCGGCCAGTCCGTCAACACGACCGACTCCGCGGTCCGCATCACGCACCTGCCGACCGGCATCGTCGCCTCCTGCCAGAACGAGAAGAGCCAGCTCCAGAACAAGGAGCAGGCCATGCGTATCCTGCGGTCCCGGCTGCTCGCCGCCGCGCAGGAGGAGGCCGAGTCCAAGGCCGCCGACGCCCGTCGCAGCCAGGTCCGTACCGTCGACCGGTCCGAGAAGATCCGGACGTACAACTTCCCGGAAAACCGGATCTCGGACCACCGCGTCGGCTTCAAGGCGTACAACTTGGACCAGGTGCTCGACGGCGATCTGGACGCGATGATCCAGGCCTGCGTCGACGCCGACTCGGCGGCCAAGCTCGCCGCCGCCTGAGTGGCGTAAGTTCCGTAGCCCCACCCCGTACCACGGAGGACCAGCGTGAACCTGCTGCTTGCCGAGGTGGCCCAGGCCACCCAGCGGCTGGCCGACGCCGGCGTTCCCTCACCGCGTTTCGACGCGGAGGAGCTCGCCGCGTTCGTGCACGGCGTCAAGCGGGGGGAGCTGCACAACGTCAAGGACGCGGACTTCGACGCCCGCTACTGGGAGGCGGTGGCCCGCCGCGAGGCCCGCGAGCCGCTCCAGCACATCACCGGCCGGGCGTTCTTCCGCTACCTGGAGCTCCAGGTCGGGCCGGGCGTCTTCGTGCCCCGGCCCGAGACCGAGTCGGTCGTGGGCTGGGCCATAGACGCCGTCCGCGCCATGGACGTCGTGGAGCCGCTGATCGTCGACCTGTGCACGGGCTCGGGCGCCATCGCGCTGGCCATGGCGCAGGAGGTGCCGCGCTCGCGCGTGCACGCCGTCGAACTCTCCGACGACGCGCTGCTGTGGACCCGTAAGAACGCGGAGGGCTCGCGGGTCACCGTCCACCAGGGCGACGCGCTGACCGCGCTCCCGGAGCTCGACGGCCAGGTCGACCTGGTCATCTCCAACCCGCCGTACATCCCGCTCACCGAGTGGGAGTACGTCGCTCCCGAGGCCCGCGACCACGACCCGGAGATGGCGCTGTTCTCCGGCGAGGACGGCCTCGACACCATCCGCGGCATCGAGCGCACCGCGCACCGTCTGCTGCGCCCGGGCGGCCTCGTCGTGATCGAGCACGCGGACACCCAGGGCGGCCAGGTGCCGTGGATCTTCAACGAGGAGGCCGGCTGGGCGGATGCCGCCGACCACCCGGACCTGAACAACCGCCCGCGCTTCGCGACCGCCCGCAAGGCGATGCCGTGATCCGCGCTGCCCTGACCCACCCTGTGTACGAGGAGGCCCGCTAGATGGCTCGGCGATACGACTGCAACGAGGCGACCGACCGTGTGACCGGTCTGCGCGAAGCCGCGTCCGCCGTGCGCCGCGGCGAGCTGGTCGTGCTGCCCACCGACACCGTGTACGGGATCGGTGCGGACGCCTTCAGTGCGGAGGCGGTCGCGGACCTGCTCGACGCCAAGGGCCGGGGCCGCAACATGCCCACGCCCGTCCTCATCGGCTCCCCGAACACGCTGCACGGGCTCGTCACGGACTTCTCCGAGCAGGCCTGGGAGCTCGTCGACGCCTTCTGGCCGGGCGCGCTCACGCTCGTCGCCAAGCACCAGCCGTCGCTGCAGTGGGACCTCGGCGACACCCGGGGCACGGTGGCGATCCGGATGCCGCTGCACCCGGTCGCGATCGAGCTGCTGACCGAGGTCGGTCCGATGGCGGTCTCCTCGGCCAACCTCACGGGGCACCCTGCGCCGGAGGACTGCGACGCCGCCCAGGGCATGCTCGGCGACTCCGTCTCCGTGTACCTCGACGGTGGCCCGACCCCCGGCATCGTGCCGTCGTCCATCGTGGACGTCACGGGCAAGGTGCCGCTGCTGCTGCGTCAGGGCGCGCTCTCCCCGGAGGAGCTCCGGAAGGTCGTACCCGACCTCGAGGTGGCCAATTGACCGCCCCTGAGGGGCGTGGCATAGCGGGGCACGAGAGCACTTCCTTCCGCATCCTCCACGTCAGCACCGGCAACGTCTGCCGCTCGCCGATCACCGAGCGGCTGACCCGCCATGCCCTGAGCGACCGTCTGGGCGACCCCCGGGGCGGCGGCCTGATCGTGGAGAGCGCGGGCACCTGGGGCCACGAAGGCGCCCCGATGGAGGCCAACGCGGAGCTGGTGCTCGCCGACTTCGGCGCGGACTACAGCGGCTTCGTCGGCCGCGAGCTCCTCGACGAGCACGTCATCCGCGCGGACCTGGTCCTGACGGCGACCCGCGACCACCGGGCGCAGGTCATCTCGATGGGCCACTCGGCGGGTCTGCGCACCTTCACCCTGAAGGAGTTCACCCGTCTCGTCCGGGCCATAGACCCGGCGACGCTGCCGGACCCGCTGGGCGACGGCATGGTCGAACGCGCGCGTGCCCTGGTGCGTGCTGCGGCGGCTCTACGCGGGTGGCTCCTGGCCCCGAGCGCCGAGGCGGACGAGGTCAACGACCCGTACGGCGCCCCGATCACGTTCTTCCGCTCGATCGGCGAGGAGATCAACACGGCACTGGACCCGGTGGTGACCGCCCTGACGGGAGTGCCCGCGCGGCGTTGAGGCGTGCCGGTGCCGCCCACGTCCGTCGGCCGGAGGCCGGCGCAGCGGACCGATGCCTGGAGGTCCCCTGGGGCTGAGCAGTGCGAGGGGCGCGTCGGGAAAGGGGACTCGACACGGCACTGGACCCGGTGGTGACCGCCCTGACGGGAGTGCCCGCGCGGCGTTGAGGCCCTCTCGTCGGTTCTCGCGGCGGTAGGGCCAGACGGCTCAGGGGGCAGGTGAACATCGGGCAAACCCGGGCCCGCGCGCCTACATTGGAGCTGAAGGCCAGCCCACGCGCCTGGAGCCACAGATGCCGGTCACCGCTCCACCCGAAGACGAAATCGACGTCCTGCGCAGGCAGGACCCGCAGATCGCCGACGTGCTGCTCGGCGAGGCGCGTCGGCAGAGCGACAGCCTGCAGCTGATCGCCGCCGAGAACTTCACCTCGCCCGCCGTCCTCGCCGTCCTCGGCTCCCCGCTCGCCAACAAGTACGCCGAGGGCTATCCCGGCGCCCGCCACCACGGCGGCTGCGAGTTCGCCGACGCCGCCGAGCGGATCGCCGTGGAGAGGGCCACCGCGCTCTTCGGCGCCGAGCACGCGAACGTCCAGGCCCACTCCGGCTCCTCGGCCGTCCTGGCCGCCTACGCGGCCCTCCTGAGGCCCGGAGACACCGTCCTCGCCATGGGTCTCAACCACGGCGGCCACCTCACCCACGGCTCGCCCGCCAACTTCTCCGGCCGCTGGTTCGACTTCGTGCCGTACGGCGTCGACGCCGAGACCGGTCTCGTCGACTACGAGCAGGTCGCCGCCCTCGCCCGGCACCACCGCCCCAAGGCGATCGTCTGCGGCTCGATCTCCTACCCCCGTCACCTCGACTACGCCGTCTTCCGCGAGATCGCCGACGAGACCGGCGCCTATCTGATCGCCGACGCCGCCCACCCCATGGGCCTCGTCGCCGGGGGAGCGGCCCCGAACCCCGTCCCGTACGCCGATGTGGTCTGCGCCACCACGCACAAGGTGCTCCGCGGACCGCGCGGCGGGATGATCCTGTGCGGCTCCGAGCTGGCGGGCCGCGTCGACCGGGCGGTCTTCCCGTTCACCCAGGGCGGTGCCCAGATGCACACCATCGCCGCGAAGGCCGTCGCGTTCGGCGAGGCGGCGACGCCGGCGTTCACGACGTACGCCCATCAGGTGGTCGCGCACGCCCGGGTCCTTGCCGAGGCGCTCGCCGCGGAGGGCTTCGCCATCACCACGGGCGGCACCGACACCCACCTCATCACGGCGGATCCGGCTCCTCTCGGTGTCGACGGCCGCACCGCGCGGGCCCGGCTCGCGGCCGCCGGGATGGTCCTGGACACGTGCGCCCTGCCGTACGGGGACGGGCGCGGCATCCGTCTCGGCACCGCCGCCGTCACCACCCAGGGCATGGGCGCCGCGGAGATGGCGAGGATCGCCGCGTTGTTCACGATCGCGCTACGGGATGACGCGGAGGAGACGGCTCGGGTACGCGCGGAAGTACGCGATCTTGCGGGGCGTTTTCCCCCGTACGGCCGGTGACGAAGCCGGACCGCAACCATCCGGGCGGCCCGTATGTCCTCAAGCACATGGACAGCACGGCTAGGGTGTGGGGCTGAGATGGCCAGCGATTCCTGTGGGGCAGCCCGTGCGTGATTACCTGCTGACGCTCTGTGTCACGGCCGCGGTGACCTATCTGCTCACCGGTCCGGTGCGGAAGTTCGCGATCGCGACCGGGGCGATGCCGGAGATCCGCGCCCGCGACGTACACCGAGAACCGACTCCGCGGCTCGGTGGCATCGCCATGTTCTTCGGCCTGTGCACGGGCCTGCTGGTGGCGGACCACCTGCAGAACCTCAACAGCGTCTTCGAGCTCTCCAACGAGCCCCGCGCGCTGCTCTCCGGGGCCGCCCTGATCTGGCTGATCGGTGTCCTGGACGACAAGTTCGAGCTGGACGCGCTGATCAAGCTGGGCGCGCAGATGATCTCCGCCGGTGTGATGGTGATCCAGGGTCTGACGATCCTGTGGCTGCCGATCCCCGGTTTCGGCGTCGTCGCGCTCACCAAGGGCCAGGGCACGCTGCTGACGGTGGCGCTCGTGGTCCTCACCATCAACGCGGTGAACTTCGTCGACGGCCTGGACGGCCTCGCCGCCGGCATGGTCTGCATCGCGGCCGCGGCCTTCTTCCTGTACGCGTACCGGCTCTGGTACGGCTACGGCATCGAGGCGGCGGCGCCCGCGACGCTGTTCGCCGCCATCCTCATGGGCATGTGCCTGGGGTTCCTGCCGCACAACATGCATCCGGCCAGAATCTTCATGGGCGACTCCGGCTCGATGCTGATCGGCCTGATCCTGGCCGCCTCGGCGATCTCGATCACGGGCCAGGTCGACGCGGACGTGCTGCGGATCTTCGAGGGCTCGACCCGTGAGGCCACCCACGCCGCCCTGCCGGTCTTCATCCCGCTGCTGCTGCCGCTGACGATCATCGCGATCCCGATGGCGGACCTGATCCTGGCCATCGTGCGCCGCACCTGGAACGGCCAGTCGCCGTTCGCGGCGGACCGGGGGCATCTGCACCACCGGCTCCTGGAGATCGGGCACTCGCACAGCCGGGCCGTGCTGATCATGTACTTCTGGTCGGCGCTCATCGCGTTCGGGACGCTGGCGTACTCGGTGCACTCGACGTCGATGTGGATCGTGCTCGGGGTGGTCTTCCTGAGCGCGATCGGTCTGGTGCTGCTCCTGCTGCCCCGCTTCACGCCGAGGGCGCCCCGGTGGGCGGAGTCCTTCGTCCCGCCGCGTTACCGGCGTCGCAAGGTCGTCGTCCCGGACACCGCGGCCGCGGTCGCGGCCACGGTGCCGGAGGAGCGCGCGGAGGAGCGCGTTCCGGTGCCGGCCGGAGTCAACGGCGCCACCGCGATCGGCCACCGTTCACGCTTCACGGACCGGCGGAAGGCCGGAACGCCAAGTTGACGAATGCCACATCGGCTCGCAATAGCAGACAAGAACCCCAGTTGTCCTGCACACACGCGCGCGGTAACTCTCATGTGTGACAGTCAGCACACCAAGAGGGTAAAGACCTATTCAAATAGTTTGTGATACGGTTCACGAGACCCGGCGACAGAGCCGAAAGACCGTAGTGCGACGGTTTGTTGGCCCCGAGACACACCTCGGACCGGGCTTACGCTCGTCCCTGACGACACCATCGCCCCCCAGCAACAAGCGGAGACACCGCCATGCCGTCCAACGACGCACGCATCCTTCTGTCCGCCGCCATTCCCGCTGCGGCCACCGGCGCCATCGCCGCGGCCGTCAGTGGCGTGGTCGCCGGCGGGAAGGGCGCGATCGGCGCCGTCATCGGCTGCGTGGTCGTGATCGCCTTCATGGGGATCGGGCTCGTGGTGCTCCAGCGGACGGCCAAGTCCTACCCGCACCTGTTCCAGGCGATGGGTCTCCTGCTCTACACGACGCAGATCCTGTTCCTCTTCGTCTTGATGCTCTTGCTGAAGGACACGACGTTCTTCGACTTCAAGGCCTTCGCCTTCACCGCGCTCGCGACGACCCTCGTCTGGATCGCCGCGCAGGCGCGCGCCTATATGAAGGCCAAGATCATGTACATCGACGACACCAAGAACACGGGGTCGTCGCAGTGAGGGGTAGGGCCGGGATAAAGGCGCGTTCGGCTTCCTGCTATCGTCCGGTGCCAACTGCGGCACTGCGGGCGCGGGCATCCGAGCTGACGCCTGTCCCAGCGCGAGGCTCGACGCCGAACCGCCGCCCCCTTATCCGTAAGACCAGTCCAGTGCCGACCCGCGGCTGCGTGCCGCGCCGACACAACGAGGTTGCCGTACCTATGCGCCACGCTGAAGGAGCCCGCGGTGAGTGCTGACCAGACGCTTGCCTTCGACCCGGATTGCCACATCTTCAGTGGATGCGGCTTCCCGGCGCCGGGCCTGCACACGTTCATGTACGAGCCCATCGCCACGGTGGCCGGCATCGAGCTCACCAAGCCGATGCTGCTCGCCGTCCTCGGCTCCATCGTGGTCGTCGGGTTCTTCTGGGCCGCCTTCAACAAGCCCAAGCTGATCCCCGGCAAGATGCAGATGGTCGGCGAGGCCGGTTACGACTTCGTCCGCCGCGGCATCGTCTACGAGATCATCGGCAAGAAGGACGGCGAGAAGTACGTCCCCTTCATGGTGTCGCTGTTCTTCTTCGTCTGGATCATGAACCTCTGGTCGATCATTCCGCTCGCCCAGTTCCCGGTCACCTCGCTGATCGCCTTCCCGGCCGGTCTCGCGCTGATCGTGTACGTCATGTGGATCTCGCTGACGTTCAAGAAGCACGGCTTCGTCGGCGGCTGGAAGAACATCACCGGCTACGACAAGTCCCTCGGCGCGATCCTCCCGATGGTCGTCGTCCTCGAGTTCTTCTCGAACCTGATCATCCGGCCCTTCACGCACGCGGTCCGACTGTTCGCGAACATGTTCGCCGGTCACCTGCTGATCGTGATGTTCTCGCTGGCCACCTGGTACCTCATGAACGGCCTCGGGTTCGTCTACGCCGGCGCCTCGTTCGTGATGGTCCTCGTGATGACGGCCTTCGAGCTCTTCATCCAGGCCGTCCAGGCGTACGTCTTCGTGCTCCTGGCCTGCAGCTACATCCAGGGCGCGCTCTCCGAGCACCACTGAGTGGATCCCGTAAGGGATTCAGCTGCACCCCCAATCCAACAGTCGTCCGGTGGCCAACCCCCACCGGGTCATTGAAAGAGAAGGAAGTAACGGCATGTCCGCTGCTCTCGAACTGGTCAACCTCGCCGCCCCCGGTGACACCGCCAAGAGCACCCTCGTCGGCAACGTCGCGTCGATCGGCTACGGCCTGGCCGCGATCGGCCCCGGCGTCGGCGTCGGCATCATCTTCGGTAACGGCACGCAGGCCCTCGCCCGCCAGCCCGAGGCCGCCGGTCTGATCCGCACCAACCAGATCATGGGCTTCGCCTTCTGTGAGGCGCTCGCCCTCATCGGCATCGTCATGGGCTTCGTCTACCAGTAAATCGGACCGACAGCCCACACCTTTTTACGGAAGGCACTGATGTGAACGCTCTGCTTCTTGCGGCGGAGGAGCCCCAGCCTCCTCTTCTCCCGCATCTTGACGAGCTCGTCATCGGCCTGATCGCCTTCGTCATCGTCTTCGGCTTCCTCGCCAAGAAGCTCATCCCGAACATCAACAAGGTTCTGGAAGAGCGTCGGCAGGCCATCGAGGGTGGCATCGAGAAGGCCGAGTCGGCCCAGATCGAGGCCCAGAGTGTGCTGGAGCAGTACAAGGCCCAGCTCGCCGAGGCCCGCCACGAGGCCGCGCGTCTTCGCCAGGAGGCGACGGAGCAGGGCACCGCGATCATCCAGGAGATGAAGGCGGAAGGCCAGCGCCAGCGCGAGGAGATCATCGCGGCCGGCCACACGCAGATCGAGGCCGACCGCAAGGCCGCGGCGACCTCGCTGCGCCAGGACGTGGGCAAGCTCGCCACCGACCTGGCCGGCAAGCTGGTCGGCGAGTCCCTCGAGGACCACGCCCGCCAGAGCCGCACGATCGACCGCTTCCTCGACGAGCTCGAGGAGAAGGCCGAGGCCGTCCGATGAACGGAGCGAGCCGTGAAGCACTGGCCGCCGCACGTGAGTCCCTCGACGCGCTGACCGACAACACCTCGGTCGACACGGCGAAGCTCGCGGGCGAGCTGGCCTCGGTCACCGCGCTGCTCGACCGCGAGGTGTCGCTGCGTCGGGTCCTGACCGACCCGGCGCAGGCGGGCGAGGCCAAGGCCGAGCTCGCCCAGCGACTGCTCGGCGGTCAGGTGGGCGGCGAGACCGTCGACCTGGTGTCCGGCATGGTGCGTTCCCGCTGGTCCCAGTCGCGTGACCTGGTCGACTCCGCCGAGGAGCTGGCGAACACCGCCGACCTCACCGCGGCGCAGCAGGCCGGCGCGCTGGACGACGTCGAGGACGAGCTGTTCCGGTTCGGCCGGATCGTCTCCTCCAGCACCGAGCTCCGCTCGGCGCTGACGGACAAGGCCGCCACGGCGACCGCCAAGAGCCAGCTGCTGCGCGGCCTGCTCGGCGGCAAGGCCAACGCGGTCACCGAGCGTCTGATCATCCGTCTCGTGACCCAGCCCCGGGGACGTAGCCTGGAATCGGGACTCGAGTCCCTTTCCAAGCTCGCCGCGGCGCGTCGGGACCGGATGGTCGCCGTGGTCACCACGGCGGTGCCGCTGTCCGACCAGCAGAAGCAGCGCCTCGGTGCCGTTCTGGCCAAGCTGTACGGCCGCCAGATGCACCTGAACCTGGACGTGGACCCCTCGGTCCTCGGCGGGATCTCGGTGCAGGTCGGCGACGAGGTCATCAACGGGACCATCGCGGAGCGCCTCGACGAGGCGTCCCGGCGACTGGCCGGCTGACGACAGCGACCATCAACACAAAAGCATGATCAGCGGCCCGGTTGGGCCGTGCACATCGCAGAAGATTCCTGGGGGTCGGCCCCCAGACCCCCAAGAAAACTTCGGGCCCAACAAGGAGAGCAGGGAACCCAGATGGCGGAGCTCACGATCCGGCCGGAGGAGATCCGGGACGCGCTGGAGAACTTCGTCCAGTCGTACCAGCCGGACGCGGCCTCGCGCGAGGAGGTCGGAACGGTCAGCCTGGCCGGCGACGGCATCGCCAAGGTAGAGGGTCTTCCCTCGGCCATGGCGAACGAGCTGCTGAAGTTCGAGGACGGCACCCTCGGTCTCGCCCTCAACCTCGAGGAGCGCGAGATCGGTGCGATCGTCCTCGGCGAGTTCAGCGGTATCGAGGAGGGGCAGCCGGTGCAGCGCACCGGTGAGGTCCTCTCCGTCGGTGTCGGCGAGGGATACCTCGGCCGCGTTGTCGACCCGCTCGGCAACCCGATCGACGGCCTCGGCGAGATCGCGACCGAGGGCCGCCGCGCCCTCGAGCTGCAGGCGCCGGGCGTCATGCAGCGTAAGTCGGTCCACGAGCCGATGGAGACCGGCTACAAGGCCGTCGACGCCATGACCCCGGTCGGCCGTGGCCAGCGTCAGCTGATCATCGGTGACCGTCAGACCGGCAAGACCGCGCTGTGTGTCGACACGATCATCAACCAGCGTGACAACTGGCGCTCCGGCGACGTGAACAAGCAGGTTCGCTGCATCTACGTCGCCATCGGCCAGAAGGGCTCCACCATCGCGTCCGTGCGTGGCGCGCTGGAGGAGGCCGGTGCGCTCGAGTACACGACGATCGTCGCCGCCCCGGCGTCCGACCCGGCCGGCTTCAAGTACCTGGCGCCGTACACCGGCTCCGCCATCGGTCAGCACTGGATGTACCAGGGCAAGCACGTCCTGATCGTCTTCGACGACCTGTCGAAGCAGGCCGACGCCTACCGCGCCGTGTCGCTGCTGCTGCGCCGCCCGCCGGGCCGTGAGGCCTACCCGGGTGACGTCTTCTACCTGCACTCCCGCCTCCTCGAGCGCTGCGCGAAGCTCTCGGACGAGATGGGCGCGGGCTCGATGACCGGTCTGCCGATCGTCGAGACGAAGGCCAACGACGTCTCGGCGTTCATCCCGACCAACGTCATCTCCATCACCGACGGCCAGTGCTTCCTGGAGTCCGACCTGTTCAACGCCGGCCAGCGTCCGGCCCTGAACGTCGGTATCTCGGTCTCCCGTGTCGGTGGCTCCGCCCAGCACAAGGCGATGAAGCAGATCTCCGGTCGCCTCCGTGTGGACCTGGCCCAGTTCCGTGAGCTGGAGGCGTTCGCCGCCTTCGGTTCCGACCTGGACGCCGCGTCGAAGGCGCAGCTGGAGCGTGGACAGCGCATGGTCGAGCTGCTCAAGCAGGCTCAGTACCAGCCGATGCCCACCGAGAACCAGGTCGTCTCCGTCTGGGCCGGCACCACCGGCAAGATGGACGACGTTCCGGTCAACGACATCCGCCGCTTCGAGGCCGAGATGCTGGCGTACCTGCGCCAGAGCCACTCGGGTCTCATGACCTCCATCCGTGAGGGCGGCAAGATGTCGGACGACACGCTGCAGGCCGTCGCCGACGCCATCGCGGAGTTCAAGAAGCAGTTCGAGACCTCTGACGGGAAGCTGCTGGGCGACGACGCTTCCGCTGCCGTCAACGTCTCGAAGTGACGACGGAAGGGACCTGACTCATGGGAGCGCAGCTCCGGGTCTACAAGCGTCGCATCAAATCCGTCACCGCGACGAAGAAGATCACCAAGGCGATGGAGATGATCGCCGCCTCGCGCGTCGTCAAGGCGCAGCGCAAGGTGCAGGCGTCGACCCCGTACGCGACCGAGCTGACCCGCGCGGTCACCGCGGTCGCCACGGGTGCGAACGACAAGCACTCGCTGACCACCGAGGTGGAGAACCCGACCCGCGCCGCGGTCCTGCTCCTGTCGAGCGACCGCGGTCTGGCCGGCGCCTTCAACTCCAACGCCATCAAGGCGGCGGAAGCGCTGACGAGGAAGCTGGAGGGCGAGGGACGCGAGGTCGACATCTATGTCGTCGGCCGTCGTGGCATCGCGCACTACAACTTCCGTGAGCGCAAGCTGGCCGACTCGTGGACCGGTTTCACGGATCAGCCGGAGTACGCGGACGCCAAGAAGATCGCGGCTCCGCTGATCGAGGCGATCGAGAAGGACACGGCCGAGGGCGGCGTGGACGAGCTCCACATCGTCTACACCGAGTTCGTCTCGATGATGACGCAGACGGCGGTCGAGGCCCGGCTGCTGCCCCTCAGCCTCGACGAGGTGGCGAAGGAGGCGGGCGAGCAGGACACGCTCCGTCCGCTGTACGACTTCGAGCCGTCGGCGGAGGACGTCCTCGACGCCCTGCTGCCGCGCTACGTCGAGAGCCGGATCTACAACGCGCTGCTCCAGTCGGCTGCCTCCAAGCACGCCGCCACGCGCCGTGCGATGAAGTCGGCGACCGACAACGCGGGAGACTTGATCAACAACCTCTCCCGACTTGCCAACGCGGCCCGCCAGGCCGAAATCACCCAGGAAATCAGCGAGATCGTCGGTGGCACCGCAGCCCTGGCCGACGCGACCGCGGGGAGTGACAAGTAATGACGACCACTGTTGAGACGGCCGCCGCCACGGGCCGCGTCGCCCGGGTCATCGGCCCGGTCGTCGACGTGGAGTTCCCCGTCGACGCGATGCCGGAGATCTACAACGCGCTGAACGTCGAGGTTCCGGACCCGGCCGAGGAGGGCGCGACCAAGACGCTGACCCTCGAGGTCGCCCAGCACCTCGGTGACGGCATTGTCCGCACCATCTCGATGCAGCCCACCGACGGTCTGGTCCGCCAGGCCCCGGTCATCGACACCGGCGCCGGCATCACCGTGCCGGTCGGCGATGTCACCAAGGGCCGCGTGTTCAACACGCTGGGTCAGGTGCTGAACGACGACGCCTCCACCGTCGCGGACGCCCCGCGCTGGACGATCCACCGCAAGGCCCCGGCGTTCGACCAGCTCGAGTCGAAGACCGAGATGTTCGAGACCGGCCTGAAGGTCGTCGACCTTCTCACCCCGTACGTCAAGGGTGGAAAGATCGGTCTGTTCGGTGGTGCCGGTGTCGGCAAGACCGTTCTGATCCAGGAAATGATCGTCCGTGTGGCCAAGCTGCACGACGGTGTCTCCGTCTTCGCCGGTGTCGGCGAGCGCACCCGTGAGGGCAACGACCTCATGGTGGAGATGGAGGAGGCCGGCGTTCTGGACAAGACCGCGCTGGTCTTCGGCCAGATGGACGAGCCGCCGGGCACGCGTCTGCGCGTCGCCCTGGCCGGTCTGACCATGGCGGAGTACTTCCGCGATGTGCAGAAGCAGGACGTGCTGTTCTTCATCGACAACATCTTCCGCTTCACCCAGGCCGGTTCCGAGGTCTCCACGCTGCTCGGCCGCATGCCCTCCGCGGTGGGTTACCAGCCGAACCTGGCCGACGAGATGGGTCTCCTCCAGGAGCGCATCACGTCGACCCGTGGTCACTCGATCACCTCGATGCAGGCGATCTACGTCCCCGCGGACGACCTGACCGACCCGGCCCCGGCCACCACCTTCGCCCACCTCGACGCGACGACGGTTCTCTCCCGTCCGATCTCCGAGAAGGGCATCTACCCGGCCGTGGACCCGCTGGACTCCACGTCCCGGATCCTGGACCCGCGCTACATCGCGCAGGACCACTACGACGCCGCCACGCGCGTCAAGGGAATCCTGCAGAAGTACAAGGACCTCCAGGACATCATCGCGATCCTCGGTATCGACGAGCTGAGCGAGGAGGACAAGCTGGTTGTCCACCGCGCCCGCCGTGTCGAGCGCTTCCTGTCCCAGAACACCCACGCGGCGAAGCAGTTCACCGGCGTGGACGGTTCGGACGTTCCGCTCGACGAGTCGATCGCCGCGTTCAACGCGATCTGCGACGGTGAGTACGACCACTTCCCCGAGCAGGCCTTCTTCATGTGTGGTGGGCTCGAGGACCTCAAGAAGAACGCCAAGGAGCTCGGCGTCTCCTGAGCCCCGTGCTCATGAGAGGGGCGGGCCGCCCCGCGCGGGCGTGTCCCGCCCCTCTCTTCACGCCCCTTAGAATTGACCCCAACACCCGGCAGTACCGCCGGGTGGTGACCCGAGGAGCCACCCTTGGCTGCTGAGCTGCACGTCGAGCTGGTCGCCGCGGACCGGAGTGTCTGGTCCGGCGAGGCCACCCTGGTCATCGCGCGTACCACCTCCGGCGACATCGGCGTCATGCCCGGCCACCAGCCGCTGCTCGGTGTGCTGGAGTCGGGCCCGGTGACCATCCGTACCAGTGAGGGCGCGACCGTCGTCGCCGCCGTCCACGGTGGATTCATCTCGTTCGCCGACGACAAGCTGTCTCTGCTCGCGGAGATCGCCGAGCTGGCGGACGAGATCGACGCCCAGCGCGCCGAGCGTGCGCTGGAGCGCGCGAAGTCGGAGTCGGACGCCGCCGCCGAGCGACGCGCCGATGTCCGGTTGCGTGCGGTAGCGGTTCGCTAGCGGACCGCGCCGAGAGTTGTGCCCTCAGCCGCGGCACGGCTGGAATTCTCCAGACCGTGTCGCGGCTGAGGCGATGCAGATGCAGGTTGTATTCGGTTACGCCGGCGAAGCCGGTCACGGGACGCAGCGAGGAGGTCGGTGAAGATGTTCCTCGCTCTGCTCCTGAGCGGCCTGGTCGTCGCACTGGTGGTGATCGGGCTCTTCGTCTTCGGCTTGCGCCGCAGGCTGATCCAGCGTGCCGGCGGCACCTTCGACTGCTCCCTGCGCTGGAACGTGCCCGAGGAGCCGGACCCGTCCGGCAAGGGCTGGGTGTACGGCGTCGCCCGCTACAGCGGTGACGAGATCGCCTGGTTCCGGGTCTTCTCGTACGCGCCCCGCCCCCGCCGCGTCCTGGAGCGCTCGGCCATCGAGGTCCTGGAGCGCCGGATGCCCGAGGGCGAGGAGGAGCTCGCGCTGCTCTCCGACGCCGTGATCCAGGGCTGCATGCACCGGGGGACCCGGCTCGAGCTGGCGATGAGCGAGGACGCGCTGACCGGCTTCCTCGCCTGGCTGGAGGCGGCGCCTCCGGGCCAGCGGGTGAATGTGGCCTGATTGGCCCCCGCTGGATGGGGGTCCCCCCGGACGAAGTCTGGGGGAGGGTGAATGTGGCCTGATTGGCCCCCGCTGGATGGGGGTCCCCCCCGGACGAAGTCTGGGGGAGGGTGAATGTGGCGTAACGGAACGCGTACGGCGGGGACGGTGTGCTGCACCGTCCCCGCCGCGTTTTCCGCCGGGCCGGCTCGCTGCTAGTTCAGCCCGCTGTTGATGGCGCCGACCAGCTCGCCGTTGCTGGTGTCACCGCTGAACTCCCAGAAGAACGCGCCGCCCAGGCCCTGGTTCTTCGCCCAGCTCATCTTGGACGTGACCGTGGCCGGGGTGTCGTAGCTCCACCAGTTGGAGCCGCAGTGCGCGTACGCCGTGCCGGCGACCGTGCCGTTGGCCGGGCAGGAGTTCTTCAGGACCTTGTAGTCCTCGATGCCCTGCTCGTACGTGCCGGCCGCCGGGCCCGTCGCCGTGCCGCCGGGGGCGGACTGGGTGACGCCGGTCCAGCCGCGGCCGTAGAAGCCGATGCCGAGCAGCAGCTTGTTGGCCGGGACGCCCTTCGCCTTGAACTTGGCGATCGCCTCGGCGGAGTTGAAGCCCGCCTGCGGGATGCCGGGGTACGACGTGAGCGGGGAGTGCGGGGCCGTCGGGCCCTGCGCCGCCCAGGCGCCGAAGAAGTCGTACGTCATCACGTTGAACCAGTTCATGTACTGCGCGGCTCCCGCGTAGTCGGCGGCGTCGATCTTGCCACCGGAGGAGGCGTCGGCCGTGACGGCAGCGGTGACCAGGTTGGTGCTGCCGAACTTGGCGCGCATGGCCTGCATCATGTTCTTGAAGGAGGCCGGGCCGCTGGTGTCGCAGGACAGACCGCAGGCGTTCGGGTACTCCCAGTCCAGGTCGATGCCGTCGAAGACGTCGGCCCAGCGCGGGTCCTCCACCAGGTCGTAGCAGGACTGCGCGAAGGCGGTCGGGTTCTGCACGGCCTGACCGAAGCCGCCGGACCAGGTCCAGCCGCCGAAGGACCACAGCACCTTGATGTGCGGGTACTGGGCCTTGAGCTTGCGCAGCTGGTTGAAGTTGCCGCGCAGCGGCTGGTCCCAGGTGTCGGCCTTGCCGTCGACGGACTGGTCGGAGGTGTAGGCCTTGTCGTAGTCGGCGTAGGCGTCACCGATGGTGCACTTGCCGCCCTGGACGTTGCCGAAGGCGTAGTTGATGTGCGTGATCTTCGACGCCGAGCCGGACGTCACCAGGTTCTTGACGTGGTAGTTGCGCCCGTAGACGCCCCAGTTGGTGAAGTAGCCGAGCTTGACGGTGGAGCCGGGGCCCGGGCCACCGCCGCCGCCCGTGGTGCGGACGCTCGCGGCGCCGCTGGCGGGACCGGTCTGGTCGACGGTGTCGCGGGCGACGACCGTGTAGCTGTAGTCGGTGCCTGCGGTCAGCCCGGTGTTCGTGTACGTGAGTCCGGTGACCGTGGCGATCGTGGTGCCGTCGCGCTTGACGTCGTAGTTCTTAATGCCCTTGTCGTCGGTCGCGGCGGTCCAGGTCAGCTTGACCGAGGTGTTGGTGATGTCGGAGGCGACCGGTGTGCCGGGGGCGGAGGGCGCGTTGTCGCCGGGCTGGCTGCCTCCGTCGCAGGACGCGCCGTTGATCTTGCAGCCGCTCGGGGCGCCGGAGCCGGTGCCGTTGAAGCCGAAGGAGACGGAGGCGCCCGGGGTGAGGGTGCCGTTCCAGCCGACGTTCTTGGCGGTCCAGTGCGTACCGGAGCTGGTGACGGTGGCGTCCCAGGCGGAGGTGACGGCGGTGCCGGCGGGGTAGTCCCACTCGACCTGCCAGGAGGAGAGGGTGGTGGTGCCGGTGTTCTTCACCGTCCACTTGCCCTCGAAGCCGGTGCCCCAGTCGGAGACCTTGGTGTACGTGGCGGTGGCCGCCGTGGCGGCCTCGGCGGGAGCGGCGAGGCCGACCATGGCGGCCAGGGGCAGGATCAGGGCGGTGAGACCGGCGGCGGCCCGGTGTCTGAACCCTGTTCTGCGCGTCGGTGCTTGAGTGCTCAACAGTGCTCCTCAAGTTGCGGACGGACAAGTCGGGGGGTGGTCCGTGAACATGCGCGCGCCCCGCGAGAGTAGGAAGGTCTGGACCAATCGTCAAGAGGTCCAGACCAACGTCGGCGGTGCGGGAGTCAGACACCCAACTCCCGTGCCAGCACGGCCGCTTGCGACCGGCTACGGACATCCAGCTTGCCCAGCACCTTGCTGACGTGCGTCTTGACCGTCGCCTCCGCCATGTCGAGCCGGGCCGCGATCTCCGCGTTCGACAGGCCCTGCGCCAGCGCCGCGAGCACCTCTCGCTCCCGGGGCGTCAACGCGTCCAGTACGGACGGGTCCGCCGTGCCCGGTCCGCGCTCCGGGCCGCGCGGGGACGCGAACTCGGCGATCAGACGCCGGGTCACGGCCGGGGCGATCAAGCCCTCCCCGCGCGCCACCGTCCGTACCGCCTCGATCAGGTCCTTCGCCTCGGTGTTCTTCAGCAGGAAGCCCGCGGCCCCGGCCCGCAGCGCCCCGAAGACGTACTCGTCCAGATCGAACGTGGTCAGCACCAGCACGTCGGCGAGACCCTCGGACACGACCTGCCGGGTCGCCGTCACCCCGTCCATGCGCGGCATCTGAATGTCCATCAGGACCAGGTCCGGTCGCAGCTCCCGCGCCAGTTCCACCGCGCGCTCGCCGTCCGGCGCCTCCCCGACCACCTCGATGTCCGGCGCGCTGCCCAGGATCAGGACGAGTCCCGCCCGGACCGCGCTCTGGTCCTCGGCCACGATCACCCGAACCATGCCGTCGGCTCCTTGTCGCTCGTCCTCACGGGCAGGACCGCCCGTACGCGCCATTCTTTCCGGCCGTCGTCCGCCGTCACCGGACCGGACTCGAACTCCCCGTCGAGCAGCGCCACCCGCTCCTCCATCCCCACGAGCCCCGCCCCCGAGCCGGGCGCGCGCGGCCCGGGCTGCTGCCCGCCGAGCGCGCTGGTCACGGCGACCGTCAGGGCCCCGTCCCGGCGGCGGCCGAGTTCCACCCGAACCTCGCCCGGCGCCGCGTGCTTGAGGGCGTTGGTCAGCGACTCCTGCACGATCCGGTACGCGGCCAGCTCCACCGGCGCCGGCAGCTGCCCGTCCTTGCGCGGCCGGGCGTCGTCCACCGTGAACGTCAGCCCGCTCGGCTCCCCGCTCGCCCGCGCCTGGCCGACCAGCGCGTCGAGGCCGTCGAGGGTCGGCGCGGCCGCCGGTCCGGCGTCGCCGCTGCTGTCCCGAAGGAGCCCGATGAGGCGTCGCATCTCCGCGAGGCCCTCCACGCTGTTCTCCCGGATCACGGTCAGCGCCTGCCGGGTCGTGGCCGGATCATCGATCGAGAGCGCGGCGGTGGAGTGGATCGCGATGGCGGAGAGGTGGTTGGCGACCATGTCGTGCAGCTCGCGCGCCATCCGGGCGCGCTCGGCCACCACCGCGTGCGTACGGTCCATCTCGGCCAGCAGCGCGGTCTGCTCGGCGCGCAGCCGGGCGGCCTCGGCGGCCTGGCGGTGGTTGCGTACCACCGCGCCGGTCAGCGCGGGCAGGAACGAGATCATGCCCGTGATCACGCCGACCAGGAGGGCGACGGCGTTCTGCCACCAGATGAGGAAGCCGATCGTCACTCCGATGGTGATCAGCCCGGTCGTGTACGGGATGCGCCGGGCGGAGGCGGGGGAGCCGTAGACCACGGCCGCGTAGACGACGTCCGTGAACATCAGCGCGGTGACGAGGCTGCCGAAGGTGAACTGGTCCGCCACGAGCGCGAGCGTGCCGACGACCAGCGCGGTCTGCGGCATCGAACGGCGCAGGGTCTCCATGGCTGCCATGACGAACAACGGGATCAGCGTCGCCCACTGCTCCTCGATCAGCCGCTCGGTCTGGATGTGCAGACCGAAGGACCACATCAGCAGGCCTGTGGCGAGACCGCCCGCGGCGATCAGCAGATCGTCACGGTGGGGACGGGGGAGAGTCACGTGTCCATCCAACACGCAGGCCGGCCGCCAGGCCTCGACGCCGGGGCCGATCCGCCCCTCCGTCGAAGGATGTAGTCGTACTTCGTCACTGGCGACGACGATCCGCGCCCACCGCCACGGGACGCTGGGAGAGACGTACGAAAGGGAGTACCGCCGTGATCGTCACGCTGATCGTGATCTGCGAAGTCGGCTTCTGGGTGCTGCTGGCCGCCGGCCTCGCCACCCGCTATCTGCTCAAGATGCCCCGGACGGGCCTCGCCCTGCTGCTCTGCGAGCCCCTCCTGGAAGTCCTGCTGCTCGTCGTCACCGCGATCGACCTCAAGGACGGCGCCGAGCCGAGCTGGCGGCACGGGCTCGCCGCGGTGTACATCGGCTACACCGTCGGCCACGGCCACCGCACCGTGAAGTGGCTGGACGGCCATGCCGCCCACCGCCTCGGCGGCGGACCGCCGCCCGTCAAGCCGCCGCGCTACGGCATGGCGGGGGCCCGCCACGAGGGCAAGGTCTGGCTGGGCACGGTGACGGCGGCGGCCGTGGCCTCCGGGCTCCTGCTGCTCGCGAGCTGGTACGTCGGCGACGACGGGAACACGGACTCGCTGCGGAGCTGGATGCACGTCGCCTGGCGGGCGGCCACCATCCACGGCCTGATCGCCCTCAGCTACGCGATCTGGCCGAAGAAGGCCCCCGCCGAGCCCTCAGCGCTCCCCGCCCGGGACCCAGAGGACGTCCCCGACGTCCTTGTTGGCCGTCCGCGCAAGGATGAAGAGCAGGTCTGAGAGGCGGTTGAGGTAGGTCGCCGTCAGG
This sequence comes from Streptomyces sp. NPDC054975, assembly GCF_053609105.1. Lineage (NCBI taxonomy): Bacteria > Bacillati > Actinomycetota > Actinomycetes > Kitasatosporales > Streptomycetaceae > Streptomyces > Streptomyces sp. NPDC054975. The sequence continues at coordinate 74,610 of NZ_JBSGWV010000016.1, forward strand.
GGGTTCATGGTCTCGCCGTGGACCTCCAGGGCCGCCCACGTGGAGCGCTCCGCGCGGCGGACCACCGTGCACGCCTGGTGCAGCAGGGCCGCACCGGGCGTGCCGCCCGGCAGGATGAAGGAGCGCAGCTTGTCGAGCCGCTCCAGGAAGCGGTCGCAGTCCGCCTCCAGCTTGTCGACGTAGGACTGCTCGACCCGCAGTGGCGGGTACTTCGGGTCCTCGACCACGGGGGTGGACAGGTCCGCGCCCACGTCGAACAGGTCGTTCTGGATCCGCACGAGGACCGACACGACCTCCTCGTCGAGCTGCCCGAGGGCGATGGCCGTACCGATGACGGCATTGGCCTCGTTCGTGTCGGCGTACGCCGAGATCCGCAGATCGGTCTTGGCGGTCCGGCTCATGTCGCCCAGGGCGGTGGTGCCCTGGTCGCCGGTACGGGTGTAGATGCGCGTCAGATTGACCATGGCTCCAGCGTAGTTACGCCCCGGCCTTCAGGAACGTCCGTGTGCCGACCGTCACGGCCATGAGCGTGAGCCCGACGGCCACCAGGACGCCGTACAGCATCGTCGCCGTCGCGTACTGCCCGACGTACGCGTCCCGCACCGCGTCCACCAGGTAGCGGAACGGCATGAAGTGCGAGAGGACGTTCAGCCAACCGGGCGCGAGCGCCATCGGCAGCATCAGTCCGGACAGCAGCATCGCCGGCAGCGTGAGCGCGTTGACCGCGGGGCCGAACTCCGTCGGCGTGTTCACCTTCATCGCCAGCGCGTACGAGAGCGAGGCGAGCGAGAAGGTCAGCAGCGCGACGAAGACGAAGCCGATGAGCACCCCGGCGAGCGGCGCCCGCAAGCCCATCGCCAGCGCGACGAGGACGAGCAGCACGGCCTGGAAGACGAAGAGCGAGGCGTCGCGCAGCAGCCGGCCGAGGAGCAGCGCGAGCCGGCTGACGGGCGTGACGCGCATCCGCTCCACCACGCCCCAGTTCTTCTCCATGATGAGCGAGAAGCCCGCGAACGAGGCGCCGAACAGGCCGAGTTGGAGCAGGAGCCCGGGGACGAGGATCTGCCAGGAGTCTCCTTGACGGCCGAGCGGCAGATCGCTGAGCAGCGGCCCGAAGAAGAGCAGGTACAGCAGCGGCATCAGGACGCCGAAGAAGATCTGGAACTTCGAGCGCAGGGTCTGACGGGCGTAGCGCCCGAAGACGAGCGCGGTGTCGTGGAACAGCACGGGGGAGTCCTTGAGGGGCTAGACGGCTACGGGGGTGGCGTCGATCGGGGCCGGGCCGCGTCCGGTGATGGCGAGGAAGGCGTCCTGGAGGGTGCTCACCCCGTGCTCGGCCTTGAGGCCGGCGGGGGTGCCCTCCGCCACGACGACGCCCCGGTCCACGATCACCAGCCGGTCGGAGAGCGCGTCGGCCTCGTCGAGGTAGTGGGTGGTGAGCACGACCGTCGTGCCGTGCTCGTCGCGCAGCCGGCGCACCAGCGCCCACAGGTCGGCGCGGCTGCCCGGGTCGAGCCCCGTCGTCGGCTCGTCGAGGAAGAGCACCTCGGGGCGGTGGGTGAGGCCGAGCGCGATGTCGAGGCGGCGGCGCTGACCGCCGGAGAGCGCGGCCGTGGAGCGGTCGAGGACCTCGGTGAGGCCCAGCTCGTCCGCCAGCTCCTGGGCCCGGGCGACCGCCTCCGTCCGGGAGAGCCGGTACAGACGGCCCTGGGTGACGAGTTCGGAGCGCACGGTCTCCTGCGGGTCGACCCCGCCGGACTGGGCGACGTACCCGATCCGGCTCCGTACGGATCCCGGGTCGGTGAGCAGGTCGTGGCCGGCGACGGTGGCCGCGCCACCGGTGGGCGGGAGCAGCGTGGTGAGCATGCGCAGGGTCGTCGTCTTCCCCGCGCCGTTGGGGCCGAGGAGGCCGAGGATCTCGCCGCGCCGCACGGTGAGGTCGATCCCGCGGACCGCCTCCACGGGGCCGTTCTTCGTCTGGAAGGTCCGGGCGAGCCCGGCCGTACTGATGAGGGGCATGGTGACTACAAAAACAGAGTCGATGAAATTTTGCAACGCCTCCAAAATTTCAGCGGGACCTAGGATGAGGTCATGGCTGAGGGGCTGAGGGAGCGCAAGAAGCGCCAGACGAAGCAGCGGATCTCCGACATCGCGACGGGGCTCTTCCTGGAGCACGGCTTCGTGACCGTGACCATCGCGGAGATCGCGGACGCCGCGGACGTCTCCGTCAACACGGTGTACAACTACTTCCCCGCCAAGGAGGACCTCTTCCTCGACCGCATGGAAGGCGTCACCTTGCGCGTCGCCCGGATGATCCGCGGCCGCGACAAGGGTGAGTCCGCCGCCGACGCCGTCCTGCGTGAGATGCGCCAGCAGATCGGCGCCGTCTCGCCCGCCTACGGACTCATGGACGGCTTCGACGCCTTCATGAACGTCATCGAGCACGCGCCCACCCTCAAGGCCCGGCTCTTCTACCTCCAGCAGCAGGTCGTCGAGGCGGTCGTCGCCACCCTGCGCGAGGAGACCGGCGCGGCCGACGACGACCCGCTGCCGCTGCTCGTCGGCGGTCAGCTCGCCTGGATCGAGAACACGGTCGTCGGATACATCACCCGCGAGATGACGGCCGGCCGCAAGGCGACCCAGGTCTCCCGCGAGGCCCTCGTCCTCCTCGACGAGATCGAGGAGCTGCTGAGCGAACGGGTCCTCACGTACGCCGTACGGGGGTAGGCGGCCTGTCGCGAGTGTGACGTCCGTCAAACGGGGCGTGACGCGCGTTACTTCGCGGTCACTTCGCGCCCCGCGACCGCTAATCTCCGCCGGAGAGCCAGACATGAACAGGCGTGGAGGGGTGGAAGACGTGGCCAGGAAGCTCGCCGTCATCGGAGCCGGACTCATGGGGTCGGGAATCGCGCAGGTCTCGGCCCAGGCGGGCTGGGAGGTCGTCCTGCGCGACGTCACCGACGCCGCACTGACCCGCGGCACCGACGGCATCAAGGCGTCGTACGACCGGTTCGTCGCCAAGGGCAAGCTGACCGCCGACGAGGCCGAGGCAGCCCTCGGCCGGATCACCTCCACCACCGAACTCGAAGCGGTGGCCGACGCCGACGTGGTCGTGGAGGCCGTCTTCGAGAAGCTTGAGGTCAAGCACGAGATCTTCCGCTCCCTCGACAAGGTCGCCAAGGACGGCGCGGTCCTCGCCTCCAACACCTCCGCCATCCCGATCACCAAGATCGCCGCGGTGACGGAGCGTCCGGAGGCCGTGGTCGGCACCCACTTCTTCTCGCCGGTCCCGATGATGCAGCTCTGCGAGCTCGTCCGCGGCTACAAGACCAGCGACGCCACCCTCGCCGCCGCGCGGGAGTTCGCCGAGTCGGTCGGCAAGACCTGCATCGTCGTCAACCGAGACGTCGCCGGCTTCGTCACCACCCGCCTCATCTCCGCGCTGGTCGTCGAGGCCGCCAAGCTCTACGAGTCGGGCGTCGCCACCGCCGAGGACATCGACATCGCCTGCAAGCTGGGCTTCGGCCACGCCATGGGGCCGCTCTCCACCGCGGACCTCACCGGCATCGACATCCTCGTGAACGCCACCTCCAACATCTACACGGAGTCGCAGGACGAGAAGTTCGCGCCGCCGGAGCTGATGCGCCGGATGGTGGACGCCGGTGACATCGGCCGTAAGAGCGGGCAGGGCTTCTACGAGTACTGATCGCCGACGGCCGCTCGGCCATCACCCCATGGGGTGAATTCGGTATCAGTTCGCTTACAAGGCGCAACGCTTCTGCGCCAAGGGCAGTCAGTTGTTGCAAAGACGGAGCACTCCCGGGGAGCGTGTATGCACATCAGGGGCGATCATGTCGAGCTGGTCGTCGGGGGCCGCCTCGACGTCCGCAGCGCGGCGGACGCCCGTACGGTCCTGCACTCGGCCGTCGACGACGGAGTCGGCGACCTCGTGCTCGACCTGACCGGTCTCGACTCCTGGGACGCCACCGGACTCGGGGTCATCATGGGCGCACACCGCCGGGCGGGCCGCTGCGGGCGGCGGCTCGTGCTGCGCGGGGTGCCGCCCCAGATGCAGCGCCTCCTCGTGGCGACCCGGCTGCACCGGATCCTCGCGATCGAGGGCGGCCTCGCCGCGGAGTCGCTGCCGCGGGTGTGACTTCGGTCCGCACGGCTCAGGCAGGTACGGCTCCGGTCTGTACGGCTCCGCGCCGTACGACTCCGGAACGTACGACTCCGAGCCGGTAGCATTCGGGCCGCACGACTCCGGAACGTACGCCTCCGGTCGTATGAATCCTGGCCGTCCCGGTTGTGAAGCTGCTGTGCGAAACCGGCGACTGCCCCAATCCTCGACGGACCGTGACGTCTGGGTCGGGGCAGCACCCCGGCTGTTCCCGGATTCTCGAAGAAGGTCTAGGGTTCGGTCGCCCGCCCATTGACGAACCCACCCGGCGGGCACCGGACCAGAAGCGACCGCGAGCGTGCAGATCGGCCGGAGGGGCTTCCGCACGCACCGCTTTTGGGGGGCTTTGACCATGGACCCGATGAACCGGGGGCCGGAAGACTTCGGCCACGACACCGAGGGCGACGACGTCCGCGACGGACGCGGCGGCCCCGCCGCCGACCGCGGACCGGTCGCCACACCCGCCCGCGTCCGCACCGCCCGCGTCGTCTCCGGCGACCTGCTGCTCACCGTCAACCCCGTCGACGGCAGCGAGATCGAGGTCTGCCCGCCCGGCGAGCAGCCCGCGCCGCCCCGCCGCCGCACCGCCCAGGAGCGCGCCGAGGCCGCCCGCGCGGCCACTCCGCCCGTACCGGCGGGACCCGCCGCCCCCCGGCTGCCGCTGCTCGAACGGCAGGAGGAGCACGAGCGCCTCGTCCAACTCCTCTCGCGCGGCCGCTCCGTCCGGCTCACCGGCCCCGCCGGCTCCGGCCGCACCGCCCTCCTCGACGCGGTCGCCGCCGACTGCGCCGACCTCGCGCCCGACGGCGTCGTCCGCCTCTCCGGCCACCACCGGACCCCCACCGAGCTGCTGTACGAACTCCTCGGCGCCGTCCTGCACGCCCCCGACCACCGCCCCGACCGCCCGGGCCTGCTCGACCTGGTCCGCGACATCGGCGCCGTCGTCCTCGTCGACGACCTGGAGTTCGGCGGCGCGCCCCTGGACGAGCTCCTCGCCGGCGCGCCCGAGTGCGCCTTCCTGCTCGCCGCCACCCCCGACGTCCAGGCCCCCTCGGCCGACGCCCACATCGAAGACGTCGCGCTCGCCGGTCTCGGCCGCGCCGCCTCCCTCGAACTCCTTGAGCGCGTCGTCGACCGGCCGCTCACCGACGACGAGGCCAACTGGGCGGGCGACCTCTGGTTCGAGTCCGAGGGCCTGCCGCTGCGCTTCGTCCAGGCGGGCGCCCTGCTCCGGCAGCGCGACCGGCTCCGGGTCACCCCGGCCGAGTTCGACGCGTTCGGGGCGGCCGCCCAGGAGGACACCGTCCCCGCCGAGTTCGACGCCTTCGGCGCCCTCGACGACGCCTTCGGCCCGGCCGCCGCCCCCGCCGCGCCCCAGCCGGACCCCGCCGAGATCGAACTGCGTGACATACCGCTGCCGAGCCTGGGCGAGGGCGCCGCCCCCGCCGCCCTGCTCGCCTCCCGGCTCAGCCGCTCCGCCCAGGACACCCTGCGGTTCGCCGTCGCCCTCGGCGGCGAGGTGCCGCACCAGGCCCACCTGCCCGCGCTCGTCGGCGACACCCACGCGGACGCCGCCCTCGGCGAACTCCGGGCCTGCGGACTGCTCTCCCCGGTCGGTACCCGCTACCGCCTGGCCGCCGGAGTCCTCACGCAGCTCCTCGCCCAGGGCTACGACGAGGACGCCACCGCCCGCGCCCACACCGTCGCCCAGCACTACGCCTGGTGGGCCGGGCACCCCTCCGTCACCCCCGCCCGCGCCGCCGCCGAGGCCGACGCCGTCCTGGCCGCCATGGCCGCGCTCGTGCCCGGCACGAGCGACGAACACCCCGCCGGCGCCGTCCTGCTCGCCCGCAGCGCCGCGCCCGCCTTCGCCGCCGGACTCCACTGGGGTGCCTGGGAGCGGGTCCTGCGCGGCGGCCAGGAGGCCGCCCGGCTGGCCGGGGACGTCGCCGAAGAGGCGTACTTCCACCACGAGTTGGGCGTCCTCGCACTCTGCGCCGGGAACCTTCAGCGGGCCCGCGCCGAACTGGAGGCGTCGATCGGCATGCGCGGCGTCCTCGCCGACAAGCGCGGCACCGTCGCCGGCCGCCGGGCGCTCGCCCTGGTCGCCGACCGCGCCGGCGCCGCGCCGCACGGCGACGCCGACCCGGCCGCCGCGCGCGACGAGGAGCCCGTCTCCCCGCCGCGCGGCATCCCGAAGGCCATCCTCCCGGCGGTCTCCCGACCGGACGCCACACCGTCCCCGGCCGCCCCCGCCGCCACGGCCGCCACCGCCTTCACGGCGTTCCCGGAGTTCGCCGACGAGGGCCCGACCCTCATCAGCCGCCCGGACACCCCGACGAGCGGCGGCGGTACGAAGCCGGGCCGCCGCGCCGGCATCATCGCCGGGGCCCGCCGCAACCTCGTCGCGGTCAGCACGGGAGCGCTCCTGGCCGCCGTGCTCGGCACCGTCGTGGTCATCGGAGCCACCTCCGGCGACGCCGAGGACCCGGGCACCGGTCGCGTCACCTCCGACCACACGGCCGAGGAGGAGACCGGCGACACCGTCCTGGACACCGACGAGCCGACCGACGGCGCGACGAGCAGCCCCTCGGGCAGCGCCTCGCCCACGCCGTCCGGCTCCGCGAGCTCGGGCACGCCCGCCACCTCGGGCGCCCCGTCCACCCCGACCTCCGGCAGGCCGACGACCGCGCCCACGGAGACGGGCCGCCCGTCGATCACGCCCCCGCCGCGTCCGACGACGAGCCCGACGCGGACAACGTCCCCGAAGCCGTCGACCACGCCGCCGACACCGTCGACCACGCCGCCGACGACCCCGCCCACGACGACGCCGGCCCCCACCGACACGACCCAGCCGCCCGCCAGCAACTCCGCCTCCGGCGACACCAGCCCGACCGGCAGCACGGCCTGACCTTCCGCGGCGGAACACACGACGGCCCCGGGCGCTTCTCGCGCCCGGGGCCGTAGACGTGACGACCGAGGTCAGAACAGCCGCAGCTTGTCGTCCTCGATGCCGCGCAGCGCGTCGTAGTCGAGCACCACGCAGTCGATGCCGCGGTCCGTCGCGAGCACCCGCGCCTGGGGCTTGATCTCCTGGGCCGCGAAGACGCCCTTCACCGGCGCGAGGTGCGGGTCGCGGTTGAGCAGCTCCAGATAGCGGGTCAGCTGCTCCACGCCGTCGATCTCACCGCGCCGCTTGATCTCCACGGCGACCGTCGCCCCGTCGGCGTTGCGGCACAGGATGTCCACCGGGCCGATCGCGGTCGGATACTCGCGGCGGATCAGGGTGTGGCCCTCGCCGAGGGTCTCGATGCGGTCCGCGAGCAGCTCCTGGAGGTGCGCTTCCACGCCGTCCTTGATGAGGCCCGGGTCCACGCCCAGCTCGTGCGAGGAGTCGTGGAGGATCTCCTCCATCGTGATGATCAGTTTCTCGCCCGCTTTGTTCACCACGGTCCAGATGCCGGCCTCCCCGTCGACCCCTTCCTTGAGGGTGCAGGGCGGCGACATCCAGTTGAGCGGTTTGTACGCCCGGTCGTCCGCGTGGATGGAGACGCTGCCGTCTGCCTTGACCAGGATCAGACGGGGAGCGGAGGGCAGGTGGGCCGTGAGCCGGCCCGCGTAGTCCACGGAACAGCGGGCGATGACGAGACGCATGGTCGGCAACGCTACAAGACACACGCTCTTCCGCGCGATTCGGCTCTTAACGCCCGCTGTACGAGGGTCACTTATTGGCCGGTTGTGCTCCCAATCTCCTGGTGCGCTCCGGACTGCGCGCTTACCGTGGAAGCAGGAGGTCGCCGTCCGTGCACGCAGCGTGTCGCACGGGGGTCCTTCATCCCTGCCCGTAAGACCCCGCCCGTCGGGGTCGCGAGAGGAGAACCCATGTCGCTCGACGTCTCACCGGCGCTGTTGGAACAGGCCGAGCGAGGCGAGGTCGACGAAGCCGACTTCGTCGACTGCGTCCGGACCTCCCTGCCCTACGCATGGGAGATGATCAGCTCTCTGGTGGCTCAGCTGAAGGTCGACGGCGGCGAGTTCGCCGACAACCAGACGCCGCCGCCGAACGAGCAGGCACGTGGTCAGCTGTTGCGTGCACTCGCGAGTGATGCCATCCGTGGTGCGCTGCAGCGGCACTTCGGGGTGCGTCTGGCCTTCCAGAACTGCCACCGCGTCGCGGTGTTCCCGCTGGACCCCGCGGTCGACGAGCGGCTTGCCCGCTTCACCTCCGTACGGGGCCAGCTGCTCAACCAGTCGCCGGAACTGCGCGACTGCTGAGGCACGGGGGGTGCCGCCGCTCCGCATCGCGGGAGACGCGAACGATGCGAGAGGTGCCGGAGCGGCGGCATCGCCACCAGCCCCCGCACGACCCGACTCCATGGACTCAGACCAGCAACGGAAGCACCTCGGACCCGAGCCGCCGCACGTTCTCCTCGGTGGCCGCGAGGTCGCCCGTTCCCTCGGCGAGCAGCGCGAAGCGCGTGATGCCCGTACGCTCCGAGGTCGCCGCGAGCCGGTCCGCCGCGAGCCGTGGCGTGCCCACGGGGTGCAGCCCGCACAGCAGCTCCGTGTACGCGACGGGGTCCCGCATCGAGCGGTGCCGGCCGTCCACGGTCACATGGGCGTCGAGGCCCTGCTTCAGCCAGCCGGGCATCGCCTTCACCAGCGCCTCGGACGCCTCGCGCGTGCCGTCGGCGAGTTGGGCGACGCCCGCGGAAACGTGGTGCGCGCCGATCTGGGCGATCTCGTCCGGAGTGCGGCCCGCGTCCCGGGAGAAACGTTCCCACGCGGCCACCATCTCGGCCTTCTCCTCGTCGCCGCAGTGCATCCCGAGCAGCATCGGCAGCCCGCGCCGGGCGGCCAGCTCGACGCTCCTGGGGGAGGTGCAGGCGATCACGACCTCGGGCGACGCGTCCCCGCCGATCAGCTCGCCGGAGCGGGGGACGACGGCCACCTCGCGGAAGGCGAATCGTTCTCCCTCGGCGGAGACACGGGGTTCGGTCAGCCAGCGCAGCAGCAGGTCGAGCGATTCGGGGAAGCCCTGTTCGTACGCCTTCAGGCCCGAGCCGAACACCTCCAGGTCGACCCACGGCCCGCCTCTGCCCACGCCGAGCGTGAACCGGCCTCCCGAGGTGAGATGGAGCAGGGCGGCCTGCTCGCCCAGGGCGACCGGATGGACCGTCGGCAGCACGCTCACCGCCGTACCGACCCGGATCCGGCGGGTGCGGCCCAGGAGCAGCGCCGCCAGCGTCACGGCCGACGGACAGACTCCGTACGGAACGAAGTGGTGCTCGGCCAGCCAGACGGAGTCGAGCCCCGATTCCTCCGTGACCTCGGCGGTCCGCACCGCCCGGTGCAGCGCCTCGCCCTGGCCCTGGCCCGGGAACTGGGCGGCCAGAACAAACGTACCCACGCGCATCGCCTATTACCTCCTTGCGGCCGACGCGGTCCTCCCCCTCGTACCCGGCATTAACGTCTGACACGTGCCATAGGCACGGCCACGGCGGAAGTTGTTGCGATTTTCCGCTAACTCCGCTCGTCGGGTGGGGAGGGTCACTCCGTCGCGGCCCGTAGGCTGGAGAGAACGTTCTGTGTTCCCGGCCCCGTGAGGTGATCAGGTGTCCCCGCGTCGCAACCGCCCCCATGGCGGCGAGAAGCCCGATCGTCAGGGTGAGCCGGGGGACCGGTACGGCGGATCACAGCGCAGCGAGAGCTGGCAGGGCGAGGAGTGGTTCGTCCGGCACGTCGCCGGCGCGAGCTCCCCGGGCAAGCGGTACCGCTGCCCCGGCTGCGACCAGGAGATCCCGGGCGGCGCGCCGCACGTGGTGGCCTGGCCGGAGTACGGGGGAGTGGACGACCGCCGGCACTGGCACAAGGCCTGCTGGAACGCGAAGGACCGCCGCACCACCAGGGTGCAGCGGTCCCGCAACGCGCCGAAGTACTAGCGGCGGATCGGATGTTGGATCCAAGATCCAAGATCCAAGATCCAAGATCCAGGATCCAAAGTCCGAGGTTCAGGATCCGATGTCCAAGGTCCGGTGTCCCGGATCCGTCAGACGTCCCGGTTGTTCAGCAGGGCGTACGCCCCGCCCATCGCCGCCGCCACGATGATCGCCATGATCCACACCGGGTCCCAGCCCGACGGCCCGGACGACCCCACCGTCGACTTGCCCGCGTACAGCGCGATGAGCTGGCTCGGGATCGCGTAGTCGAGCAGCCACTCCTGCACCTTGGCCAGCGACTCCGAGAACATGAACATGGCCGCCACCAGCGGCAGCAGCAGGACGCCGATCATGATCGTGATCGCGCCCGCCGAGTGGCGGATGATCGCTCCGACGGCGAGCGAGAGCAGGCCGAGCAGCGCCAGGAACAGACCGACACCGACCGTCGCCCGGAGCCACTCGGCCGAGGTCGGCTCGGCGGCGGCGGGCACCATCGCCACCTGCGCCATGGCCACCACCGTCGCCGTGACGGTGGTGATCGTGAAGACGAGCAGGAAGAAGACGATCGACTTGGCCGTCAGCACCCGGCCGCGGCTCGGGCACGCGGTCAGGGTGGTGCGGATCATGCCGGTGCCGTACTCGGAGGCGATCGTCAGCACGCCGAGCGTGATCACGCAGATCGAGCCGAGGAGCACGCCGAAGAAGCCGAGCGTGAGCGCCGACTCGGTCGCGGGCGGCCCGTCGGCCCCCTCGGTCGTGGCCACGACCGCCGCGACGCTGAGACCGATGGCCAGCATCAGCAGCACCATCACGCCCAGCGTCCACATCGTGGAGCGCACCGAACGGATCTTGGTCCACTCCGAGGCGAGCGCGTCCCCGAGGTGCGCCCGGCGCACCGGGATGGGCGAGACGTACGAGTACGGCGCGGGGGCGGAGGTGGGAGCAGGCGTGGGGATGGGGGCGGTCATCGGGCGTCCTTGGCGTTCTCGACGGGCTGCTCGCCCTGCGTCGCGTACGGGTTCTGTCCGGGCGGCGGCGGGGCGTACCAGCCCTGCTGCGGTACGTCCTGCACCACCGGCGCGGCCGGCTGCTGGAGGTGCTGCGGCTGCGGCTGCTGGAGGTGCGCCAACTGGTCCTCGGTGGAGCGGTAGTCCACGGCGCCCTGCGTCATCCGCATGTACGCCTCCTCCAGCGAGGCCTGGTGCGGGGAGAGCTCCCAGAGCCGTACGTCCGCGTCGTGCGCCAGGTCGCTGATCCGGTGCAGTGCCAGGCCGGTCACCCGCAGCGCGCCGTCCGGCTCGGACATCACCCGGCCGCCGGCCTCGATCAGCACCGCCGTCAGCTTCTCCCGCTGCTGCGGCTCCGTCTGCGGGGTGCGGACGCGGGCGAAGTCCGCGGAGTTCGCCGAGATGAAGTCCTTGACGCTCATGTCGGCGAGCAGCTGGCCCCGGCCGATCACGATCAGATGGTCGGCGGTCAGCGCCATCTCGCTCATGAGGTGGCTGGAGACGAAGACGGTCCGGCCCTCGGCGGCGAGCTTCTTCATGAGGTTACGGACCCAGAGGATGCCCTCGGGGTCGAGACCGTTGACCGGCTCGTCGAAGAGCAGCACCTGCGGGTCGCCGAGCAACGCGGCGGCGATGCCCAGCCGCTGCCCCATGCCCAGCGAGAAGCCCTTGGAGCGGCGCTTGGCGACGTCCTGGAGGCCGACGACCCCGAGGACCTCGTCGACCCGCTGCGCCGGGATCCCGGCGAGCTGGGCGAGCGACAGCAGATGGCTGCGGGCGCTGCGGCCGCCGTGCACGGCCTTGGCGTCGAGCAGCGCGCCCACCTGGCGGGGCGCGTTCGGCAGCTGCCGGAAGGGGTGGCCGCCGATCGTGACATGCCCCGAGGTGGGCTGGTCGAGCCCGAGGATCATGCGCATCGTGGTCGACTTGCCGGAGCCGTTGGGGCCGAGGAAGCCGGTGACGGTGCCCGGCCTCACCTGGAAGGAAAGGTTGTACACGGCCGTCTTGGCGCCGTAGCGCTTCGTCAGGCCGACTGCCTCGATCATTCTCCAGCCCCATCGACAGGTCAGGTCGTCGGGGCCGTGGCCGACGGCCGGGGCCCCCGTATGAGCTAGGAGCTTATCCAGGGGTTGACGGTTCCGGCCAAGCTGAAATCGTCATGAACGCGCTATGCGTCCCTCTTCTTCATGACCAGGTAGCCACCCAGCAACGCGGCCGCCACCCAGAGCAGCATGATCCCCAGCCCGCCCCAGGGCCCGTACGGCGCCTTCTCGGTGTTCAGGGCGTCGGGGACGACCTGCATGATCTTGGATCCCGCCTGGTCGGGGAAGTACCGCGCCACTTCCTTGGCCTTCGGGACCGCCGCGAGGATCTGGGAGACCAGGAAGAAGAACGGCACCAGGATGCCGAGGGAGAGCATCGAGGAGCGCAGCATCGTCGCCACACCCATCGAGAAGATCGCGATCAGCCCCATGTAGAGGCCGCCGCCGACGACCGCCCGCAGCACGTTGTCCGCGCCCAGCGTCGTCCGGTGCTCGCCCAGGAGGGCCTGCCCCAGGAAGAACGACAGGAAGCTGGTCACCAGACCGACGCCCAGGGCGAGCGCACCCGCCACCGCGATCTTGGAGAAGAGGAAGGTCGCCCGCTGCGGCACGGCCGCGAGCGAGGTACGGATCATGCCCGAGCTGTACTCCGTGCCGACCACGAGCACGCCGAAGACCACCATCGCCAGCTGACCGAGCACCATCCCGGAGAAGCTGACGAAGGTCGGGTCGAAGGTCATCTGCTCGGCCTCGGAGAGATCGCTGAAGGTCGACTTCAGCAGCGCGCTCAGGGCCGCGCCCATCGCCACCGTCACCAGGAGCGCGCTCGCCAGGGTCCAGACCGTCGACGCGACCGTCCGGATCTTGGTCCACTCCGACTGGAGGACCGCCGATACCGCTGCCATCGTTCAGGCTCCCTTGGTGGTGTCGCCCCAGCGGGGGCCGGGCGCGTCCGCCCCGTGCACGTCCGTGCCGTGCGCGTGGTACTCCACCGCGCCGGCGGTCATCTGCATGAACGCTTCTTCGAGCGAGGCGCGCTGCGCGCTCAGCTCGTGCAGGACGAGCCGGTGCTCGGCCGCCAGTTCACCGAGCTTCTCGGTCGTGGCGCCGTCCACCTCCAGCGTCCCGTTGCCCGCCTCGACCGGCGTGAAGCCGTTCGCGTGCAGGAGGTCCCGCAGCCGCTCCTGCTGCGGCGAACGCAGCCGTACGTAGCTCCGCGAATTCTGCTGGATGAAATCCGCCATCGACGTGTCGGCCAGCAGCTTTCCCTGCCCGATCACGATGAGATGATCGGCCGTCAGGGCCATTTCACTCATCAGATGACTGGAAACGAAGATCGTCCGGCCCTCGGCGGCGAGCGCCTTCATCAGATTGCGGATCCAGTGAATTCCCTCGGGGTCCAGACCATTGACGGGTTCGTCGAACATCAGGATCTCGGGATCACCCAGCAGCGCCGAGGCGATTCCCAGCCGCTGGCCCATGCCGAGGGAGAAGCCCTTCGACTTCTTCTTCGCGACCGACGTCAGACCGACCAGGTCGAGGACCTCGCCGACCCGGCTCTGCGGAATGCGGTTCGCCTGGGCGAGGCAGAGCAGATTGTTGTACGCCGAGCGGCCGCCGTGCATCGCCTTGGCGTCGAGGAGCGCCCCGATGTACTTCAGCGGCTCCTGGAGATCCCGGTAGTGCTTGCCGTCGATCCGGACCGTACCGCTCGTCGGGTTGTCCAGATCGAGCATCATCCGCATGGTCGTCGACTTGCCCGCGCCGTTGGGCCCGAGGAAGCCGGTGATCATGCCAGGCCGTACCTGGAACGAGAGATGGTCGACCGCCGTCTTCGATCCGAACCGTTTCGTCAGGCCCTCAAGCTCGATCATGCGTACAACCTACGGGCGCGAAAAACCCTCCGCCACCGGAATGACGGAGGGTTTCGAGACGCGTCGCCCACTCGTCACCGAGAAGGGCGTCAGCGGGTCTGCTGAGCCGGGGTCAGCGGGTCTGCTGAGCCGGGACACCACGGGTGGCCGGCTCGTCGTCGATCGGGGAACCGGCGGCCGCCACGGCGGCACCGGTCAGCGTGGCCAGCATCTCGCGGACGTTGGTCAGCTGGGCGTTGATCGAGTCGCGGCGGTTCGTCAGCGCCGCGAGCTCGCGCTCCGATTCCGAGCGGATCCGGTCGGCCTTGGCGTTCGCGTCGGCCACGATGTCCTCGGCCTGGCGCTGCGCGGTCTCCACCGTCTGACGGGCCCGGCGCTCCGCGTCCGTACGCAGCTTCTCGGCCTCCAGGCGGAGCTGCTCGGCGCGGTGCTCGATCTCGGCGAGACGCTTCTCGGCCTTGGCCTGACGCGACGCCAGGTCGCGCTCCGACTGCTCCCGGCGCTTGGCCAGGTTGGTCTCGAAGTCCGCGGCGGCCTGGGCGGCCTTGGCGCGGGTCTCCTCGAAGAGGGCGTCCGCCTCCTCGCGCTTGGACTGCGCGTCCTTCTGCGCCTCGGCGCGCAGCGAGTTGGCCTCGCCCTGCGCCTTCTCGACGATCCGAACGCCCTCGTCCTCGGCCTTCGCCTTGCGCTCGGCCGCGAACGACTCGGCGTCGTTGCGCACCTGCTGGGCGGCAGACTCGGCCAGCTCGCGGTGCTGCTCGGCGGCGCGACGGGCCTCCTCGCGCAGGTCCTTCGCCTCCTCCTCGGCGAGGCGGAGGATCTTCTCGACACGCGCGCCGAGACCGGCGTACGACGGCTCGGCGTCGGTGACCTGGGCCTGGGCGTTCTGCGTCTCGAGGTGGAGCTCCTCGATGCGCTTTTCCAGAGAGGTGATTCGGGCCAGAGCACTGTCACGGTCGGCGACGAGCTTGGTAATGCGGTCGTCCACCTGACCGCGGTCGTAACCACGCCGCACGAGCTCGAAGCCGAAGGGGGAGGAAGTGTCGCTCATGGGGTTCCTGTCGAATGAGACCGGTGAGGTGTTAGGGGGAATCCTAGGGGCCGAAGCGGCGTGTCATCGAGCGTATGCCCGTTTGATCTGGAGAATGTCCAGCCTTTTGAGTGGCTAGCCGTCGGAGGACTTGCCACTCGAACGTGTCGCCCCCGCCGGAACACCTGCCTTGGCGTCCCCCGCCCCGCCGGACTTCGCCCCCGCGGTCGGCGCCTCGAAACTCTCCAACGCTTCAAGGACGTCCTGGACACGGGAGATCTCGGCATTGATGTCCTCGCGACGGCGCACCAAAACATCGAGCTCGCGCTTCCCCTCGGAGATCATCGCCTCGGCCTCCTGCTCGGCCTCCGACTTGACCTTCTCCGCCTCCGCGACGAGCGAGGCCTTCTTCTGCTCGGCCTCCTTCAGGAGCGCCTCGGCCTTCTTCACCGCGGCGATCCGTACCTTGCTCGCCTCCGAACTCGCGTCCGAGACCAGCTCCTTGGCCTTCGCCTCGGCCTCGGCCCGCTGCTCCTCGGCGGCCTTCACCAGCTTGTCGACCCGCTCGCCGGCCGTCTTCATCTGCTCGGCCGTCTCGCGCCGCGCCCGCTCGTGCAGCTCCTCGATCTCGCCCTCGATGCGGGCCCGCAGCTCCTCCGCCCGCTCCCTTATGGCCGTCGCGTCGCTGCGCGCGCCCACCAACAGCTCGTCCGCGTCCGTACGGGCCTTCTCCACCAGCGAGTTGCCCTCGACCGTCGCCTCGGCCACGATCCGGTCGGCCTCCTGACGGGCCGCGCCGACCATCGTGTCCGCCTGCCCCTCGGCCTCGGTGGTGGCGCGCAGCGCCTCCTCCTGGGCCTTCGCGATGAGCTGGTCGGCCTGCTCGGCCGCGTCCGAACGGCGCTTCGCACCGGCCTCGCGGGCCTCGTCGAGCGTACGGTCGGCCTCCTCGCGCGCCTCGGAGCGCATCTGCTCCGCCGCCGCCTCGGCGTCCGCCTTGACCCGCTCGGCCTCCGCGCGGATCCGCTCGGCGGCCTGCTGGGCCTGCCCCACGTTCTCCGCGCCCTCGGCCCGCAGCCGCTCCGCCTCGTCGGCCGCCTCGGCCGTGATCCGCTCGGCCTCGCTCCTGGCCTTGCCGATGAGCGAGTCCGCCTGCTCGGCGGCGTCCGCGCGGCGCTTGTCGGCGGCCTTGCGGGCCTCGTCGAGGACCTGCTCGCCGTCCGCGCGCGCGGCGGCCCGCAGCGCCTCCGCCTCGGCCTCGCCGGCCGCCTTGACCTGCTCGGCCTCGGTACGCAGCCGCTGGGCGTCCTGCTCGGTCGACTCCAGGAGCGCCACCGCCTCGGCGGTGATCCGGTCGGCCTCGCCCGTGGCCTCGGCGATGAGCGCGTCGGCCTGCTCGGCGGCGTCGGAGCGACGCTTGTCGGCGGCCTTGCGCGCCTCGTCGAGGACCTTCTCGCCGTCTTCGAGCGCGGCGACGCGCAGCGCCTGGGCGTGCGCCTCGCCGTCCGTCTTCAGCTGGGCGGCCTCGGCGCGCAGCGCCTCCGCCTCGGCGGTCAGCCGCTCGGCCTCGCCCGAGGCCTCCGTGATGAGCGTGTCCGCCTGCTCGGCGGCGTCCGTGCGACGCTTGTCGGCGGCCTTGCGGGCCTCGTCCAGGATCTGCTCGCCCTCCGCGCGGGCGAGCGTGACCAGCTCCTCCGCCTCGGCGGTGAGCCGCTCGGACTCGGCGGCCGCCTCGGAACGGATCCGGTTGGCGTCCTCGCGGGCGTCCGCACGGGTCCGGGCCGCGTCCTGCTCGGCCGACGCCAGCGCGTCCGTCGCCTCCGTCCGTACCCGCTGGGCGTACTCGGCCGTGTCCGCGCGCAGCTTCTCCGACTCGGCGATCGCGTCCGCGACCGTCCGCTCGGCCAGCGCCTTCGCGGCCTCGGTCTCCTCCTGGGCGCGCGCCCGGACCCGGTTCGCGTCCTCGGTCGCCCGCTCCCGCTCCTCGTACGCGTCGGCGCGGACCCGGTCCGCCTCCTCCTGCGCCTCGGTACGCGTGCGCTCCGCCGCGTGCTCGGCGGCGCTGCGCAGCCCGGCGATCTCCTCCTCGGCCTGCTCCTGGAGGCCGGCCACCGAGTCCCGTACGTCCTTGGCCGTCTGTTCGGCGGCCGAGACCATCTCCGTGGCCCGCCGGTCCGCCTCCTCGACCAGGCGCTGGGCCTCGGTCTGTGCCTCCTCCACGCGCTTACGGGCGGAGGCGAGCAGCTCCTCGGACTGCTCGCGGGCGTGCTCGCGCTCCCGGCCGGCCTCGGAACGGGCCGACTCCAGCGTCTCCTCGGCCTCCCGGCGCCGCCGGTTGGCCTCCTCCTGCGCGGCGGCCAGCGCCTCGGCGGCCTCGGCGGCCACCCGCTCGGCGGCGGCCGCGGCCTCGGCGCGTACCCGGTCGGCGGTCTCCTGGGCCTCCGACCTCAGCCGCTCGGCCTCCGCCGACGCCTCCGTGCGCAGCCGTACGGCCGCGGCCTCCGCCTCGGCGCGCGCGGTCGACGCGTCGGAGGCGGCCTCGGTGCGCAGCCGCTCGGCCTCCTGCTCGGCCTGCGCCTGGAGCGTACGGATCCGCTCGGCGGCCTCGGTGCGCAGCCGCTCGGTCTCCTCGGCCGCCTCGCGCCGCAGCCGCTCGCTCTCGGCGCGCGCGTCGGTCAGCGCCTTCTCGGCGCTCTCGACGCGCGTCTCGGCCTCGGTGTGCAGCCGGTTGAGCTCCTCGGCCGCCTCCTCGCGACGGGCCAGGGCGGCCCGCTCGGCGTCCTCGCGCAGCTCGCTCGCGGCCCGCTCGGCCGCGGACTTGACCGCCTCGGCCTGTTCCTCGGCCTCCGCCCGCATCCGCTCGGCCTCGGCGCGGGTGCGCTCCAGCGTCTCCTCGGCCTGCGTACGCAGCGTCTGCGCGCGCTCCATGGCCTCGGAGCGGACCCGCTCGCCCTCGGCACCCGCGCTCGCGCGCAGCTCGTCGGCGTCGGTCCGGGCCTTGGTGAGCAGCTCCTCGGCGGTGCTGGCCGCCTCCTCGATCTGGCCGACGGCCTCGCGCCGGGCCTCGCCGCGGATCCGCTCGCCCTCGGCGATCGCCTCGGCCCGCAGCTGCTCGGCCTCGCCGCGCAGCCGGCGCGCCTCCTCCTGCAGCTCGACGGTCTTGGCGCGGTACTCCTTGGTGTCGTCCTTGGCCGCGCCCAGGAACTCGTCGGCCCGCTCCTCGGCCTGAGTACGGAGCCGGTCGGCCTCCGCCTCGGCCTCGCGACGGATGCGCTCGGCCTCCTCGGAGGCCTTGCGGGTGGTCTCCTGGGCGGCTTCGGAGGCCTTGGTCAGGACCTCCTCGGCCGTGCGGGCCGCCTTGGCGAGAGCGGCGGCCGAATCCTCGGCGGCGACCGTACGGGCCTTGTCGGAGGCCTCCGAGACCAGCTTCTCGGCCGCGGCGGTGGCCTCGCGCAGCTTCTCCTCGGCCTCGCCCTTGAGGGCCTCGGCCTCCTTGGTGGCCTCGGCGACGAGCCGGGCGATCTCCGCCTTCGCCGTACGCGTGCGCTGCTCGTTGACGGACTCCGCGGACGACAGCTGCCGGGCGGCCGCCTCCTTGGCCTCGGCGAGCGCCTTCTCGGCCTCGGCGCGGGCCTCGCGGAGCCGGTCCTCGGCCTCCTGCATCCGCTGCTCGGCGGCGCGGGACAGCTCGGTGGCCTGCTGACGGGCCTGCTCGGTCTCGACGGTGGTGGTGGAACGCAGCTGCTCGGCGTGGCTGGTGGCCTCCTGCGCCTGCGTGGACGCGGCGTTGAGGAGGCGCTCGGCGTCCTTGCGGGCGCGCAGCAGAATCGCTTCGGCCTCGGCACGGGCCGCCTCGGCGTCCGCGCCCACGCGCTGCCGGGTCTCCTCGGCGAGCCGGGTGGCCTCGGCGCGGGCGGCGGCGAGCGACTGCTCGGCCTCGGCGCGGGACTCCTCCATGAGGCGGCGGGCCTGCGACTCCGTACGGGCGCGCAGCTGTTCGGCCCAGGCGACGTTCTCGTTGACGTGCGCCTCGACGGTCTGCCGGCGCTCCGCGAGCTCCTGGTCCAGGCGCTGCCGGCGCTGGACGGCCTCGGCGTGCAGCTCGGCCTGGAGCCGGGCCTGGTGCTCGGCGTGCTCCTGCAGGATGCGCTGGGTCTGGGCGCGGGCGTCGCGCAGCTCGCGCTCGGCGTCCTGGCGGAGCTGTTCGGCCTGGATCTGCGCGTTGCGCAGCAGTTGCTCGGCCTGGTAGCCGATGTCCGCGCTGTCGTACGCGGGGCGGGACGCGATCGTGCGGCGCGCCTCGTGGAGCTTGGCGCGCAACACCTCGACCTGGTAACCGAGGTCCTCGGCGTGCTGGACGGCCTTCTCCCGCTCGGTCTTCAGCCGGTCCATCTCGGCTTCGAACCGCGAAAGATGGTCGTCTTCAGCTCGGTGGCTCTCCTGGCGTTCGTAGCCCCGCACTGCGCGGTCCATCCGTCCCCTGGTCGCAACACTCCAACGAGCACCGTTCCCCGGAGAACGGCCCCCCGGGGAATCGTGGCAGATCGGATACCCCGACTTCGACGCCGCATGGGCATGCGGCCCCGACCGGCCCCGGCCCGGAGCCGCCCACTCTACCGGGCCAGGAATCCGGTGGTCAGTGCTCCGCCGTGGAGGGGTCGGCGGACGTGACCAGTTCGGTCAGTACGCCGTGGCAGTCCTTGGGGTGAAGGAAGGTGATACGGGAACCCATGGAGCCGATCCGCGGCTCGTCGTAGAGGACCCGGACGCCCTTGGAGCGGATGGCCTCGGCGTCGCCGTCGACGTCGGCGGTGCCGAAGGCGATGTGGTGCACGCCCTCACCGTTCTTGGCCAGCCACTTGCCCACCGCGGAGTCCTCCCGGGTGGGCTCCAGGAGCTGGAGGTACGAGGCGCCGCCGTCGGAGGTGTCGTTGATCTTGAGCATGGCCTCGCGGACGCCCTGCTCCTCGTTCACCTCGGAGTGGAACACCTCGAAACCGTAGGTCGCGCGGTAGAACTCCACGGTCTTGTCGAGGTCGAAGCAGGCGATCCCGATGTGGTCGATTCGCGTCAGCATGCCTCCAGTCCAGCGCCACGGAGGTGGTTACGCAACGTGCGCGCCGTCACACCGACTGCCCGGTGACCGTGTGCCGGACCGCTCAGTACATTGAAGGTAAACCCTCGTTCACTCCTCATCCCAAGGGGCCGTGCCTCATGTCTGGAACGACCGGTACCACCTCAGTGATCGTCGCGGGCGCCCGCACGCCCATGGGCCGACTGCTCGGCTCCCTCACCTCCTTCTCCGGCGCGGACCTGGGCGGTTTCGCCATCAAGGCCGCGCTCGACCGGGCCGGCATCGGTGGCGACCAGGTGCAGTACGTGATCATGGGGCAGGTGCTCCAGGCGGGTGCCGGCCAGATCCCCGCGCGCCAGGCCGCCGTCAAGGCGGGCATCCCGATGAACGTGCCCGCGCTGACCATCAACAAGGTCTGCCTCTCCGGTCTGGACGCCATCGCCCTCGCCGACCAGCTCATCCGCGCGGGCGAGTTCGACATCGTCGTCGCCGGTGGCCAGGAGTCGATGACCAACGCCCCGCACGTCCTTCCGAAGTCCCGCGAGGGCTACAAGTACGGCGCGATCGAGATGCTCGACGCGATGGCGTACGACGGTCTGACCGACCCCTTCGAGAAGATCGCCATGGGCGAGTCGACGGAGAAGCACAACACCCGCCTGGGCATCCAGCGCGCCGAGCAGGACGAGATCGCCGCGCTCTCGCACCAGCGCGCCGCCGCCGCGCAGAAGAACGGCATCTTCGAGGCCGAGATCACCCCGGTCGAGATCCCGCAGCGCAAGGGCGACCCGGTCGTCTTCGCCAAGGACGAGGGCATCCGCGCCGAGACGACCGTCGAGTCGCTCGGCAAGCTGCGCCCGGCCTTCGCCAAGGACGGCACCATCACCGCCGGCACCTCCTCGCAGATCTCGGACGGCGCCGCCGCCGTGGTCGTCATGAGCAAGGCCAAGGCCGAGGAGCTGGGCCTGGAGTGGATCGCCGAGATCGGCGCCCACGGCAACGTGGCGGGCCCGGACAACTCGCTGCAGTCGCAGCCGTCCAACGCGATCCGGCACGCCCTGAAGAAGGACGGCCTGGGCATCGAGGAGATCGACCTGATCGAGATCAACGAGGCCTTCGCGGCGGTCGCCGTCCAGTCAATGAAGGACCTGGGGGTGACCCCGGAAAAGGTGAACGTCAACGGCGGCGCGATCGCGCTCGGCCACCCCATCGGCATGTCCGGCGCGCGCGTGGTGCTGCACCTGGCCCTCGAGCTCAAGCGGCGCGGCGGCGGGGTCGGCGTGGCGGCGCTGTGCGGCGGCGGTGGCCAGGGCGATGCTCTGGTCGTTCGCGTACCCGGCAAGTAGCACCGGAACCAAGGAGCGGTTGCACATGGTGGACGTCCCCGAACTCGTCGCCCAGGCACGGGAGGGCCGGCCGCGCGCCGTGGCCCGGCTGATCTCACTGGTGGAGGGGGCGTCCCCGCAGCTGCGCGAGGTGATGGCGGCGCTGGCGCCGCTGACCGGCGGCGCGTACGTGGTGGGCCTGACGGGTTCGCCCGGCGTGGGCAAGTCCACGTCGACGTCGGCGCTGGTCGCGGCGTACCGGCGGGCGGGGAAGCGGGTCGGCGTCCTGGCCGTCGACCCCTCGTCCCCGTTCAGCGGCGGTGCGCTGCTCGGCGACCGGGTCCGGATGTCGGAGCACGCCTCGGACCCGGGTGTGTACATCCGCTCGATGGCCACCCGCGGGCACCTGGGCGGGCTCGCCTGGTCGGCGCCGCAGGCGATCCGCGTCCTGGACGCGGCCGGCTGCGACGTGATCCTCGTGGAGACCGTCGGCGTCGGTCAGTCGGAGGTGGAGATCGCCTCTCAGGCCGACACGTCGGTGGTGCTGCTCGCCCCGGGCATGGGCGACGGGATCCAGGCCGCGAAGGCGGGCATCCTGGAGATCGGCGACGTGTACGTGGTGAACAAGGCGGACCGGGACGGCGCGGACGCGACGGCCCGCGAGCTGAACCACATGCTGGGGCTGGGCGAGGCGCGCGGTCCCGGCGACTGGCGGCCGCCGATCGTGAAGACGGTCGCGGCGCGGGGCGAGGGCATCGACGAGGTCGTCGAGGCGCTGGAGAAGCACCGCGCGTGGATGGAGGAGCACGGGGTCCTGGCGGACCGCCGCCGGGCGCGCTCGGCGCGGGAGGTCGAGACGATCGCGGTCACGGCGCTGCGGGAACGCATCGGCGACCTGCACGGCGACCGCCGCCTGGACGCGCTCGCGGAGCGCATCGTGGCGGGCGAACTGGACCCGTACCGCGCGGCGGACGAACTGGTGGCGGGCCTGACGGGCGAATAGCCCCGGCCCGGCGCCGGGCCGGGGCGCGGTACGGGTCCGGGACGCCCGCCCACGCGGGGGCGTCAGTCGTCGTGGTGGTCGTCCTTGTCGGTCTCCTTCGCGAGGACCTTGCCCGTCGTCGCGTCCACGTGGACCGTGTACGAGGTCGTGCCCTGGCCGAGGATCTCGATCTCCCAGCCCCGGTCGTCGTCGTCACCGTCCGCGTCGAGGTCCGCCGAGACCACCGTGCCCGGCTGGGCCTTGAGGGCGGTGTCGATCGCCTGGACGGCGGTCACCTTCGCGGCCGTCACCTGCGCCCGGTCGTCGCGGTCGGCGTGGTCGGCGTGGTCGTCCGCCAGGGCGACCGAGGCGGCTCCGCCGCAGACGAGGGCGGTCGCGGTGAGGGCGGCGATGAGGGTGGTGCGTCGCTTCATGGAGGGCCTCCAAGTCGGGTGTTCGTTCGACGCACACCACTGTGCGGAACCCGACCTGAAGCCACCCTGAAGCCACCTGAAGGCGGCTTCAGGTTCCGTTTGCGAACCTTGTGCTCATGCGACTGCTCATCGTGGAGGACGAGAAGCGGCTCGCCCTCTCCCTGGCCAAGGGCCTGACCGCCGAGGGCTACGCCGTGGACGTCGTCCACGACGGCGTCGAAGGGCTGCACCGGGCGAGCGAGGCTCCGTACGACCTGATCGTGCTCGACATCATGCTGCCCGGCATGAACGGCTACCGCGTCTGTTCGGCGCTGCGCGCCGCAGGCGACGACGTGCCGATCCTGATGCTGACCGCGAAGGACGGCGAGTACGACGAGGCCGAGGGCCTGGACACGGGCGCCGACGACTACCTCACCAAACCGTTCTCCTACGTCGTCCTCGTGGCCAGGATCCGCGCCCTGCTGCGCCGCCGGCGCGTGAACGGCGCCTCCGCGCTCCTCGACCTCGGCCCGCTGCGCGTCGACACCGCCGCCCGCCGCGTGCACCTGGACGAGGACGAGGTCCCGCTCACCACCAAGGAGTTCGCCGTCCTGGAGCAGCTCGCGCTGCGCGCCGGCGAAGTG
Organism: Streptomyces sp. NPDC054975; assembly: GCF_053609105.1. Classification (NCBI taxonomy): domain Bacteria; kingdom Bacillati; phylum Actinomycetota; class Actinomycetes; order Kitasatosporales; family Streptomycetaceae; genus Streptomyces; species Streptomyces sp. NPDC054975. The sequence goes on from NZ_JBSGWV010000016.1 coordinate 98,118, forward strand.
GTGTCGAAGGCCGAGATCCTCGAGCACGTCTGGGACTTCGCCTACGAGGGCGACCCGAACATCGTCGAGGTGTACGTCAGCACGCTCCGCCGCAAGCTCGGCGCCTCCCTGATCCGGACCGTGCGCGGCGCCGGTTACCGCCTGGAGGCGCGGTGATCGGCCCCCGCCCCACCTCGGTCCGCGCCAAGGCCACCCTCGGCGCGACCCTGGTCGTGGCCGTCGCCCTCGTCGCCGCGGGCATCGCCGTCCTGCTGTCCTTGCGGAACAACCTCGCCGACCAGGCGGACGCCCAGGCCGACAGCACGGGCCGCCAGGTCGGCGCGCAGATCGCCGCCGGAACGCCGTACCGGCGGCTGGACCTCCCCGACGGCGCCGACCGTCCGGTGCAGGTGGTCGACCGGGACGGGCGGGTGCTCGCGGTGAGCGAGGACCTGGAGAAGATCAGCGGCACGGGCGTGCCCGGGGTCACCCCGGTCCAGGAGCCCGGGGCGGACCGCGACAACGAGTCCGACGCCGAGGACCCCGAGACCGGCGAACTGGGCGACGTCACCTGGCACAGCACCGGCCGGGCCACCGTGGACGGCGAGGAGGCCGCGTACCGCTTCGCGGAGGTCGAGGTCATCGACTCCCGGGGCGAGACCGTCCTCGTCCACGCGGGTGCCCCCCTGGACGCCCAGCAGGACGCCGTACGGATCGCGGCGACCGTCATGCTCATCGGCCTGCCGGTGCTGCTGCTCGTCGTGGGCGGCGTGACGTGGCTGGTGACCCGGCGGGCCCTGCGGCCGGTCGAGGACATCCGCCGGGAGATGGCCGCCATCACGGCCTCGGAGGACCTGAGCCGCCGCGTGCCGGAGCCGGGCACCGGCGACGAGGTCGCGAGCCTCGCCCGCACCACCAACGAGACGCTCGCGGCCCTGGAGGCCTCCGTGGAGCGGCAGCGGCGGTTCGTCGCCGACGCCTCGCACGAGCTGCGCAGCCCCATCGCCTCGCTGCGCACCCAGCTGGAGGTCGGCGCCGCGCATCCGGAGCTGCTCGACGTCCCGGGCGCGGTCGAGGACACGGTCCGCCTCCAGCAGCTCGCCGCCGACCTGCTGCTGCTCGCCCGGCTGGACGCGGGGGAGCGGCCCGGTCGGACGCGGATCGACCTGGGCGAATTGGTGCGGTTGGTGACCGCCGAACGGTCCGGTGACCGGATCGGCGTACGGGTGGAGGCCGAGGAGGGGGTCGAAGTGGGCGGTTCCCGGGGCCAGTTGGCCCGGCTCGTCACCAATCTCCTGGACAACGCCCAGCGCCATGCCCGGTCCCGGATCACGGTGACCGTCCGCGCGGAGGGCGCGTGCGCGCTCCTGGCGGTCGCGGACGACGGCGCGGGGGTGCCCGCCGCGGAGCGCGACCGGATCTTCGAGCGGTTCGTCCGCCTCGACGACGCCCGTACGCGGGACGAGGGCGGGGCGGGTCTCGGTCTGGCGATCGCCCGGGACGTGGCGCGCCGCCACGGCGGGGACCTCACGGTGGCGGCCGCCGACCCGTCCGGGGGCGCCTGCTTCGAGCTGCGGCTGCCCCTGGACGGGTAGGCCCGTCAAGCCGTTACGGCTTGCCCCTGCGTCCCCGCAGTTCGGCCGCGACCGGCTTCAGGGACTCGTGGAGGTCGCCCAGGGCCTCCGGGGACAGCCGGTCGATGAAGTGCTTGCGCACGGACTCCACGTGGTGGGGCGCCACCTTGCGCATCGTCTCCATGCCGTGGTCCGTCAGGACCGCGTACAGCCCGCGCCGGTCCGACTCGCAGTTGGCGCGGGTCACGAGCCCCGCGTTCTCCATGCGGGTGATCTGGTGCGACAGCCGGCTCTTGGACTGCAGCGTCGCGGTGGCGAGGTCGCTCATCCGCAGCCGCCGTTCCGCCGACTCGGAGAGGTTCACCAGGATCTCGTAGTCGTTCATGGTCAGGCCGAAGGGCTGGAGGTCCTTCTCCAACTGGTACGTCAGCATCCGGTTGACGTCCAGGTACGTGCGCCAGGCGCACTGCTCGGCGTCGGTGAGCCAGGGGGTGGCCGTCTCGGTCTCCATATATGGATTCTACCTAAGAAGTTGAATACTGGACGAAGTCAGGGAGTGTGACGCCAGGCACCCGGGCCCGACATAGGGGGTGCAGACGTTCGAGGGCGTCACACTCCGCAGACTACCGGCTACAGCCCGAAGCGCCGCTGGAGGTCTCCCAGCTGTCCGGGAAGGCGCGGTACCTGGCCATGCGCACCCTGGCCGGAACCGTGCGCCCCGGGAGCGCCGCCCGGAACGCCGGGCTGCCCGCCCGCCTGGCCGATCGCCCGTTCGGGCATCAGCATCTCCGTCGACTGGAGCAGTACCGTACCCGCTCCCACGAACTCGAACTGGTGCTCCTCGCCCGAGACCCCGCCGATCCCCGTCAGCGCCCGGACGCCGCCCATCACGCCCGTCATGTAGCCGTGGTCGTAGTGGTGGCACGGGGACGGGCAGTCCGCCCAGCCGACCAGCGCCTGCGGGTCCACCCGCATCGGCGGCTCCATGAAGACCACCGGACCGTTCGACGCCGCCACGAACTTGCCCGTGCCGATCAGCGTCACGAAGCCCGGCACGATCGACTGCTTCAGCGCAAGCGAGGGCTGGTACGCCAGCAGATTGCCCGAGCGGATCGTCAGATTGCCCTCGTCCAGGTCGAACGAGTTCACGTCGAAGGCCCGGTCGGCGAGGAGCATCTTGCCGCTGCCCTCCGCCACCACCCAGTCGCTCGCGTGCAGCGGCGAGTGGAACGACGTACGGACCAGCCGGTCCAGGCGCCCGTGGCCGATGCCGTTGAAGTCGATCCGCCCGTAGTAGGCGATCATCTTCCCCTTCTGCAGGAACCACTGGGAGCCCTTGAGCTCCACGCAGAAGGTGTACGGATTGACGTTGTCGTCGGACGGGAGCGAGTGCGGGTCGAGAACGACGGGACCGGTCACAGCTTCTCCTCCGACGCCTGCACGTACACCGCACCACTGCCGCTCAGCTCCAGCTGGAACACCTCGCCCGAGCCCCGGCCCACCATGTCGCGCCAGCCCAGCGCGGTCGAGAGTTTGTTCCGTACGTCGCCGTGGTGCGCGACGTACGCCTGCGGGTCCACATGGACCGGGCGCCCCGGGGTGATCGGCAGCTCGATCACGCCGCCGTGGGCCATCACGGCGACCGCGCCGTGGCCCTTGAGTGTCGTGGTGAAGAGCCCCTGGCCGGTCACCTGGCCGCGCACCATGCCCATGACCCCGCCCTGGGAGCCCATGAACATCGTCCCCTGCTCCAGGGTGCCGTCGAAGGCGAGGAGCCGGTCGGCCTCGACGTACAGGGTGTCGCCGGTCAGCTGGATCACCTGGATGTGGTGGCCGCCGTGCCCGAACATCACCGTGCCGCTGCCCTCGACCGTCATCAGCGGCGTCGCCTCGCCGGCCACCCGGCGGCCGATCATCGACATCACGCCGCCCTGACCGCCGGCCATGTTCGGCGTGAAAGTGACCTCGCCCCGGTACGCCAGCATCGCGCCGCGTTGGCTGAACATGCGCTGTCCGGGGACGAGCTGGGCCTCGACCACCTTGGAATTGACCTCACGGAACGGCATCAGACGTCGCCCCCGATCGTGTTCCGCTCGCTGGGCTGGACGTACACGAGCCCGTCGCCCTCGAAGCGGATCTGGAACGCCTCGCCGCCGCCCTCGCCCATGAACGTGCGGAACGTCACACCGGACTGGAAGCTCTGCTGGAGGTTGCCCTGGTGGGCGATGTACGCGCCGGGGTCGACGGAGAGCGGGTACTGCGGGGTCACGCGGAGCACCACCGCCGGGCCGTCGGACATGATCGCCGCCTGGCCGGTGCCCTCGATCGTGGTGGTGAACAGGCCGTTGCCGGTCGCCCCGCCGCGCAGACCGGTGAAGCTCGTGCCGGTGCGCAGCCCCGCGTCCGTGCAGAGCAGATTGCTCGCCTCGACGTAGAGCTTGTCGCCGTGCAGCGAGACGAGGTTGATCTCGGAGGCGCGGTCGGCGAACCAGCAGGTCCCCTGGCCCTTCACCTCCATCACCTCCATCTGCTCACCGGTGAGCCTGCGGGTCACCATGCCGCGCAGGCCCTCACCGCCGCCGGACATCTTCTTGAAGGCCATCTGGCCGTCGTAGGCGACCATGGAGCCGTTTTTCGCCTTGACGGCGTCACCGGTCATGGAGACGGCGAGCACTTTGCTGCCTTGGAGTCGGAACGTAGCCACGGAGGGAGATTACGGGGCCCCCGGATAAAGAGACAGCAAAGTCAGGTGCCACAATGGGCCGACGCTTGTGCATTCATTCACAAGATCACCGGCCCCCTCCCACCGAAGGTGACCCCCGTGGACATCAAGACCGCCTCCTCCCTCCACCGTCTCCGACTCGTCTCCGCCCCGGAGGCCGTCTCCTTCCTGCTGCTGCTCGTCTGCTCGGTGCTCAAGCGCACCACGGACTTCAACGCCGTGCCGGTGATGGGCGCGATCCACGGCATCCTCTTCATCCTGTACGTGCTGTTCTGGCTGGACGCCTGGAACCGCACCAAGTGGCAGTTCAAGACCGCCGCCCTCTACTTCGTGCTCTCCGTGCTGCCCTTCGGCGGCTTCTTCGCCGAGCGCAAGCTCAAGCGCGAGGCCGCGGACGCCGTCATCGCCTCCCGCGCCCGCCGCGAGGGCGCGGTGAACGCATGATCGTCGCGTTCTCGGTCACCCCGCTCGGCGTCGGCGAGGAGGTCGGCGAGTACGTCGCCGACGCCGTCCGGGTCGTACGGGAGTCGGGGCTGCCGAACCGTACCGACGCGATGTTCACCTCGATCGAGGGTGAATGGGACGAGGTCATGGACGTCGTCAAGCGCGCCGTCGCCGCCGTCGAGGCGCGCGCCCCGCGGGTGTCGCTCGTCCTGAAGGCCGACGTCCGACCGGGTGTCACCGACGGTCTGACCGCCAAAGTCGCCACCGTGGAACGTCGCTTGAACGGCTGAACCGCGCTACCGCGTCACCGAGCCCCCGACCCCTCCAGGGCGGGGGCTCACCCGTACGCGCGGCGAGAACAACTCACTCGGACGCACTCCGGTCGACACGCCGATGCTTCTCACCTTTTGTGGGGATATCGACCTGTCCGACGACAGCTGGAGGCACCGTGCGGCCGACAGGCTACGACTACGACACCTACAGCCGACTCGCCGGTCCGCTGACGCAGCCGGACACCACGGCCTACACGGTGCAGTACCGAAGCCTGATCGCCAAGGAACCGCACCGCATACGCGCCGTCCTCCTCATGGCCCTGGCGCCTGTGCTCTCCGCGCTGCTGCTCGTGTACCTCGTCTGGCCCAGCCACTGGACCGTCCGTGAGGGCGGCGCCCGGTGGCTCGTCGGGCTCGACGCCGTGATGCTCGTGTCGATCGGGCTGATCTGCTTCTTCATGCTGGTGAACGTCGTCTCCATCGCGCACGCGACGATGGCCGCCCGCGATCCCATACCCGTGCACCCGGAGAAGGGCACCCGGGTCGCCTTCCTCACCACGTACGTCCCGGGCAAGGAACCGCTCTCCATGGTCCGGGGCACCCTCGAAGGGGCCGTCAGGCTCCGGCACGAGGGCACGCTCGACGTCTGGCTCCTGGACGAGGGCGACGACGACCAGGCCAAGGCGCTCTGCGCCGAACTCGGCGTCCGGCACTTCACCCGGGCCGGCATACCCGAGTGGAACCGCACGAAGGGCGTCCACAAGGCCCGCACCAAACACGGCAACTACAACGCCTGGCTGGCGATGCACGGCGCCGCGTACGACTTCTTCGCCTCCGTCGACACCGACCACGTACCGCTCCCCAACTTCCTGGAGCGCATGCTCGGCTACTTCCGCGACCCGGACGTCGCCTTCGTCGTCGGACCGCAGGTCTACGGCAACTACACCTCGGCCGTCACCAAGGCCGCCGAATCCCAGCAGTTCCTCTTCCACGCGCTGATCCAGCGGGCCGGCAACCGCTACCACGCGCCCATGTTCGTCGGCACCAACAACGTCGTACGGATCTCCGCCGTCCTGCAGATCGGCGGGCTGTACGACTCCATCACCGAGGACATGGCCACCGGCTTCGAGCTGCACCGCACGAAGAACCCGCACACCGGCCACTTCTGGCGCTCCGTCTACACCCCCGACGTGCTCGCCGTCGGCGAGGGCCCGGCCTCCTGGACCGACTTCTTCACCCAGCAGCTGCGCTGGTCCCGTGGCACCTTCGAGACGGTGATCAAGCAGTACTGGAAGATACCCTTCCGGGTCCCGCCGGGCCGCTTCCTCAACTACACGCTGATGCTCGTCTACTACCCGATGACGGCGATCAACTGGCTGCTCGGCATCCTCAGCTGCGTCCTCTTCCTCTGGTTCGGAGCGTCCGGGACCCAGGTCTCCTCCTCGGTCTGGCTGATGATCTACAGCGACGCGGTCGCCCTCCAGATCGGCCTCTACCTCTGGAACCGCCGCCACAACGTCTCCCCCCACGAGCCCGAAGGGTCCGGGGGACTCGCCGGAATGGCGATGTCCGCGCTCTGCGCGCCGATCTACCTCATGTCGCTCGGCTCGGCGGTTCTGCGCTCCCGCGGCCGCTTCGTCGTCACCCCCAAGGGCGGCGAAGCCAGCCCCGACCGGATCCTCACCTTCCGAGTCCACCTCTTCTGGGCGGCGGTCCTGGCCGTCTCGCTGCTCGCCTCCGTCCACTTCCGGCACACCCACGCAGCCATGCGCACCTGGGCCGTGCTCGCCCTGGTCATCGCCCTCTCCCCGGTGGCGGTCTGGGGCTGGACCGTCCTGCGCGACCAGCGCAGCCGGCAGGTGAGGGCCCGCGCCCGGGCCCGCGTCCTCGTCCGGGCCCGCGCCGGCGCCCGCGGCCTCGCCCACGTCCGCGAGGGCGTCGAGGTCCGTACCACCGCCACCCCGCACCCGCCCACGGCCACGGCCCCCACGCCCACGACGACCGGAGGGAACTGAGCCATGGCCTACCGGCCGTCGAAGAAACTCAAGAAGACGCTCCTGGGCAGCGGCGCCGTCGTGGTCCTCGCGGCCCTCAACGCGCCCGCGGCGGTCTCCTTCGTCGGAGAGAAGTACCACGCGTACAAGATCGCCCAGCCCGGGTACAAGAAACGGTTCGGCTCCTGGTCGCCGGTCGACGTCCCGGCCGGGTACAGCGTCAACGCCATCCACGCGGCGCTGCTGCACACCGGCAAGGTGCTGCTCATCGCCGGCTCCGGCAACGACCAGAAGAAGTTCGACTCGGGCACCTTCGACACCATCCTCTGGGACCCGAAGAAGAACACCTTCAAGAAGATCCCCACCCCCGAGGACTTCTTCTGCTCCGGCCACACCCAGCTCGCCGACGGCCGCCTCCTGGTGGCCGGCGGCACCGCCCGCTACGAGATCCTCGACGGCGAGGTCAAGCGGGCCGGCGGCGGGATGCGGGTCAAGAACGAGAGCCCCGACAAGGCGATCACCCTCAAGAAGGGCACGGTCTTCCGCTCCCCGTCCGGGGTCGAGTACGTGTCGAAGTTCGACGTCACGGTCCCCAAGGCCAAGCGCGACTTCGAGATCTCGTACTTCAAGAGCGGCCAGATGAAGCCCTGGCAGACCAAGGTCACCGCCGCCGAGGCGCGGGTCTTCGTCGAGGCGAAGGAGGAGGGCGCGCAGGCGCTCACCACCCAGGCCGCGCAGTACGAGGTCGTCGGGCTCAAGGGCGACGACGCCGACAACGTCTACGGCCTCGCCCAGCGGCTCACCACCGAGAAGCAGGACTTCCAGGGCATCAAGGGCGCCTACGAGTTCGACCCGAAGGCGGAGAAGTACATCCCCGTCGCCCCGATGAAGGACGCCCGCTGGTACCCGACGCTCGTCACCCTCCAGGACGGCAAGGTGCTCGCCGTCTCCGGACTCAACGACGTCGGCGACGTGGTCCCCGGCGACAACGAGATCTACGACCCGAAGACCAAGAAGTGGTCCAAGGGTCCCTTCCGCTACTTCCCCACCTACCCGGCCCTCTTCCTCACCAAGGGCGGCAAGCTCCTCTACACCGGATCCAACGCGGGCTACGGCCCGGCGGAGAAGGGCCGCGAGCCGGGGCTGTGGGACCTGAAGAAGAACGCCTTCACCAAGCTCGGCGGGCTGACCGACCCCGACCAGCTGGAGACCTCCGCCTCCCTGATGCTGCCGCCCGTCCAGGACCAGAAGGTCATGGTCCTCGGCGGCGGCGGGGTCGGCGAGTCCCCGAAGTCCACCGCCCGTACCTCGGTCATCGACCTCTCCAAGGACACCCCGGCCTTCCGGGACGGCCCGGCGCTCCCGCAGGGCACCCGCTACCTCAGCAGCGTGCTCCTGCCCGACGACACCGTCTTCACCACCGGCGGCTCCGAGCAGTACCGGGGCGCCGGGGGCAGCGACATCCTCAAGGCCCAGTTCTACGACCCCAGGGCCAACGCCTTCTCGGCGGCGGCCGATCCGACCGTGGGCCGCAACTACCACTCCGAGGCGCTGCTGCTGCCCGACGGCCGGGTCGCCACCTTCGGCTCCGACCCGCTCTACGGCAACCAGGCCAACACCAAGCTCGGCAGCTTCGAGCAGCGGATCGAGGTCTTCACCCCGCCCTCCCTGCACCGCGCCGGCGACAACCGCCCCACCCTTGAGGAGGGCCCGCGGGAACTCGACCAGAACGGCCGCGTGACGTTCAGGACCAAGGACGCGTCCCGCATCACCAAGGCCCGCCTGATGCGCCCCAGCGCCGTCACCCACACCACGGACGTCGAACAGCGGTCGGTGGCGCTGGGCCTGACGAAGACGAAGGACTCCCTGACCGTCGAGGTCCCCCTCGACCGCACCCTGGTACCCCCGGGCTGGTACATGCTCTTCGTCACGGACGCCGACGGCATCTCGTCGGAGGCGCGGTGGGTGCAGGTCGGCGTCCGTTAGGCCTTCGCCTAGGCCTTCGCCCGGCGGGCCAGGCCCAGGGCGTAGTCCGGCCACCAGGTGCCGGCGGCCGGGCCGCCTCGGCAGGTGCCGTCCGAGTCGCCGGGGCGTTTGATCCACAGGTAGGCGTCGACCAGTTCGTCGCCCGTGCGGTCGGTGGGCGGGACGCCGAGGGCGCGGCCCGGTGGGTTGCACCAGGCCTGCTCCCGGTCGCCCGGCAGGGGGCCCTCGCCGTTGCGGCTGGTGTCGACGGTGAAGTGCGCGCCGTCGAGCCGGGCGGAGAGCGCGGCGCCGAAGCCCTTCACGGTGTCGTTGGTCTGGAAGTTGGAGACGTTCAGCGAGAAGCCGTCGGCCCGGGCGATCCCGGCCCGGCGCAGCGGCTCCACCAGCTTGCCCGGGTCGTCGATCCAGGCCGGGTTGCCCGCGTCCAGATAGACCCGGGTGTTCGGCTGCCGCTTCAGCCGGTCGATCGCGTCGGAGAGCAACCGGTAGCGCTCGTCGTGGTACTGGGCGGGTGTGCAGCCGTCCACGACGTGCGGCACCGCGTCCGGCTCCAGGACGACGATCGCGGGGGCGTCCCCGATCGCGGAGGCGAAGGAGTCGACCCAGGTGCGGTAGGCCTGCGCGTCGTGCGAGCCGCCCGCCGAGTACATCCCGCAGTCCCGGTGCGGGATGTTATACGCGACGAGGACCACGGTCCGCCTGTCGGCGGCGGCCCCGCGCACGGCCTTGCTGATGTCCGGTACGGGATCGTCCCCGGCCGGCCACTCGGCGACCGGCCGCTCGGCGATCCGCTTCAGCACCCGCGCGTCCTCGGTGCGGCCCTCCGCCTCGTACTGCCGTACCTGCCGGGCCGCGTCGCTGTCCGGGTCGACCCAGAAGGGGGAGCCGCCGGCCGGCGCCGCCGCCTCGCCGCGCGTGGAGGGCGGTCCGACGGGCGGGCGGGCGGGCTCCTCGGGGTCGCCGCATCCGGTCAGGAGCAGCGCGGTGAGGAGGGTCAGGACGGCCGTGGTGGAGGTGCGGCGGGACACCGCGTCATCGTGACATAACGGTCACTCGGGGGCAGGGTGCGACACCGGGGACTCGACCAGGGCCACGACGACCGAAGTGCGAGACGGGGCTGACCGGCATGTGACCAGTGGGTAAGGTCGACGCGTGCCGAAGCCGCTCAGTCTCCCCTTCGATCCCATCGCCCGCGCCGACGAACTCTGGCAGAAGCGCTGGGGGCCGGTCCCCTCGATGGCCGCGATCACGTCGATCATGCGCGCCCAGCAGATCCTGCTCGCGGAGGTCGACGCCGTCGTCAAGCCGTACGGACTGACCTTCGCGCGGTACGAGGCGCTGGTGCTGCTCACCTTCTCCAAGGCCGGTGAGCTTCCGATGTCCAAGATCGGCGAGCGGCTGATGGTCCACCCGACCTCGGTCACCAACACCGTCGACCGGCTGGTGAAGTCCGGTCTGGTCGACAAGCGGCCCAACCCCAACGACGGCCGCGGCACCCTCGCCTCCATCACCGCGAAGGGGCGCGAGGTCGTCGAGGCCGCCACCCGCGACCTGATGGAGATGGAGTTCGGTCTGGGGGCTTACGACGCCGAGGAGTGCGCGGAGATCTTCGCCCTCCTGCGCCCCCTGCGGGTCGCCGCGCACGACTTCGACGAGAGCTGACCGGAGCTCCCGACCCGCTCGAAGATCGCCCGGAACGTGCCGTTACGCTCGACGGCATGAAATCCAGCGTGCTGACCCGTTACCGCGTCATGGCGTACGTGACCGCCGTCATGCTGCTCGTGCTGTGCACCTGCATGGTCTTCAAGTACGGGTTCGACATGGGCGAGGACGTGACCTTCGCGGTCTCCCAGGCCCACGGCGTCCTCTACATCATCTACCTGATCTTCGCCTTCGACCTCGGCTCCAAGGCGAAGTGGCCGTTCGGCAAGCTCCTGTGGGTGCTGCTGTCCGGGACGATTCCGTTCGCCGCCTTCTTCGTCGAGCGCAGGATCGTCCGCGAGACGCTTCCGCTGGTCAGCGGCGCGCAGTCGGCTCCCGTCAAGGCCTGACCCGGCCCTGACCCCCGACCTCCGCACGGATGTGCGGAGGTTTGCCATCGACATTTACTAGGACGTCCTAGTAAATTCGAAGCATGGACGCTGACGCCATCGAAGAAGGCCGCCGCCGCTGGCAGGCCCGGTACGACAAGGCCCGCAAGCGGGACGCGGACTTCACCACGCTCTCCGGCGACACCGTGGAGCCCGTCTACGGGCCCCGGCCCGGAGACACCTACGAGGGCTTCGAGCGCATCGGCTGGCCCGGGGAGTACCCGTTCACCCGCGGTCTGCACCCCACCGGCTACCGCGGCCGCACCTGGACCATCCGCCAGTTCGCCGGCTTCGGCAACGCCGAGCAGACCAACGAGCGGTACAAGATGATCCTGGCCGCCGGCGGAGGCGGCCTGAGCGTCGCCTTCGACATGCCCACGCTCATGGGCCGCGACTCCGACGACCCGCGCTCGCTCGGCGAGGTCGGCCACTGCGGGGTCGCCATCGACTCCGCCGCCGACATGGAGGTCCTCTTCAAGGACATCCCGCTCGGCGACGTCACCACCTCGATGACCATCTCCGGGCCGGCCGTGCCCGTCTTCTGCATGTACCTGGTCGCCGCCGAGCGACAGGGCGTCGACCCGGCCGTCCTCAACGGGACGCTCCAGACCGACATCTTCAAGGAGTACATCGCCCAGAAGGAGTGGCTCTTCCAGCCCGAGCCGCACCTGCGCCTCATCGGCGACCTGATGGAGCACTGTGCCCAGGGCATCCCCGCCTACAAGCCGCTCTCCGTCTCCGGCTACCACATCCGCGAGGCAGGGGCGACGGCCGCGCAGGAGCTCGCGTACACCCTCGCCGACGGCTTCGGCTACGTGGAGCTCGGCCTCTCCCGCGGCCTGGACGTCGACGTCTTCGCCCCCGGCCTCTCCTTCTTCTTCGACGCGCACCTCGACTTCTTCGAGGAGATCGCCAAGTTCCGCGCCGCCCGCCGGATCTGGGCCCGCTGGATGAAGGAGGTATACGGCGCGAAGACCGACAAGGCGCAGTGGCTCCGCTTCCACACCCAGACCGCCGGTGTCTCGCTCACCGCACAGCAGCCGTACAACAACGTCGTACGGACGGCGGTGGAGGCGCTCGCGGCCGTCCTCGGCGGTACGAACTCGCTGCACACCAACGCCCTCGACGAGACCCTCGCGCTCCCCAGCGAGCAGGCCGCCGAGATCGCGCTGCGCACGCAGCAGGTGCTGATGGAGGAGACGGGTGTGGCCAACGTGGCCGACCCGCTCGGCGGCTCCTGGTTCGTCGAGCAGCTCACCGACCGCATCGAGGCCGACGCCGAGAAGATCTTCGACCAGATCAAGGAGCGCGGTCGGCGGGCCCACCCGGACGGGCAGCACCCGATCGGTCCGATCACCTCCGGCATCCTGCGCGGCATCGAGGACGGCTGGTTCACCGGCGAGATCGCCGAGTCCGCCTTCCAGTACCAGCAGTCCCTGGAGAAGGGCGACAAGCGGGTCGTCGGCGTCAACGTCCACCACGGCTCGGTCACCGGCGACCTGGAGATCCTGCGGGTCAGCCACGAGGTCGAGCGGGAGCAGGTCCGGGTCCTCGGCGAGCGCAAGGCCCGCCGTGACGACGCCCGGGTGCGCGCCGCGCTCGACTCGATGCTGGCGGCGGCCCGGGACGGCTCCAACATGATCGGCCCGATGCTCGACGCGGTACGGGCGGAGGCCACGCTCGGCGAGATCTGCGACGTGCTCCGCGAGGAGTGGGGCATCTACACGGAGCCCCCCGGCTTCTAGGGCGCGTTCGCGAAGGGGCGGTACGGAACCCTCCGTACCGCCCCTTCGGCTCCGGCTACTTCCGCGCGGCCGTGCCGACGACCTTCGTCGGCGTGACGCGGATGACCACCCGCACCACCTCCGGCGGCAGGTCGAGGTAGTCCTGACCGGCGCCCGGGCCCTCGTACCGCTCGTCCAGCGCGACCGCGAGCGCGCGGCCGACGTCCTCGGTGACCGTGGCCGTGCCCCGTATCTCGGCGTACAGCTGCGCGTCCTCGCGGTCGTACACGGTCAGGCTGACCCGGGGGTCGGCCTCGATGTTCCGGACCTTGCGGCGGCCGGCCTGGGAGGAGATCAGGAGGTCGTCGCCGTCCCTGCCCACCCAGACCACCGAGGTCTGCGGGGAGCCGTCGGGGTGGACGGTGGCCAGGACCGCGGGGTTGACGTCGTCCAGGAGGGCGCGGACCGTGCTGTTCAGAGTGATCGTCACGACCGTCACCCTAGGTCGTGTCCGGAAAGTCTGGCCTGGCTCACGGCGTCCGGCACGCACGCTCGCCGCGTTGTCGTCGGTCGCCGACGCTCCGCGTCGACTCCCTCCTCCGCCTTGCGATCGCACGCACCGGACGCCGTGAGCCCCGCCCTTCGGGCGGACGACCATACTTTCCGGACACTCCCTAGGTCGTGGCCGCCGCCGCGCCCAGGCCGCCGAGCAGCAGGGCCGTGAAGCGCTGGACCCAGGCCGCGTCGACCGGTTCCGCGCTCACCAGGGCCCGGTGGACCACCGCGCCGGCGATCACGTCGAAGATCAGGTCGTCGGTGGAGTCGACCGACGACGGGTCGCGGTCGACGGGCAGCTCGCCGCGATCCTGGGCGCGCTGGCGGCCTTCGAGGACCAGCCGCTTCTGCCGGTCGACGATGGAGGTGCGGATGCGTTCGCGCAGCGGCTCGTCCCGGGTGGACTCCGCCACCACCGCCATCAGCGCGGTCTTGGTCTCGGGGCGCTGGAGCAGCGCGGCGAACTGGAGGACCACGTGCTCGATGTCGGCCTGGAGGGAACCGAGGTCGGGGAGTTCGAGTTCGTCGAAGAGGACGGCCACGGCGTCCACGACCAGCTCGTTCTTGCTCGCCCAGCGCCGGTAGAGGGTGGTCTTGGCGACCCCCGCGCGGCCCGCCACGTCGCCCATCGTCAGCTTCGACCAGCCCAGCTCGACCAGCGCGGCCCGGGTCGCGTCGAGGATCGCCGCGTCGGCCTCGGCGCTGCGGGGGCGTCCGGTACGGCTTCGTCGGCTGGTGCGGCTACACATGGAGGTCGACCATACCCGCCGGTAGGTATTGCGCCAGAGGCGCGCGATGTGAGCCAGTTCACCGAGGAGTCCTTCCCCTGGGCCGACCGGGACAGTTACGCTACGACCCGTAGCGAAAGGTGCGATCGACCGTCCCGACGGCCTCGGTCCGCCTGAGCGACAACCACATGCGCCGGGTGGGGACCCGGCGCGAACGAACGGGAACCGTGCACCATGGTGCACGGTTCAGCCATGACGTACCGGTTACGCGCGCGGAAGGGGGAGGATGTACTCATGCAGCCCAGAAACATGTCCATGAGCGGCGTCGTCGACCTCGCCGCGGTGAAGGCGGCCGGTGAGGCCAAGGCGAAGGCGGAGCAGGCGCGCGCCGAGGCCGCCCGGCAGGGTGGCCCCTCCGCCGTCGCCCCCTCTGCCCTGGTGATCGATGTCGACGAGGCCGGCTTCGAGCGGGATGTCCTCCAGCGCTCGGCCGAGGTTCCGGTCGTCATCGACTTCTGGGCCGAGTGGTGCGAGCCGTGCAAGCAGCTCGGCCCCCTCCTGGAGCGCCTCGCCGTCGAGTACAACGGCCGCTTCCTGTTGGCCAAGGTCGACGTCGACGCCAACCAGATGCTGATGCAGCAGTTCGGCATCCAGGGGATTCCGGCCGTTTTCGCGGTGGTCGCCGGCCAGGCGCTCCCGCTCTTCCAGGGCGCGGCGCCCGAGGCCCAGATCCGCCAGACCCTGGACCAGCTGATCCAGGTCGGCGAGGAGCGCTTCGGCCTGACGGGCATCGCGGTCGACCCGAACGCCGAGTCCGACGGCGCCGCCACCGCGGCCCCGGTGCCGGCCGGCCCGTACGACGCCCTGCTCGAAGCGGCCATGTCGGCGCTGGACGCGGGCGACCTGGCCGGTGCGGTCCAGGCGTACAAGAACGTGCTCGCCGACGACCCCGGTCACCCGGAGGCGAAGCTGGGTCTGGCCCAGGCCGAGCTGCTCGCCCGGGTGCAGGACATGGACCCGCAGCAGGTGCGGAAGAACGCGGCCGACAACCCGGCCGACGCCGCCGCGCAGATCGCCGCCGCCGATCTCGATCTGGTGGGCGGTCATGTCGAGGACGCCTTCGGGCGGCTGGTGGACGCCGTGCGGCGTACGGCCGGCGAGGAGCGGGACGCGGCGCGGCTGCGGCTCCTGGAGCTGTTCGAGGTCATCGGGCCGGAGGACCCGCGGGTCACGGCGGCCCGTCAGGCCCTCGCGCGCGTGCTCTTCTGACCTTTCTCTCCCGTCCGGGGGAGCGCCGATTTGGCGACACAGTGACAAAACGCGGCCGTGCTTTACCAAAACTTGGTAATCACGGCCGCTGTTACTTGCAGTAAATCGAACCCGTGAATGTGTCCGGGTTTCCCCTTCAACATCCCGCTTTGCCGATGCCGCGCGCTGCACCCTGTGTGGCCGCGCGGCATCGCGCTGTCGTGGCGAGGTTATCGAGCCGTTACTAGCGAGTAACGAACCCCCTTGTGCGGGCGGCGGGAATGGACCACGATCGGCGACGCTCGGTCCTCCACCGCACCCACCCGGCAACCAACCGGGTCCGCGGCGAGGGTCCCCACCGAGCGGGCCGGCGACAGTGGCGCCGGCCGTGGACAGGGGGGTTCCTGCCTTCACCGGCAGGGCCTGTCCAAGAGGTTGCGCGCAAGGCGTGGCCAGTGGTTGTCGCTCGGGGGTGATCGCCGGTGAGGTCGGACGCTCCGCGCGCCCGGTGTTTCGGCGCTCCTTCCCGAGGACGTAGCACTTCTCCCATCCCAGGACGGGCCCCTGGGCCCATCCGGAGATGTACGTCCGAGAAGGAGGATTCTCATGAAGTCCCAGGTTCGTGGCGGGACCAGATGGAAGCGGTTCGCCGTCGTCATGGTGCCGAGCGTGGCCGCGACGGCCGCGATCGGTGTCGGCCTGGCTCAGGGCGCGCTCGCCGCGTCCTTCAGCATCTCCGGCCAGGAGTTCAAGGTGAAGGCCGACAGCCTTGTCGGCAAGGACTTCGTCCAGTACGGCAGCGTGGCGGCCGGTAAGGACCTGCACGGCAAGCCGTTCGCGGAGCCGGTCGGCGTCTCGGGCTTCTCCGAGGCCTGGATCAGCAACATGTGCCAGTCCGTCGTGACGCCGGACGTGCCGTTCATCGGCAACGTCTCGCTGGAGCTGCGCGCCGGCACCGACCCGAAGAAGCCGGTCTACGCGAAGGACATCTACCTCGATGTCTCCTCGCTGAAGGCCGACGCCGAGTTCGGCAACATCGACATCGGCGTGGCCGCGGGTTCGCTCCCGAAGTCCGAGGGCAAGCCGGGCATCCAGCCCGGTACGAAGGCCAACCCGTACGGCTTCTCGCAGCGCGCCGAGACGGCGACGCTGACCAACGTGGAGCAGAAGGCGTGGGCGACCACCGCCGGAACCTTCAAGCTCAGCAACCTGAGCCTGAAGCTGCACAAGGGCACCAAGGAGTGCTTCACCGAGTAGTCACTCGGTGCCGCACCCGGCAGCACCTGCCCGGCGGGCGCGGGCCGTCGTTCGTTCCGTACGGCCCCGCCCGTTCCCGGCCCCAGCGCCACCTTCTCCACTTCTCATCGCAACACCGCTTCCAGGGAGCTGTTTTCCATGAGCGCCGAGTCCACTGCTTCCCGCGGAGTCCCGAACCAGCGCGAGCGCCGTTTCCACCACTGGCGGGGCGGCCGGCCCTTCTGGGCCGGACTGTTCACCATGATCGGCGGCGTACCGATCGCCTACTTCCCGTACGCCGACCTGCGACTCGGCAACATGACGATCGCGATGGCGACGACGGGCGGCGCCGGAGCCCTGATCATCGGTGTGCTTCTGGTGACGCTCGGACTGACGATGTGGTTCCAGCCCATCGTCCGGGTGTTCGCGGGCGTCGCGGCGATCGTCCTGGCACTCGTCTCCATCCCGGTCTCCAACCTCGGCGGCTTCTTCATGGGCTTCCTGCTCGCCCTGGTCGGCGGCGGACTCTCCGTCGCGTGGGCCCCGGGCACCCCCGTGGAGGAGACGGCACAGCCGTCGGCCGAGCCGGCCGACGAGCGCGCGCAGGCCGTGGCGGGCGAGCACGAGTACGACGGTCAGCAGCACGGAACCGAGACGACGGAGGCGACCCGCGCGGTCGACTTCGACAAGGCCCCGGTCCCGGAGCAGCGCGCCGGTGAGGAGCCGGACCCGCAGGCGGGTCCCGGTGCGCAGGCGACCGAAACGACGATCGACGCCAACGGCGGGAGGAACAGTGCGGGGTGACGAAACACAGTCGGCGCAGTCGGCGGCGGCTGCGGACGGCGCCGCTGTGGCTCGCAGGGGTCCGCGGCACGCGGCCCCGCGTAAGTCGCTGCTGAACAAGATCCAGGGACCCGCGGGCAAGGCCATGGCCCTGGCCGCCATGCCGACCGCGGTCCTCATGGGCATGGGTATGGCGCCCAGGCTCGCCGTCGCCGACGAGAAGGACATCCCCTTCGCGCCCGGTCCGTGCGTGACCCGCTCGGACGAGCCGGTGACGCAGGAGCCGACGAAGCCCGCCGAGACGCCCAAGCCGACGGCGAGCACGAGCACGGGCGCCGGCGAGTCGCCGAAGCCGGAGGCCACCGGGGAGCAGGAGTCGCCGAAGCCGACCGCCAGCCCCTCGGCGACGGCCACGACGGAGCAGCGCGCCGCCCAGCAGGAGTCCCCGGCTCCGACGCCGACCCCGACGGCGACGCCGACGAAGAGCGTCAACCCGCTCGACCCGCTGGGCGTCGGCGACAAGATCAAGGACCTCTTCGACGGGCCGAACACCACGCCGTCGGCCACCCCGACGCCGACCGCGACGGCGCCCACCAAGGCGCCCGAGCCGACGAAGCCGGCCACGACGGCTCCGAAGCCGGGCAAGGCGACCACGCCCGACGACGGCCCGGTCGACAGGACCAAGGCCGCCATCGAGAAGGCCGCCGACGAGGCGGGCCTGAAGGTCGAGGAGCTGCCGGAGGACGCCAAGGGCCTCGACGCCAAGAAGGACGAGGACATACCCGACGGCGCCAAGCCGCGCTTCCCGTGCCCCGAGCCCGACCCCGAGGCGCTCGCGGCGGCCGAACTGGAGCCGGGCATCCCGCTCCTGCCGGACGAGCCGTGGGTCCTCAACAGCTCGCTGCTCACGCTGAAGGGGCTCAAGTACCACGGCATCGTCGAGGTCAAGACGGGCAGTGGGAAGATCAAGAAGGTCCTGAAGTTCACCGCCAAGGACGGCGTGGACATCAAGGACCTGCACCAGCGCACCGTCCACTCGGAGGGCCTGACGGGACACGTACGGTCCGACAAGGGGTCGACGTCGACCATGACCAACGGCACGGTGACCATGTACACGGAGCAGCTGAAGGGCAACCTCTTCGGCCTGATCCCGGTCACCTTCAACCCGCAGACCCCGCCGCCGCTCGACGTGCCGTTCGCGTTCTTCTCGAACGTGGAGGTCATCCAGGCCGGCCAGTTCGGCGGCACCCTCACGGTCCCCGGTCTCCGTAACACGATCGAGCCCAACTGACCGGTCCCGAACCCTTCCGGGGAGCCGCACATGACGAGGGCCCCCGTCCGATCCGGACGGGGGCCCTCGTCGTGCCGTGTGCCCGAGGGGCACGGGAGCGTCAGGCGTTGCCGCCGCCCAGGTGGTGGACGCGGACCATGTTGGTGGTTCCGGGGACGCCGGGGGGCGAGCCGGCGGTGATGACCATGGTGTCGCCCGCGTTGTAGCGCTGGAGCTTCAGCAGCTCCGCGTCGACGATGTCGACCATCGCGTCCGTGGTCTCCACGAACGGGACGAGGAAGGACTCCACGCCCCAGCTCAGGGTGAGCTGGTTGCGGGTGGACTCGTCCGTGGTGAAGGCCAGGATCGGCTGGATCGTCCGGTAGCGGGACAGGCGGCGCGCGGTGTCGCCGGACTGGGTGAAGGCGATCAGCGCCTTGCCGCCCAGGAAGTCGGCGATCTCGCAGGCCGCGCGGGCCACCGAACCGCCCTGCGTACGCGGCTTCTTGCCGGGTACGAGCGGCTGCAGGCCCTTGGAGAGCAGCTCCTCCTCGGCCGCGGCGACGATCTTCGACATCGTCTTCACGGTCTCGATCGGGTACGCGCCCACGGAGGACTCCGCCGACAGCATGACCGCGTCCGCGCCGTCCAGGATCGCGTTGGCCACGTCGGAGGCCTCGGCGCGGGTGGGGCGGGAGTTGGTGATCATCGACTCCATCATCTGGGTGGCGACGATGACCGGCTTGGCGTTGCGGCGGCACATCTCCACGAGGCGCTTCTGCACCATCGGGACCTTCTCCAGCGGGTACTCCACCGCGAGGTCGCCACGGGCGACCATGACGGCGTCGAAGGCGGCGACCACGTCCGCCATGTTCTCGACCGCCTGCGGCTTCTCCACCTTGGCGATGACGGGGACCCGGCGGCCCTCCTCGTCCATCACCTTGTGGACGTCCTTGACGTCCTCGGCGTTGCGGACGAAGGAGAGGGCGACCATGTCGCAGCCCATCCGCAGCGCGAACCGCAGGTCCTCGACGTCCTTCTCGGACAGGGCCGGGACGTTGACCGCCGCACCGGGCAGGTTGATGCCCTTGTGGTCGGAGATGACACCGCCCTCGATGACCACGGTCTTCACCCGCGGGCCCTCGATCTCGACGACCCGCAGCTCGACGTTGCCGTCGTTGATCAGGACCTGGTCGCCCTTGGAGACGTCACCCGGCAGGCCCTTGTACGTGGTGCCGCAGATGGACTTGTCACCCGGGACGTCCTCGGTGGTGATGGTGAACTCGTCACCGCGCACCAGCTCGACGGGACCCTCCGCGAAGGTCTCCAGACGGATCTTGGGGCCCTGGAGGTCGGCGAGCACGCCCACGGCGCGGCCGGTGTCCGCCACCGCCCTGCGGAGACGGTCGTACCGCTCCTGGTGCTCGGCCTGGGTTCCGTGGCTCATGTTGAATCGGGCCACGTTCATACCGGCCTCGATGAGCGCTTTCAGCTGCTCGTACGAGTCGACGGCGGGGCCCAGCGTGCAGACGATTTTGGAACGGCGCATGAGGCGGATCCTATCGGTTTGTTTCACTGCGGAATATTCCGTCTGGTGGAAAGTACAAATGGGCGCGGGGTCGCTCAGGCGTTCACTTCCGGGGGCGGGGTGCGAAGCGGTTACGGCCTCACCAACTCATAGCTCTGGCGCGCGATCTCCAGCTCCTCGTCCGTCGGCACCACGGCGACCGCCACCCGCGCGTACTCCGGCGAGATGATCCGGGCCTCGTCGGACCGTACGGCGTTGAGGTCGGCGTCCACCGCCAGGCCCAGCTCCTCCAGGCCCGCGATCGCAGCTTCCCGCACCGGAGCCGCGTTCTCCCCGACACCCGCCGTGAACGCCACCGCGTCCACCCGCCCGAGTACCGCGTAGTACGCCCCGATGTACTTCTTCAGCCGGTGGATGTAGATGTCGAAGGCGAGCGCGGCCCGCTCGTCGCCCTCGTCGACCCGGCGCCGGATCTCCCGCATGTCGTTGTCGCCGCAGAGCCCGACGAGCCCGGACCTCTTGTTGAGCAGCGTGTCGATCTCGTCCGCCGACATGCCCGCCACCCGCTTCAGATGGAAGGTGACCGCCGGGTCGATGTCGCCCGAGCGGGTGCCCATGACCAGACCCTCCAGGGGAGTCAGGCCCATCGAGGTGTCCACGCACCGCCCGCCCCGGACGGCGGAGGCGGAGGCTCCGTTGCCGAGGTGCAGCACGATCACGTTCACCTCCTCCGGGGCCTTCCCCAGCAGCCTCGCCGTCTCGCGCGACACATAGGCGTGCGAGGTGCCGTGGAAGCCGTACCGGCGGATGCGGTGCGCGTCCGCCGTCTCCACGTCGATCGCGTACCGGGCGGCCGACTCCGGCATCGTCGTGTGGAAGGCGGTGTCGAAGACCGCGACCTGTGGCAGGTCGGGCCGGAGCGCCATCGCCGTCCGGATCCCGGTGAGGTTGGCCGGGTTGTGCAGCGGCGCGACCGGCACCAGCCGCTCGATCTCCGCGAGCACGTCGTCGTCGATCACGGTCGGCGCGGTGAACCGCAGCCCGCCGTGCACCACGCGGTGGCCGATCGCGGCCAGCTCGGGGGAGTCGAGCCCGAGGCCGTCCGCCGCCAGCTCCTCGGCCACCGCCTTCAGCGCCGCCGCGTGGTCGGAGATCGGCCCCTTCTTCTCGCGCTTCTCCCCGCCGCCACCCTGGAGCGGGGTGTGGACCAGGCGCGAGGTCTCCTCGCCGATCCGCTCGACCAGGCCGAGGGCGAGGCGAGCGTTGTCCCTCATGTCGAGGAGCTGGTACTTCACCGAGGACGAGCCGGAGTTGAGGACGAGGACGCGCGTCGGGGCGGAGGTGGGGGAGGTCATGCGGTGGGCTCCTGGGGGACCTGGGACTGGATCGCCGTGATGGCGACCGTGTTGACGATGTCGCTGACAAGCGCGCCGCGCGAGAGGTCGTTCACCGGCTTGCGCAGGCCCTGCAGGACCGGACCGACCGCCACGGCGCCCGCCGAGCGCTGCACGGCCTTGTAGGTGTTGTTGCCGGTGTTGAGGTCCGGGAAGATCAGCACGGTCGCCTGACCCGCCACCTCCGACCCCGGCAGCTTGGTCGCGGCCACGGTGGGCTCGACGGCCGCGTCGTACTGGATGGGCCCCTCGATCCGCAGCTCCGGGTGGGACTCCCGTACCCGCTTCGTCGCCTCGCGGACCTTGTCGACGTCCGCGCCGGAGCCCGAGGTGCCGGTGGAGTACGACAGCATCGCGATCCGCGGCTCGACACCGAAGCGGGCCGCGGTGGCCGCCGACTGCACGGCGATGTCCGCGAGCTGCGCCGCGTTCGGGTCCGGGTTGACCGCGCAGTCGCCGTAGACCAGCACCTTGTCGGCCAGGCACATGAAGAAGACCGAGGAGACGATCGAGGCGTCCGGCTTCGTCTTGATGATCTCGAAGGCCGGGCGGATCGTCGCCGCCGTGGAGTGCACCGAACCGGAGACCATGCCGTCGGCGAGCCCCTCCTCGACCATCAGCGTGCCGAAGTAGTTGACGTCCGAGACGACGTCGTACGCCAGCTCCACCGTCACGCCCTTGTGGGCGCGCAGCTCGGCGTACTTCGTGGCGAAGCCGTCGCGCAGCTCGGAGGTCTGCGGGTCGATCAGCTGGGTGGCCGGCGAGGACAGGTCGATGCCGAGGTCGGCGGCCTTCTTGCGGATGACCTCGACGTCACCGAGGAGCGTCAGGTCGCAGACGTCGCGGCGCAGCAGCACGTCGGCGGCGCGCAGCACGCGCTCCTCCGTGCCCTCCGGGAGGACGACGCGGCGGCGGTCGGCGCGGGCCTGCTCCAGGAGGTCGTGCTCGAACATCATCGGGGTGACCCGGCCCGTGCGAGCCACCGAGATCCGCTTCAGCAGATCGGCGGTGTCCACATGCCGCTCGAAGAGACCGAGCGCGGTCTCCGCCTTGCGGGGCGTCGCCGCGCTCAACTTGCCTTCGAGGGAGAAGAGTTCGGCGGCCGTCGGGAAGCTGGTGCCCGGGACGGAGATGACCGGCGTGCCGGGCGCGAGGCGGGCGGCCAGCGTCAGGATCTCCTCGCTGGGCCGCTCGTTCAGGGTGAGCAGGACGCCGGCGATCGGCGGAGTGCCGGCCGAGTGCGCGGCGAGCGCGCCCACGACGAGGTCGGCGCGGTCCCCGGGGGTGACCACCAGGCAGCCGGGGGTCAGCGCGTTCAGGAAGTTCGGCAGCATCGCGCCGCCGAAGACGAAGCCCAGGGCGTCGCGCGCCAGGCCCGCGTCGTCGCCGAGGACGACCGAGGCACCGAGGTGGTGGGTGATCTGCGAGACCGTGGGCGCCGCGAGCGCGGGTTCGTCGGGGAGGACGTAGCAGGGCACGGGGAGCCGGGCCGTGAGCCGCTCGGCGATCGCCGCCCGGTCCTCTCCGGCCACCCGGTTGACGACCATCGCGAGGACGTCGCAGCCGAGCCCGTCGTACGCCCGGAAGGCGTTGCGGGCCTCGGCCCGTACGGACTCGGCGGCCTGGTCCTTGCCGCCGACGACCGGTATGACCGAGGCGCCGAACTCGTTGGCGAGCCGCGCGTTGAGCGCCAGCTCGTCGGGGAGCTGGGTGGCGGCGAAGTCCGTACCGAGGACGAGGACGACCTCGTAGTCGCGGGCCACCGCGTGGAAACGGTCGACGAGCCGGGAGACCAGCTCGTCGGTGCCCTGCTCCGCCTGGAGCGCCGAGGCCTCGTGGTAGTCCATGCCGTAGACGGTCGACGGGTCCTGGGAGAGCCGGTAGCGGGCCCGCAGCAGATCGAACAGCCGGTCGGGGCGGTGGTGCACCAGCGGGCGGAACACCCCCACCCGGTCCACCTGGCGGGTCAGGAGCTCCATGACTCCCAGCTCGACCACCTGCCGGCCGTCTCCGCGGTCGATCCCGGTCACGTACACGCTGCGCGTCACGCCGTGGCTCCTGTCCAGTCCTGTCCGCCCGGCCGCGTTCGTCACGTCAACCGAGTGTGTTCAAAAAACCCCGTGAGAGGTGGCCATACCCCCTTGACAATACCTCTGGGCGTGGATAGGGCGCAGGGTGGGCGAACGGCCCGAAAAAGGGGGACGAAAGCCCCCAGAAGCCCGGCACGCGGAGTATCCGGGGGCGCGGGGGCCACACCGGGCGTGGGAGAATCGACAGAGCTCACATGTACCACTACCGAGCAGGAGACACAGCACGATGCGCATCGGAGTTCTCACCGCAGGCGGCGACTGTCCTGGCCTGAACGCAGTGATCCGGTCGGTCGTGCACCGGGCGCTCACCGGCCACGGAGACGAAGTCATCGGCTTCGAGGACGGTTTCAAGGGTCTCCTCGACGGGCACTACCGCCCGCTCGACCTCGACGCGGTCAGCGGCATCCTCGCCCGCGGCGGCACCATCCTCGGCTCCGCCCGGCTCGAGCGCAACCGCTTGTCCGAAGCCGCCGAATCCGCCCCGGAGTTGGCGAAGGAGTACGGCATCGACGTGCTCATCCCGATCGGCGGCGAAGGCACCCTGACCGCCGCCCGGATGCTCTCCGACGCCGGTATGCCCGTGGTCGGCGTACCGAAGACGATCGACAACGACATCTCCTCCACCGACCGCACCTTCGGCTTCGACACCGCCGTCGGCGTCGCGACGGAGGCCATAGACCGTCTGAAGACCACGGCCGAGTCCCACCAGCGCGTGATGGTCGTCGAGGTGATGGGCCGGCACGCCGGCTGGATCGCCCTGGAGTCCGGCATGGCCGGCGGCGCCCACGGCATCTGCCTGCCCGAGCGGCCCTTCCAGGTCGACGACCTGGTCAAGATGGTCGAGGAGCGCTTCGCGCGCGGCAAGAAGTTCGCCGTCGTCTGCGTCGCCGAGGGCGCGCACCCCGCCGAGGGCTCCATGGAGTACCAGAAGGGCGAGATCGACCAGTACGGTCACGAGCGCTTCCAGGGCATCGGCAACCGGCTCGCGGTCGAACTGGAGCGGCGCCTCGGCAAGGAGGCCCGGCCGGTCATCCTCGGTCACGTCCAGCGCGGCGGGACGCCGACGGCGTACGACCGGGTGCTCGCCACCCGCTTCGGCTGGCACGCGGTGGAGGCCGCGCACCAGGGCGAGTTCGGGAAGATGACGGCGCTGCGCGGCACCGACATCCACATGGTGCCGCTGGCGGAGGCCGTGACGCAGCTCAAGACCGTGCCGGAGGCGCGGATGTCGGAGGCGGAGTCGGTCTTCTGACCCGGCTGTTCGGCGGAGCGTGAGAAGCCCCGATCGTCCCCCCGTGGACGATCGGGGCCTTTTCGTTCCCCCGTACTTCCCCCGTGACGTTCCCGGCCCCTGACCGGAATTGCCGATTTCCACTCTTGAGTTGAACAGCCAGATCAACAAGGCTTGGGGTTGTCCCGGACATGTCCCAACCCTGTCCGGGGGAGGGGCGGGGAGTACCCATGACCGAGGGAACGGCCGGCGGGGGCGGCGCGCCCGACCCACGCGAGGCCACCGACGCCGCCTCGTTCATCGCGCGGTTGCAGGAGCTCAAGGACTGGTCGGGGCTGACCTACCGCGAGCTGTCGGCCCGCGCGGAGGCGCTCGGCGACGTCCTGCCCCGCTCGACGGTGGCGAACATGCTCGCCCGCTCGACCGTCCCCCGCGAGGAGCTGCTGACCTCCTTCGTCCGCGCGTGCGGGGCGGCGCCCGGGGAGCTGGAGAGCTGGCTGTCGGTCCGCAAGGAGCTGGCGGTACGAGGGGTGTACGCGGGTACGGGTACGGGGGCGGGGGCGGACACGGACGCGCGTACGGATGCGGACACGGACGCCGGTCCGGAGGCGGACGCGGACGCCGGTACGGAGAGGGGCGCGGACGGACCGACCACGGACGCGGGCATGACCACCTCCTGGCCGACGGCCGCGGAGCCCGTACCCGACGTCGACTCCCCGGCCGAGGACGACCAGCCGCCCGACCCGCACTCCCGCATACGCCGGACCGTCGTCGCCCTCGTCGCCGTCGCAGGGCTCGTCCTCGCCTCCGTCAGCGTGGTCGGCGCCCTCGTCCGGGACGAGGACGGGAGCGCCGAGCGCCCTAAGGCCGTCACCGCGCCCGCCGCCGGGGACGTGCGGATACGGGTGATCGGCACGGATCTCTGCCTGAACGAGCGGCGCGGCGGGCGCAGCGGCCAGATCCACCAGCGGCCGTGCGAGGGCGCCGACGTCCCCCTGTACTCCCTCAAGGAGCTCGGCTCCGGCGAGTGGCGCATCGTTTCCGACCACCCGGACTACGGCCCCGGCTGCTCCGGCGTCCCGTCCGGCGGACGCGTCCCGGACGCCGCGTTCGAGGACTCCGAGTGCGGCGATCCGAGCCGGGTCGAAACGTTCCGCCTGGAGCCCTTCGGCAGCCCGGTCACCGGCTACCGCATCGTCCCCGTGCGCTCGGCGACCCCGGGCTCCTGCGTGACCGTCGTCGGCGACCGGGCCGCCGAGTGGGCGAAGCTGGCGCAGGCGCCCTGCCGCGAGGACGCCGTGGGCCAGCTCTTCAGCTTCGACCGGCGCTAGAGGGCCGTGACCGGTGCGGGCTCGACGAGCCGCGCGCGCAGCGCGTCCACCACGGCCGGGTCGAGGCCCACGTGCCCGGTGACGTACCCGTACACCGATCCGTACGGGGTGCGCAGATCCGCGAGGACGTGCCGCATGATCT
Source organism: Streptomyces sp. NPDC054975 (assembly GCF_053609105.1). Lineage (NCBI taxonomy): Bacteria > Bacillati > Actinomycetota > Actinomycetes > Kitasatosporales > Streptomycetaceae > Streptomyces > Streptomyces sp. NPDC054975. Next base: position 124,439 of record NZ_JBSGWV010000016.1, read on the forward strand.
CGGCCGGCGCCCGGCCGTAGCCGGGCCAGCGCAGCTCGCGCCCCGGGTGGGCGGCGTGCCAGTCGGCGACCAGACGCGCGGTGGCGAGCTCGGTCAGGGCGAAGTCGTCGAGGATCTGCTCGTCGGAGACGTCGAGCAGACCGAGCAGCAGGGCGGCGAGCAGACCCGTACGGTCCTTCCCCGAGGCGCAGTGGAAGACGAGCGGACCGTCCGCCCCCGCGATGACCTCCAGGGCCTCGCGCAGCTCGGCGGCCCCGTCGGACGCGACCTCCGCGAACCGGTCGGCGAGGTAGCGCCACGGGTCGAGGTCGGGGTCGATCTCCGCCTGGTCGTACGGGCGGTGCTCGATGCTCAGGTTGTGCCAGGCGATGCCGGCGGTCTCCGAGGTCTCCGGCAGCCGGCCCTTGGCGGCGATCTCCCACGGATAGCGCAGGTCGATCACGGTCGCCACGCCCAGCGCGCGGAAGCGATCCAGGTCGGGGCCGCGCAGCTTGGCGAGGGAGTCGGAACGGTAGAGGACGTTCCAGCGGACGGTGGAGCCGTCGGCGGTCCGATAGCCGCCCAGATCACGGAAGTTGTGGAGATTCTCGAAGGGTATGTGTCGTCTCACGCGACAACCCTAGGGGCCCGGCTCGGGGGCGGGGCGGGCGGCGCGCGGGGGCCCTCCGGACACGGCCTAAGGGCCGACGGCGTCCCAGAAGTGGGACACGATGTTCTCCAGGTATTCGCGGCCGGCGTCCCCGCTGCCGCCGGAGGCGCCCCAGCTGCTCGTGGTCACCATCTTGGCGTGGTAGTCGGTGTGCAGTCGCTGGAGCGCGGGCTCCAGGACGCGCTTGGGCAGCGGCAGCAGCTTCACGACCGGCCGGACGTACGCCTGCCAGCGCGTCGTGGCGGCGTCCCGCAACAGCGTCGCCAGCTCGTCGGCCCGGCCGGTCACCTGGACCAGTTCGCGGGGCCCGAGGCCGAGGGACTCGGCGAGGGCCGCGGTCTGGCGTTCGTTGCCGCGCCAGCGGCCCGACTCCTCCATACGCAGATAGCCGGAGGCGTCGAGGCCCACCCGCCGGGCGAGTTCGTCGGCCGCGATGCCGCGCGCCATCCGGTGCTCGCGCAGGGTGGTGGCGTCGGCGATCAGCTCGCCGGGGGCGCACCAGAGGACACCCGCGAGCGCGGTGAGTTCCTGGGCGGAGGGGGCGAGGCGTCCGCGCTCCCAGGCGGTGACCGTCTCGGGGGAGACGCCGAGACCGTACTGCGCGCGCAGACCGTAGGCGACATGTCCCGGAGCCATGCCGAGACCTTCACGGAGCCGGCGCGCGGCGAGCGCGTTGAAGGGAGGGGGAGGAGTGTGGTGCACGCCGCCACCGTAGATGCGTAACGTGACCATTGGCTACGGTGCGTTCACCCAAGGCCAGAAGTCGTAGAAACGTGGGAACCCGGCGGTAACCATCCGTAATGATCATTCACCGGTCGGTGACCGGACGGCCGGGTTCGCTCAGCGGACGATCGTCGTGATCCAGCGGTACTGGAGTTCCGGCCGGCCGACCTGACCGTACTGCGGCGCCCGCGCGGCCCGGCCGTCCGTGACGAGGTGTTCGAGGTAGCGGCGGGCGGTGATCCGGGAGATGCCGACGGCCGCGGCGGCCTCGGCCGCGGTCAGGCCGTCGGGGGCGTCCCGGAGGGTACGGGTGACGGCCTCAAGCGTCGGCGCGCTCAGGCCCTTGGGGAGCGAGGCGGGCTGCGGGGCGCGCAGCGCCGCCAGGGCGCGGTCCACCTCGTCCTGGCCGGATGCCTCCCCGGCGGCGGCGCGGAACTCGGCGTACCGCGAGAGCCGGTCCCGCAGCGTCGCGAACGTGAACGGCTTCAGCACGTACTGGACGACCCCGAGGGACACGCCCTCGCGCACGATCGCGAGATCGCGGGCCGAGGTCACCGCGATGACGTCGGCGGAGTGCCCGGCGGCGCGTAGAGCGCGGAGCAGCTGGAGGCCGTGACCGTCGGGGAGGTAGAGGTCGAGCAGGAGGAGGTCGACCGGCGTCCGGTCGAGCACGCGGACGGCGGCGGCCCGCGAGTGCGCCACCCCGACGACGGCGAAGCCGGGCACACGCCCGGCATAGAGCGCGTGCGCGTCGGCGGCGACCGGGTCGTCCTCGACGACGAGGACCCGAATGCCCTGCCTCGGGCCCTGGCCTTGGCTCTGGTCCGGGCCCTGGCTCTGGCCCCGGTCCTGTCTCTGGCTCATGCGGACACCTCCGGTTCGGGCGCGGGGCGAGGCGCGGGCGGGCGGGCGGCGGGCTCGGCCCGGAGGTCCAGGGGCAGCCGTACGGTGAACTCCGCGCCGCCCTCCGGCGTGTCCGCCAGTATCACCGTGCCCGACGCGCGGGTGGTCGCCTGGCGGACCAGCGCCAGGCCGAGGCCGCGGGCCGGGCCGTGGGTGGACCAGCCGCGGTCGAAGACCGCCTCCCGGTCGCCCGCCTCGATCCCGGGCCCGGTGTCGCGGACCCGGAGCAGGAGCTCGCCGTCGCACGTCCGGGCGGTGACCTCGACCCGCGCGTGGGGGGTGCCGCTCGTCGCCTCCACCGCGTTGTCGATCAGGTTGCCGAGGATCGTCACCAGGTCCCGCGCCGGTATCTCCGGCGGCAGGAGCCCGTCGTCGATCCGGCTGTCCTCCGTGAGGACCAGCTCGACACCCCGCTCGTTGGCCTGCGCCGCCTTGCCGAGGAGCAGCGCCGCGAGCACCGGTTCGCCGACCGCGTCCACGACCCGGTCGGTGAGCGCCTGCGCCAGCTCCAGCTCCGCCGTCGCGAAGTCCACCGCCTCCTCCACCCGGCCCAGCTCGATCAGCGAGACCACCGTGTGCAGCCGGTTCGCCGCCTCGTGCGCCTGCGAGCGCAGCGCCTGCGTGAACCCCCGCTCCGAGGTCAACTCGCCTGTCAGTGCCTGGAGTTCGGTACGGTCCCGGAGCGTCACGACCGTGCCCCGGCGCTCCCCGCCGACCACCGGGCGGGTGTTGACCACGAGCACCCGCTCCGCCGTCAGATGCAGCTCGTCCACCCGGGGCTCCGAGGCGAGCAGCGCGCTGGTGAGCGAGACCGGCAGGCCGAGTTCGGCCGCCGACCGGCCCACGACCTCCGCGTCCAGACCGAGCAGCTCCCGCGCGCCGTCGTTGATGAGCGCGATCCGCCGCTGCCCGTCCAGCATCACCAGACCCTCGCTCACCGCGTGCAGCGCGGCCTCGTGGTAGTCGTGCATCCGGCTCAGCTCGGTCGCGTTCATTCCGTGCGTGTGCCGCCGCAGCCGCGCGTTGATCACGTACGTACCGGCTCCGCCGATCGCGAGCGCCGCCCCCGCCATCCCCAGCAGGGCCGTGACCTGCTCCCGTACCTGCTCGCTGATCTTCTCGATGGTGATGCCCGAACTGACGAGGGCGACGACGCGGCCGTTCTCGTACACCGGCGCGACCGTACGGACCGAACGCCCGAGCACGCCCACGTGCGTCTCGGAGAAGGTCCGCCCCTGGAGCGCCGGCTCGATGTGGCCCCGGTACGTCCGCCCGATCTCGCCCGGCTCCGGATGGGACCAGCGCGTGCCGTCCGGCGACATGATCACCACGAAGGCGACGCCGGTCCGCTTCCGTACCGACTCGGCGTACGGCTGGAGGAGCGCCGTGGGGTCCGGCGAGTGAAGCGCCCGGGGCACGGAGGGGGACGCGGCGACGGCGGTCGCGGTCGCCGTGGACTGGCGGCGCGCGGTCTCCTCGGCCTGCGCCCGGTCGGTGATGTACGCGAAGACCGCGCACCCGGCCACGACCGCCGCCACCAGCACGACCTGCATCGCGAAGAGCTGGCCGGCGAGGCTGCGGGGCCGGGGTCGGGGTATGCGCATGGCGCCAGTGTGACAGTTCGGCTGTGAACGAAACGAACGTAACCGTGACCCGGGTCACAGGCTGATGGATAGTCGCGGGGATCCACCGGGACGTGGACACCCATCAGCACGAGGAGGACCCCGTGGCCGCACAGCGGGACCGTACCCATTATCTGTACATCGCCGTCATCGCCGCCGTGATCCTCGGCGTCACGGTCGGCTTCGTGGCGCCGGACTTCGCCGTCGAGCTCAAGCCGCTGGGCACCGGCTTCGTGAACCTGATCAAGATGATGATCTCCCCCATCATCTTCTGCACGATCGTCCTCGGCGTCGGTTCGGTCCGCAAGGCGGCGAAGGTCGGGGCCGTCGGCGGGCTCGCCCTCGGGTACTTCCTCGTGATGTCGACCGTCGCCCTCGCCATCGGCCTGGTCGTCGGCAACCTCCTGGAGCCCGGCTCCAGCCTGCACCTGACCAAGGAGGTCGCGGAGGCGGGTGCCCAGCAGGCCGACGGGGCGAAGGAGTCCACGGCGGACTTCCTCCTCGGGATCATCCCCAAGACGCTCGTCTCCGCCTTCACCGAGGGCGAGGTCCTGCAGACCCTGCTCGTCGCCCTCCTCGCGGGCTTCGCGCTGCAGGCGATGGGCCGGGCCGGGGAGCCCGTGCTGCGCGGCATCGGGCACATCCAGCGGCTGGTCTTCCGCATCCTCGCCATGATCATGTGGGTCGCTCCGATCGGTGCCTTCGGTGCCATGGCGGCGGTCGTCGGCGCGACCGGCATCGACGCCCTGAAGTCGCTCGCGGTCATCATGATCGGCTTCTACGTGACCTGCGCCCTCTTCGTCTTCGTGGTGCTCGGCGCGCTGCTCCGGCTGGTCGCGGGCGTCAACATCCTCACGCTGCTGAAGTACCTGGGCCGTGAGTTCCTGCTGATCCTCTCCACCTCGTCCTCCGAGTCCGCGCTGCCCCGGCTCATCGCGAAGATGGAGCACATGGGCGTCAGCAAGCCCGTCGTCGGCATCACCGTCCCGACCGGCTACTCCTTCAACCTGGACGGCACGGCGATCTACCTGACGATGGCCTCCCTCTTCGTCGCCGAGGCCATGGGCAACCCGCTCTCGGTCGGTGAGCAGATCTCGCTGCTCGTCTTCATGATCATCGCGTCGAAGGGTGCGGCCGGTGTCACCGGCGCCGGCCTGGCGACCCTCGCCGGCGGCCTGCAGTCGCACCGGCCCGAACTGGTCGACGGCGTCGGCCTGATCGTCGGCATCGACCGCTTCATGAGCGAGGCCCGCGCGCTGACGAACTTCGCCGGCAACGCCGTCGCCACCGTCCTCGTCGGCACCTGGACCAAGGAGATCGACAAGGAGCGCGCAGCCGAGGTCCTCGCCGGACGGATTCCCTTCGACGAGAAGACCCTGGTCGACGACCACGCACCGGTGTCCGGGACGGACGAGGACACGCCGGTGCCGGACCAGCGGGCGGACGAGGGTGAGGAGAAGGCGCGCGCGGGCGTCTGAGCCGCACCGGATATCGGATCCAATGTGTTGGATCCGATATCTCGGATCCTGGACATTGGATCCAGGGTCTGGATCCAATGTATTGGATCATGGATATTGGATCCAACGCATCGGATCCGAAGGCCACCCCGGCTCCCGGGCCTTGAGCCGGTTCCGGGCACGGGGGTAGGGGGCGCCGCCGGCCGCACTCGCGGCCGCGGGC
>NZ_JBSGWV010000017.1:0-129089 GCF_053609105.1 Streptomyces sp. NPDC054975
TTATTCGTGCGCGGCCCGCTTATTTTTTTTATAACACACTGTATTCCACGGGGCCGGTTCGGCCCTGGGGGGGCCCGGGTTCCCCCGCCCCCCCCCTTCTCCGTACCGGCAGGACGGCGACGCACTGCCATGTACGGCGATGCCTCGCGATGTTCCGCGGTCAGTCCTTGGCCAGCGTGAAGGAGGCCGGGGAGACCGTCACGCCCGGCATGGCCGCCTCCACCAGGTACGTGCCCGGTCCCACCGGGCCCGCCGGGGGCGTGGCGCACTGCGGGGCGCTCTGAGCACGGTCCCACTCCACGGTGTGCGTGACCGTCGCACCCGCCGGGATCCGGAGCAGGACGGAGGCGGCCGGGCGCGGGCAGTCCTGCGAGGACCAGACCTCGTCGTCCTGGTTGTCACTGATCGTCAGAACCGCGTTCTTCGGGCCGAAATCGGCCTTGCACTCGGTGGCCGAGGTGTTCTTGGCGACCAGGTGGAAACGCGGCTTCTCGCCGGGCGCGTAGGAGACCTTGGCGCTGCGCAGGGTCAACTGCAGTGCCGAGGGGGCACAGTTGGGCAGCGGAGAATTGGCCGGAACCTGCTGGCCCGCGCTCGCTCCCGTTCCGCCGTCGCCACCCGCGCCGTCCGTGTCGCCGTTCTTGCCGCCGCCCTCGGTGCCCGCGTCCGTGCCGGTGCCGGCGTCCGTACCGCCGTCGCCGCCGTTGCCGGAGTTCTCGCCGGACTCCCCCGATTCGTCCCGGCCGCCCGGCTGTTCACTGATCGCGGGACCGGAGCCGGAGGGTCCGGGGGTGATCGAGGGCGCGGGAGACGAGCCGTTGGCCGCGTCGTTGGGCTTCTTGCCGCCACCGCCACCGGATGTGGCGGCCCAGAGCGCGACGAGCGCCACGAGGGCGATCAGGCACAGCGCGACCGCCCTCCGTCGCCAGTAGATGGAGGAGGGAAGCGGCCCGACCGGATTGCGCAGTGATCCCACGCCACGAACCTTACGAGAGATCGGCGCCAACTCCCGCCCCACCCGCCGCCCCAGGCATCAAGTTTTGCCGATGATCACATCCACTCCCCCTTTCGTAGGGGGTGACCGTGGTCGTGATCGTGGTCCTTGGGGGCGGACCGGCCGGTCCGGGTGCTGGTGGAGAAGGCTCGGTCGAGCCGGAACGGCGCCGCGGTGTGGTGCGCGGGGCGCGAGCCGCGCCCGCACGCCTCCACGCGCCCCGAGGGCGTGCGCCACGGCGCGTACTGAACGTGCCAGGAACGTGCCAGGATCGGGGGTGCGATGACTTCCACCGATGCCTCTTCCTCCGTTGCCTCCGCCGTTGCCCCCGCTGATTCGTCGGCCGTTTCGCCGGGCGTCGCCTCCGTCGATGCCTCCGCGTTCGAAGCCCCGGCCCTCACGGTGCCCTCCGCCCTGCACGGGCCCGTCCTCGCGTGGTTCGACCGGCACGCCCGTGACCTGCCCTGGCGCCGCCCCGAGGCGGGGGCGTGGGGCGTGATGGTCAGCGAGTTCATGCTCCAGCAGACCCCGGTCGTACGGGTCCTGCCGGTGTACGAGCAGTGGCTGGCGCGCTGGCCACGGCCGGCCGACCTGGCCGCCGAGGCGCCCGGCGAGGCCGTCCGCGCCTGGGGCCGGCTCGGCTACCCGCGGCGCGCGCTACGGCTGCACGGGGCGGCGGTGGCCATAACGGAGCGGCACGGCGGCGATGTGCCGAGCGAGCACGCGGCACTGCTCGCGCTGCCCGGGATCGGGGAGTACACGGCGGCGGCGGTGGCCTCGTTCGCGTACGGGCAGCGGCATCCGGTGCTCGACACGAACGTGCGCCGGGTGTTCGCCCGGGCGGCGACCGGCGTGCAGTACCCGCCGAACGCCACGACCGCGGCCGAGCGCAGGCTCGCGCGGGAGCTGCTGCCGGACGACGAGGGGACGGCGGCGCGCTGGGCGGCGGCCTCGATGGAGCTGGGCGCGCTGGTGTGCACGGCGAAGAACGAGGACTGCGGGCGGTGCCCGATCGCCGACCGGTGCGTCTGGCGGCTGGCCGGGAAGCCGGCCCACGACGGGCCGCCTCGGCGCGGGCAGACGTACGCGGGCACGGACCGCCAGGTGCGGGGGCGTCTGCTGGCCGTTCTGCGGGACTCGGCGGGGCCGGTGTCGCAGGCCGCGTTGGACGCGGTGTGGGACGAGCCGGTTCAGCGGGCGCGTGCGCTGGACGGGCTGGTCGCGGATGGGCTTGTGGAGCCGCTGGGGGACTCGGAGTACCGGCTGCCGCAGGGCTGACGGCGGGGCCGATCCTTTACGGGGGCGGGGTTACGTGGGCGCGGGGGCCCGGGGTCCCGTGGGCGTCCAGCTCCGGAGCGGAGGCCCCCGCCACGGCGCCGGACCCGTGGGCGGCAGGCTCAGGGAGCGGAAGCGCCCGCCAGGGCGCCGTCCCGTGTGCCCACCCGTCCCGCCCAGCGGGACGATTGCCCACACGGGGGCGGGGGCGTGGGTGGGTGGGTTACCGCCCTAACCACGGCGGGCCCGCACGGCGGGGGGTGGGCGCCGGCCCCTATACCCATTCCGGGCCCCTGTTACACAACCGATGGACAGCCGTGCGTCCGTCGTCGGCTGGGGCGCACAGGCTCGTGACAAGTGGTCCGTAGCGTCATCGACGTCAAGCAGAACGGGCTGGTCACGGGGATGGAGGCGGTCGGTATGTCGCACGGCGAGGTGCTCGACTTCGAGGAGTACGTACGCACTCGGCAGGACGCGCTGTTGCGCAGCGCCCGTCGGCTCGTCCCCGACCCGGTCGACGCGCAGGACCTCCTCCAGACCGCCCTCGTCCGCACGTACGGCCGTTGGGACGGCATCGCGGACAAGTCGCTCGCCGACGCCTACCTCCGCCGGGTGATGATCAACACCCGTACCGAGTGGTGGCGCGCCCGCAAGCTCGACGAGGTTCCCACCGAGCAGCTGCCCGACGCGTCCGTCGACGACGCCACCGAGCAGCACGCCGACCGCGCGCTGCTCATGGACATCCTCAAGGTGCTCGCGCCCAAGCAGCGCAGTGTGGTCGTCCTGCGGCACTGGGAGCAGATGAGTACGGAGGAGACGGCGGCAGCGCTCGGCATGTCGACGGGTACGGTGAAGTCCACGCTCCACCGCGCCCTGGCCCGACTGCGCCAGGAACTGGAGAGCCGTGGTGTCGACGACGCCCGTGCTCTGGAGCGCTCGACCGTACGACGTGACGAACGGGGGCAGGACCGGTGCGCGGCCTAGGCGCCAGAATCGACGGCGACGACGGGTCCGGCGGCCCGCGTCGCGGGACCGTCAAGGCGGCGAGCATCACGGCGGGGGCCGTGCTCGCCGCCGTCGGCGTGTCCCTGACCGCCTGCTCCACCGGCGGTACGGGCTCCCGTGACGAGGGCGCGGCCCGCGCCGACGAGGTGGCCTCGGCCGCCCCGGCCCCGTCCTCGCCGTCCGCCTCCTCCAGCCAGATGCCCGCCAAGCGGGTCGACCCGATCGCGCTGATCAAGGGCGACCCGAAGATCGCCTCTCGCGTGAAGGACGATCTGAAGCCCTGTGTCGCCGACGCGTACCCCGTGGACACCTCGTACGGGAGCCTGACCGGCGGCGCCTCGCCCGATGTCGTCGTCAACGTGATGACCTGCGGTGACGCCGTCGGCATCGGCACCTACGTGTACCGCGAGGACGGCGACGGGTACAAGAACGTCTTCATGGTCGAGGACGCGGCCGTGTACGCCACGATCGACCGGGGCGATCTGGTCGTGACCAAGCAGGTGTACGCCAAGGGCGACCCGGTCGCCTATCCCTCGGGCGAGGACGTGATCACGTACCGATGGGCGGGAAGCAAGTTCTCCCAGCACGACTGGGTGCACAACGACTACAGCCGCGCGGTCGGCGACGGTGGCATCGACGGCCCGCCGACGGTCGAGCCGAGCGGCAGCTGAAGAAGAACGTGAAGTGAGAGGGCGAGCGATGGCCGAGACCCATGTGCTGTTCGTCGAGGACGACGACGTCATCCGCGAGGCCACCCAGCTCGCGCTGGAGCGGGACGGCTTCACGGTGACCGCCATGCCCGACGGCCTGTCGGGCCTGGAGGCGTTCCGGGCGGACCGCCCCGACATCGCGCTGCTCGACGTGATGCTGCCGGGCATGGACGGCGTGAGCCTGTGCCGCCGCATCCGGGACGAGTCGAACGTGCCCGTGATCATGCTGTCCGCGCGCGCCGACTCCATCGACGTCGTCCTGGGCCTGGAGGCCGGTGCCGACGACTACGTGACCAAGCCCTTCGACGGCTCCGTGCTCGTGGCCCGGATCCGGGCCGTGCTGCGCCGCTTCGGCCACGCCGGCGGCCCGGCGGCCGGCGAGGCGGGCGAGGACGAGGGGCCCGAGGGCGGCCTGCTGGTCTTCGGGGACCTGGAGGTCGACACCGAGGGCATGGAGGTCCGCAAGGGCGGCGCGCCGGTGGGGCTGACCCCGACGGAGATGCGGCTGCTTCTTGAGTTCTCGTCCGCGCCGGGCACGGTCCTGTCGCGGGACAAGCTCCTGGAGCGGGTCTGGGACTACGGCTGGGGCGGCGACACCCGGGTCGTGGACGTCCACGTCCAGCGGCTGCGTACGAAGATCGGCCAGGACCGGATCGAGACGGTCCGCGGCTTCGGCTACAAGCTCAAGGGATGAGCACCCCCGATGCCTGAGAAGCAGGTGAGCGGGTGAAGCCGCCCGCCCTCCGTACCGGTGTCCGCTGGAAGATCGCCGTCGCCATCGCCGCCGTGGGCGCGCTCATCGCGGTCACGCTCAGCCTGGTCGTCCACAACTCGGCGCGCGTCTCGATGCTCGACAACGCGCGCGAGGTGCAGATGGAGCGGCTCCTCTTCGCGCAGCGGATGTACGAGAGCTCCAAGCCGAAGGAGCCGCGGTTCGGCACCAAGATCAACGATCCGTTGCTGCCGCCCCAGCTCGATCAGCTGATGCGCGACAAGCGGCGCGGCACGTTCGTCCAGGAGCACAGCCACGGCGGTCCGCCCGACGTCTGGGCGGCCGTGCCGCTGGCCAACGGCGACGTGCTGTCCCTGCACATCCCGTTCGCCGACCGCAGCGCGACGATCATGAAGGATCTGGACCGGGCGCTGATCATCGGCTCCGTCTCCGTCGTCTTCGGCGGCTGCGCGCTCGGTGTGCTCATCGGCGGCCAGCTCTCGCGCCGGCTGCGCAAGGCCGCCGCGGCGGCCGGCCGGGTCGCGCAGGGCAACACGGACGTACGGGTACGGGACGCGATCGGCGGGGTCGTACGCGACGAGACCGACGAGCTGGCCCGCGCGGTGGACGCCCTGACGGACGCGCTGCAGGAGCGGATCGAGGCCGAGCGCCGGGTCACCGCCGACATCGCGCACGAGCTGCGCACGCCGGTGACCGGTCTGCTCACGGCGGCGGAGCTGCTGCCTCCCGGGCGCCCCACCGAGCTCGTACGGGACCGGGCGCAGGCCATGCGGACGCTGGTCGAGGACGTCCTGGAGGTCGCCCGGCTCGACGGCGCCTCGGAGCGGGCCGAGCTCCAGGAGATCGCGCTCGGCGAGTTCGTGGAGCGGCGGGTCCGGGCGCTCGACCCGGAGGCCGTGGTGCACGTCGTCCACGAGTCGTGGGTGAGCACCGACCCGCGCCGCCTGGAGCGGATCCTGGGCAACCTGCTGGCGAACGCGCACCGGTACGGCAAGCCGCCGCTGGAGGTCACCATCGAGGGCCGGGTGGTACGCGTACGGGACCACGGCCCCGGCTTCCCCGAGGCGCTGCTGCGCGAGGGCCCGAGCCGGTTCCGCACCGGGGCGAGCGACCGCGCGGGGCAGGGGCACGGGCTCGGCCTGACGATCGCGGCCGGGCAGGCCCGGGTCCTCGGGGCCCGGCTGACGTTCCGCAACGCCGCTCCCGAGGGCACTCCGGAGGGGGCGGGCGGCGCGATCGCGGTGCTCTGGCTGCCGGACCACGCGCCGACGAACACGGGCAGCTTCCCGATGATCAAGTTCGCGGACTAGACGGTCTCGGCGACCTTCGTCTGTTCGCCGTCCTGCGCCTGCGGCTTGTTCGCCGGGCCGGCGCCGCGCAGGGCGACCTCCTTGACCAGGAAGGCGAGGACGAAGCCGATGACCGAGACCGCCGCGCCGACCAGGAACGCGGAGTGCGTGCCGGCGGCCACCGCGTGCTGGTAGGCCTCGCGCAGGGCCTCCGGCAGCTTGGCGAGTGAGGCCGCGTCGAGCTGGGCGGACTGCTGGGTCAGCTCCGAGCCGCCGCGCGCCGCCATCTCGTCCTGGACGCGGCTGGTGAAGAGCGCGCCCATGATCGCGACGCCGAAGGAGGAGCCGAGGGTACGGAAGAGGGTGGTCGCCGAGGAGGCCACGCCCATGTCCTTCATCTCGACGCTGTTCTGCGCGACGAGCATCGTGATCTGCATCAGGAAGCCCATGCCGGCGCCGAGTACCGCCATGTAGATCCCGGAGGTGAGGCGGGAGGTGCCGGTGTCCATCTGCGCGAGCAGGAACAGGCCGAGCACCATCAGCGCCGTGCCGATGATCGGGAAGATCTTGTACTTGCCGCTGTTGGTGGTGATCCGGCCGGAGACCAGCGAGACGACCATCATCGCCAGCAGCATCGGCAGGAGCAGCAGACCGGAGTTGGTCGCGGAGGCGCCCTGCACGGACTGCTGGAAGAGCGGCAGGAAGAGGACCGCGCCGAACATCACGAAGCCGGTGAGGAAGCCGATCACCGACATGAGGGTGAAGTTGCGGCTGCGGAAGATGTGCAGCGGGACGACCGGGTCGGCCGCGCGGGTCTCGACCCGGAGGAACGCCGCGAGCGCGAGGACACCGGTGACCGAGAGGCCGACGATGGTCGCGGAGCCCCAGGCGTACTCCGTACCTCCCCAGGTGGTGACCAGGACGATCGCGGTGATGCCGACGGTCAGCAGGGCGGCGCCGAGGAAGTCGATCCGGGTGGAGCGGTCGCGGGCCTTCTTCGGCAGGTGGAGGACGGCGGAGACCATCGCGAGGGCGACGGCGCCGAGCGGCAGGTTGATGTAGAACGACCAGCGCCAGCCCCAGTGGTCGGTGATGGTGCCGCCGACCAGCGGTCCGCCGATCATGGCGAGGGCCATGACGCCGGCCATCATGCCCTGGTACTTGCCGCGCTCACGGGGCGGTATCAGGTCGCCGATGATCGCCATGACACCGACCATCAGACCGCCGGCGCCCAGTCCCTGGACCGCGCGGAAGCCGATGAGCTGGCCCATGTCCTGGGCCATGCCGCTGAGCGCCGAGCCGATCACGAAGATCACGATCGAGGTCAGGAAGACACCCTTGCGGCCGTACATGTCGCCGAGCTTGCCCCAGATGGGGGTGGAGGCGGCGGTGGCCAGGGTGTAGGCGGTGACGACCCAGGAGAGGTGCGCCAGGCCGCCGAGCTCGCCGACGATGGTCGGCATCGCGGTGCCGATGATCATGTTGTCGAGCATCGCGAGCAACATCGCGATCATCAGGGCGAGGAGGACGACGCGGACACTGCGCGGCCGCTCCGCCCCTTCGGCCGTCGTCGGTTCTGGTGTGGTGGTCATGTCCCCTGCTCCCCGGCACCCACCTGGGCGCTTACTTGCCGACCGGCTAGTTACTACACTGGGGAAGGTAGACGTCCAACTAGCCGGGCGTCAAGTAAGTAGAAGCGTGTGGGAGCGAGCAGACCATGGCCAGAGGCAACACCCGCCAGCGCATCCAGGACGTGGCTCTCGAACTCTTCGCCGAGCAGGGATACGAGAAGACCTCGCTGCGCGAGATCGCCGAGCGGCTCGACGTCACGAAGGCGGCGCTGTACTACCACTTCAAGACCAAGGAAGACATCCTCATCGGTCTCTTCCAGGACCTCACCCGCCCCATGGACGAGCTGATCGAGTGGGCGCGGACGCAGCCCCGCACGCTGGAGACCCGCCGGGAGGTCCTGCGTCGCTACCAGCGGGCACTGCGGGACGCCGCGCCGCTGTTCCGCTTCATGCAGGAGAACCAGGCCGCCGTGCGCGAGCTGAGCGTCGGCATGACCTTCAAGGAGCGCATGATCGAGCTGACCGGCCTGGTGCAGGAGCCGGACTTCTCGATGACCGACCGGGTCCGCTGCGTCAGCGCGATCTTCACGCTGCACGCGGGAACGTTCTTCATGCAGAACGTCGAGGGCGACACCGAGGAGAAGCACGAAGCCGTCCTCGAGGTCGCCCTCGATCTGCTCACTCAGGCGCATCAGGCGCCGTAGGGAGTGTGCCGGGTCAGATGGTGACGCCCACCGAGCGCAGGAACGCGGCCGGGTTGAGCGCGGAGCCGTAGTTCGGGGTCGTACGGATCTCGAAGTGCAGGTGCGGGCCGGAGGAGTTGCCGGTGTTGCCGGACGAGGCGATCTTCTGGCCGGCGGCGACCTTCTGGCCGAGGTGCACGTTGATCTTCGACAGGTGCGCGTACTGCGAGTACTTGCCGTTGGCGTGCTTGACGACGATGGCGTTGCCGTACGCGGGGCCGTCGCCGCCGCCGTTCGGACCGGCCTTCACGACGGTGCCGGCGCCGGCGGCCTTGACCGGGGTGCCGACCGGAACGGCGAAGTCCTGGCCGGAGTGCTTGTGGGCCCACATGGCGCCGCCCTGGTTGAAGCTGGCGGTCAGCGTGTAGGAGCTGACCGGCTTGACCCAGGAGGGGGCCTTCTTGGCGGCGACGGGCGCGGCCTTGGCCGCCTTGGCGACGGCCGCCTTCTTCGCGGCAGCGGCCTTCTTCGCGGCTGCGGCCTTGGCGGCGGCGGCCTGCTTGGCAGCGGCGGCCTTCGCGGCGGCAGCCTGCTTGACGGTGGCGGCGTGCGCCTGAGCGTCGGCCTGCGCGGCGACGGCAGCGGACGCACCGGTCGCGGCAGTCGCGAGGGTGGCCTTGCCCTCGGCGGCGAAGGCGGACCCTGCTCCGGCCACCAGCGACACTCCCAGACCCGCGGTGGCGAGGGCGACGGCGGTGACTCGGGCGGCGGGGTTCATGACGCGCTTCGACATACGGGGGAAAACCTCCGGACAGAACGGGACCCGACGCGAGCGGTGCGCCGGGCGGGCTGTTGCTCATCCTTGGTAACCCGGACCCCCATCCGGCGTAAAACACCCCATCTACGACATTGCGTCGTAGCAACGGGCGGGGAAGTTCAGCTCTTGACGACTTCAAACCTGGCCTACGAAATCGGACAAACCAGCCCAAGAGAAGCGGTTTATCCGCATGTCGACTCCGCCCGAAACGGACCATCAGGCCGCTTCCCGCACGGTTCGGCACCTCTCGGGACCAAAGTCCCGAGCCGGGAGTCCTGAACGTCCTGAACTGACACCAAACGGCGGCACTATCCCGGTTAGTACCCCTCAAATCGCCTGTGCGCCTTGTCACGGCGGGCCCCCCGCGAATGCGACCTGGGTCACGCAACCAGGCCCTTCTCGATCACGTCCCGCACTACGCTGACGCCGTCGCGCACCACAGGGGGGACACCCATGGATCCGTTACTCATCGGCACCCGCCTCGCCTCGTCGGCGATGGGCCCACTCCTGAGGAAACTGCTGGTCAGCGACGGACCCGGAGCGGGCCTTCCGGGTGCCGCCCGGCGCATCCGGCTCTCCGGGCTCGTCTCCTTCCGCGGCGAGAAGCGCACCCTCACGGAGAAGGACGTCCGCAAGCTCGCCGGCACCCTCGTCGAGCGCGCCGTGGCGGGCCCCGGCGAGCCGCCGTTCCCCGCCGACGAGACCGAGGCGCTCACCGACACCCTGGCCGCCACCCTGCTGGCCCTCGGCGACCTCGACATGGACGACGTCCAGGCCGTCCACCTCGGCCCCACGGCCCTTGCCAAGCGCCTGCGCGCGGCGGCCCCGCCCCCGGACGGCCTGTCGACGGACTCCGTCCACTTCCTCGACACGCTCACCGAGTGGGCCTGCGTCCAGATCCTGGAGTTCTTCACCCAGCGGACCACCTTCGTGGCCCGGACGCTGGTGGAGCAGACCCGGGGCCAGGCGGAGCTGACCGCCAAGGTCGACGAGGTCATCCGCCGTACGCCCCGCGTGGACGCCCGCGACGCCGAGTTCGAGCGGCGGTACCTCGCGTACGTGGCGAAGAGGCACGGCAGCCTCACCATCTACGGCGTCGAACTGCAGGGCGCGCCGGAGAAGTGGCCGCTGGACGTGGCGTACCTGTCGCTGGAGGCGACGTTCTCCGATCGGATGGGGGCCGAGGGCCGGGCGCTGCTGGCCGACATCGACGACATGCGGACGTTGGTGGTCCCCGGGTCCGGGGAGGACCAGGCGCTCCAGTACCTGAGGAACGAACGGATCCACGCCCTCTCCGCGACCGGCGGCCGCGCCGACCAGGCCCTCGCCCGCCAGGACAAGGTGCTGCTGCGCGGTCTCGCCGGGTCCGGGAAGACGACGCTCGTCCAGTGGCTGGCCGTCTCGGCCACCCGCGAGGACCTCGCGGACGACATGGCGTACCTCCGCGACCGGATCCCCTTCGTCCTCCCCCTCCGCACCCTCACCCGCCACGGCGAGCGGCTCCCCGCCCCCGACCGCTTCCTCTCGGCCGTCGACTGTCCCCTCTCCCCGCCCGAGGGCTGGGCCGACCGGGTTCTCGCCGCCGGGCGCGGCCTCGTCCTGGTCGACGGCATCGACGAGATCCCCGAGGCCGAGCGCGAGCGTGCCCGCCGCTGGCTCCGCGACCTCCTCGACACCTACGACGGCAACCGCTGGCTCGTGACCTCGCGCCCCACCGCCGTACGCGACGACTGGCTGGCGTCCGACGGCTTCACCGAGCTCACTCTCGCCCCGATGTCCACCGCGGAGGTCGCCACCTTCGTCCGCCGCTGGCACAAGGCGGCCGGGCCGGAGGCCGCACCGTACGAGCAGCCCCTCCTCGACGCCCTGCGGACCACCTCGGACGTCGCCCAGCTGGCCACGAACCCGCTGATGTGCGGCCTGATCTGTGCCCTCCACCGAGCCCGCCGGGGCTTCCTGCCGCGCGGCCGGAAGGCGCTGTACGACGCCGCCCTGTCGATGCTCCTCACGCGCCGGGACCGCGAGCGGGACATGGGTACGCCGTACGGGATCGAGCTGGGCGAGGCCCCGCAGATCCAGCTCATCCAGCGGATCGCGTACTGGCTGACACTCAACGGCCGCACGACGATGGACCGTTCGCACGCGGAGTCGGTCGTACGGGAGGCCGTGCCGGCCATCACGGAGGCCGCCGGGTACGAGCCGGGCGCGGTCTTCACACACCTGCTCCACCGCAGCGGGCTCCTGCGCGAACCGACCGAGGAGACGGTCGACTTCGTCCACCGCACCTTCCAGGACTACCTGGCGGCGAAGGCCCTCGTGGACCGCTGGGACATCGGCGTCCTGGTCCGGCACGCGGCGGACGACCAGTGGGACGACGTCATCCGCATGGCCGTCGGCCACGCCCGCCCACGCGAATGCGCGGAGATCTTCGAGGAGTTGCTCCGCGCGGTCGACGCGGCACCGGACCGCCGTAGGCAGCTCCGGATCCTGGTCGTGGCGGCGACCGCGCTCGACCACGCGACGGAGGTGGCACCGGAGATCCGGGAGCGGATCCTGGCGCGGACGGCGGCGGTCATTCCGCCGAGCGGGCCGGAGGAGGCGCGGGAGCTGGCTTCCGTAGGCCGGGCGGTCCTGGACCTGCTGCCGGGGCCGGAGGGTCTGACCGAGACGGAGGCGCTCGGGGCGGTGACCACGGCCACCCACATCGCCGACGACGCCGCGCTGCCGTACCTGGCCCGGTTCGTCGAACACCCGGCGCTCAAAGTCCGATCGCAACTGATCTGGGGGTGGTCCCGATTCGACTCACGGCAGTACGCGCAGGAGATCATCGCCCACCTCGATCCGGGCAAGCTCGATTTCACCCTCCGCTCCGACGAGCAGATCGCCGAACTCGTCCGGCTGGATCTACGGCCGCAGGCCCTCGACATCCGGTACGGCGTCACCGGTCGGGGCGTGGCCGCGCTCGGCCCCGTGCTCGCCGAGGTGGAATCCGTTCAGTGCACGGCGACCACGGCCGAGAACAGCCTGGGGCGGCTCCTGTGCGAGCGTCGTCCCACGGCGGAGCCCGGCGCCCGGAGCCGGCTTCCCCGGCTGAGGTTCCTCCACCTCTTCGGCTTCTACACGCCGACCGACGAGGACTGGCACGCCATCGCCGGGACCCCGAGCCTCCGGGAGCTCACGATCGGCACGCGCTCGCTCGGCTCCTGCCCCGGTTCACTCCTGCTGCCCCAAGTGGACCACCTGCTCCTCTACGGCGAGGAGGCCGACCCGCCCTTCGCTCTGATCGCCCGGTGCTTCCCCGGCCTGCGGGGGCTGGTCCTGTCCGACACGGGTCCCGGACGGGTCTACGACGTCACGCCCCTCGCACAGCTGGAGCGCCTCGACCTCCTCCAGATACGCGGGGCCGCACTCACCGGCACCGAGCACCTCTCCCCCGTCGTCGAACTCCGCACATGAGAAAAGGGGCGGCCCCGGACTCTTCCGAGTCCGGGGCCGCCCTTGTCGTGCGATCGGAACGCTTACGCGTCCTTCGAGAGGTTCGGGCCCGTTCCGCCCGTCGCCTGCTCGATCGGCGGGACGTCCGGCAGGGCGGACTTCTCCTCGCCGCGGAAGGTGAACTTCTTCTCCTCACCCTCGCCCTCGACGTCCACGACCACGATGTGACCGGGGCGCAGCTCGCCGAAGAGGATCTTCTCGGAGAGCGAGTCCTCGACCTCGCGCTGGATCGTCCGGCGCAGCGGCCGGGCGCCCATGACGGGGTCGTAACCCTTCTTGGCGAGCAGCTCCTTCGCGGCCTGGGAGAGCTCGATGCCCATGTCCCGGTCCTTGAGGCGCTCGTCCACCCGGCTGATCATCAGGTCGACGATCTGCAGGATGTCGTCCTGGGTGAGCTGCGGGAAGACGATGATGTCGTCCACACGGTTCAGGAACTCCGGGCGGAAGTGCTGCTTCAGCTCGTCGCTGACCTTGGCCTTCATCCGCTCGTAGTTGGACTTCGTGTCGCCCTGGGCCGCGAAGCCCAGGTTGAAGCCCTTCGAGATGTCCCGGGTCCCGAGGTTGGTCGTCATGATGATGACCGTGTTCTTGAAGTCCACGACCCGGCCCTGGGAGTCGGTCAGGCGACCGTCCTCCAGGATCTGGAGAAGGGAATTGAAGATATCGGGGTGGGCCTTCTCGACCTCGTCGAACAGGACGACGGAGAACGGCTTGCGGCGCACCTTCTCGGTGAGCTGTCCGCCCTCTTCGTAGCCCACGTATCCGGGCGGGGAACCGAAGAGCCGGGAAACCGTGTGCTTCTCGCTGAACTCCGACATGTCGAGGGAGATCATCGCGTCCTCGTCGCCGAAGAGGAATTCGGCGAGCGCCTTGGACAGCTCGGTCTTACCGACACCGGACGGGCCGGCGAAGATGAACGAGCCACCGGGACGCTTCGGGTCCTTCAGACCGGCTCGCGTACGACGGATCGCCCGCGAGAGGCCGATGACGGCGTCCTTCTGGCCGATGACGCGCTTGTGGAGCTCGTCCTCCATGCGGAGCAGACGCGAGGACTCCTCCTCGGTCAGCTTGAAGACCGGGATGCCGGTGGCGGTCGCGAGGACCTCGGCGATCAGCTCGCCGTCGACCTCGGCGACGACGTCCATGTCGCCGGCCTTCCACTCCTTCTCCCGCTTGGCCTTCGCCGCCAGCAGCTGCTTCTCCTTGTCGCGGAGAGACGCCGCCTTCTCGAAGTCCTGGGAGTCGATCGCGGACTCCTTGTCCCGGCGGACACCGGCGATCTTCTCGTCGAACTCGCGGAGGTCCGGCGGCGCGGTCATCCGGCGGATACGCATCCGGGATCCGGCCTCGTCGATCAGGTCGATCGCCTTGTCCGGCAGGAAGCGGTCCGAGATGTACCGGTCGGCCAGGGTCGCGGCCTGGACGAGGGCCTCGTCCGTGATGGAGACCCGGTGGTGGGCCTCGTACCGGTCGCGCAGACCCTTGAGGATCTCGATGGTGTGCGGCAGCGACGGCTCGGCGACCTGGATGGGCTGGAAGCGGCGCTCGAGCGCGGCGTCCTTCTCCAGGTACTTGCGGTACTCGTCGAGCGTGGTCGCACCGATGGTCTGGAGCTCACCACGGGCCAGCATCGGCTTGAGGATGCTGGCGGCGTCGATCGCGCCCTCGGCGGCACCCGCACCCACCAGGGTGTGGAGCTCGTCGATGAACAGGATGATGTCGCCGCGGGTGCGGATCTCCTTGAGGACCTTCTTCAGGCGCTCCTCGAAGTCACCGCGGTAGCGGGAGCCGGCGACCAGCGCGCCGAGGTCCAGGGTGTAGAGGTGCTTGTCCTTGAGGGTCTCGGGCACCTCGCCCTTGACGATGGCCTGCGCCAGGCCCTCGACGACGGCGGTCTTGCCGACGCCGGGCTCGCCGATGAGAACCGGGTTGTTCTTCGTACGGCGGGACAGCACCTGCATGACCCGCTCGATCTCCTTCTCGCGCCCGATGACCGGGTCGAGCTTGGATTCGCGGGCCGCCTGGGTGAGGTTGCGGCCGAACTGGTCGAGGACCAGGGACGTCGAGGGGGTGCCCTCGGCAGGACCGCCGGCCGTGGCGGCTTCCTTGCCCTGGTAGCCGGAGAGCAGCTGGATGACCTGCTGCCGCACCCGGTTGAGATCGGCGCCCAGCTTCACGAGGACCTGGGCGGCGACGCCCTCGCCCTCGCGGATCAGGCCGAGCAGGATGTGCTCCGTGCCGATGTAGTTGTGGCCGAGCTGGAGGGCCTCGCGGAGCGACAGCTCCAGGACCTTCTTGGCACGCGGGGTGAAGGGGATGTGGCCGGACGGGGCCTGCTGCCCCTGCCCGATGATCTCCTCAACCTGCTGGCGGACCGCCTCGAGCGAAATCCCGAGGCTCTCCAGGGCCTTAGCGGCGACACCCTCACCCTCGTGGATAAGGCCCAGGAGGATGTGCTCGGTGCCGATGTAGTTGTGGTTGAGCATCCGGGCTTCTTCCTGAGCCAGGACGACAACCCGCCGCGCGCGGTCGGTGAACCTCTCGAACATCGTTAATCGCTCCTCAGAGCGGTCAGTCAGTTAGGGGTCGATCCCCTCCCTGTCCTTCCGCAGCTTAGTCCCGCAAGCGGGGACCGCTCATTCCAACTGCCGACATCCGTCCGGATCACCCCCTTGTCCGTGGGGAGACCTGCTGCCGAACAGCCGACAAATGCTCCAACTCGATGGTGCGAGACGATGTTCCCGCAGGCCAAGCAGTTACCCCCGCCGCCAGTACGCCGATGGCGAACGTGAGACGCGAATCCCCGCGAGTCGTCCCTCCTCACTAGGAATGTCTTACCCGCAGGCACTGACACTCCATGCGGCACACCCCGGTTCCCTCCGCTACGGGCGAACATCCTTGCGCTGCCGAATGCACTCGTACGCCCCCATCGCGGACACGGTGCGCAGTGGATCAAGGACATTGCGTCACCGACGGCGTAACCAAGGCGCCCGCGGGGGCGTTCCCCGGGCATGTCCTTCACCGCCCCGCGCGTGCCGCCGCCCCGCTCGCCGCTCGACGGCGATCCGGCGCGCTGGTACGAGGAGAGGCTCGGCTGGGCGACGGTGGCGGGTCCGCCCGTGGGCCTGGTGACGGGGGTGCGCTTCGACGTCCTGGAGCTGCCCGCCGAGGCCGGCCGCGCGGTGCTGCGCAGGACGGGCGCGGGTACCGCCGGGCCGGTGGCCCTGGCGGGGCGGCGGATGCGGCTACTGGTGGCCGCGGGAAGCGCGGAGGAGCTCCCGGGGCTGCTCGACTGGCTGGAATGGGGTGGGATCTCGCTCGATCTCACCGCGCTGGGCACCGGCAGCCGGATGACCGCTCCTGTTCCCCCAGGATGGAGCGGTTCCGGCGCACCGGGCGCCACGGTATGGCTGCGCGCGCCCGAGCCGGGCCGCGCGGTGGAACCCTCGCTGCCGGCCTTGCGGCCCGCCGTGCGGGCGGATGCGGCCGCCCCCTGTCTCGTACGGCTGGTGGCCGCCGCCGCGGCGGCGTGCCACCGGGTGCGGCTGCTGAGTGCTCAGCAGCTGACCCGTCAGCGGTTCGCGTCCTCGTAGGCGGACTTGATCTCCGCCGGAACGCGGCCACGGTCGTTCACGTTGTAGCCGTTCTCCTTGGCCCACGCGCGGATCTTCGCGGTGTCCGGACCGGCACCGGGAGCGACGCGACCCTTGCCGCGCGTACCGGCGGTGCGGCCACCGGTGCGCCGACCGCTCTTGGTGTACGGCTCGAGCAGGCCGCGGAGCTTCTCCGCGTTGGCGGTGGTGAGGTCGATCTCGTAGGTCTTGCCGTCCAGCGCGAACGTCACGGTCTCGTCCGCCTCGACACCGTCGAGGTCGTCGACAAGAAGGACCTGAACCTTCTGTGCCACCGGATTTCCTTTCATCGAAAATGCAGTACGCGGAAAGGAAACCGCTTTTCCTTGAAAAACACAAACCCCTGGGAGAGGTTCAGAAGCCCGGCAACGCGGGAAACGTGCGCGATTCGGACATAGAGGTTCCGTTCGGGTTCCCGAGCGGGTTCGGAGCGATCGTTACGTTCACAGGTGCAGAAGCATGCGGCTGTTGCCCAAGGTGTTCGGCTTCACTCGTTCGAGACCGAGGAACTCGGCGACACCCTCGTCATAGGAACGCAGGAGCTCGCTGTACACATCTCCGTCGACCGGAGTCTCACCGATCTCCACGAAGCCGTGCTTCGCGAAGAAGTCGACTTCGAAGGTCAGGCAGAATACCCGGCGTACCCCGAGCCAACGCGCGGTGTGCAGCAACTTGTCGAGCACGTGATGTCCCACGCCCGCGCCCTTGAACTCGGGGTCGACGGCGAGAGTGCGGACTTCGGCGAGGTCTTCCCACATCACATGGAGCGCGCCGCAGCCGACGACGACGGCGTCCTCGTCGCGTTCGGCGACCCAGAACTCCTGGATGTCCTCGTAAAGCGTCACGGTCGCTTTGTCGAGCAGGATGCCCCGGCGGACGTACGGATCGACAAGGCGGCGTACGGCGGCGACATCAGCGGTGCGGGCGCGACGAACGGTGACGGCTTTTGAAGCGGCGGGGGACGACGGCATGGGGGGACGTTATCGCCCGGTGTCGCCGGTTCCCTCGGCACCCTCGCCGACGGAACCGCTCGGGCCGGCCGCGGCGCCCGTACCCGTGCCCCCGGGGGCTTCTTCCGCAGGTGGGGCGGCGGGCTCGGCGGCGTTGTAGCCGACGACCCGGATCGCGTCGTTGAGGGACTCGCGCTGCTCGCTGGACATCATGCCGAAGAACGCGACAAGGGCGGCCGCGGGGTTGTCGCTCTGCGCCCAGGCTTCGTTCATCAGTGCGGCCGAGTAGGCGGCGCGCGTGGAGACCGCCGTATATCGATAGGCGCGCCCGTCGACTTCCCTGCGCACCCAGCCCTTCTGATGGAGATTGTCCATTACCGTCATGACGGTGGTGTAGGCGATGGACCGTTCCTGCTGGAGATCCTCCAGGACTTCCCGGACGGTCACCGGCCGGTTCCATTGCCAGACGCGTGTCATGACGGCGTCTTCGAGCTCTCCCAATTGACGGGGCACACGGCCACCATAGTCCGCGAAGCGGGAATGGACGGTTATTGACGGAGGAAACGCAACAAAAAGGACGTACGACCTGGAAGCTGTCGTACGTCCTTCGACGCGGGCGGGGCTGCGCGGGCTACGAGGCCGCGCCGTCCGCCTGACGGGTGGCCTCGGCGCGGGCGAGGGCCGCGTCCACGGCCGCGTCCTCCTTGGCCTTGTTGGGGCCGCCCTGGCTCTTCACGATCGTGACGACGAGCGCGGTGAAGAACACGGCCATCACGACGGGGGGCAGGAGCGCGGATACGTAGTCCATGGCGTCCAGGGTAGCTATCCGGCGGCGCGTTCCTCGGGTGGGGGCGGGGGTACGGGGCGTCGGCGCGGCGGGAACACCTCGGAGGGCTTGGGCGCCGGACGCTTGGCCGGGGCGGGCGGCTTCGGCGTGGCGGGCGGCTTGGGCTGGTCGGCGGCGCGGCCCCCGGGGAGGGCGAGCAGCCGGACGCGGGGCGCCGGGGGCGCGAGGAGCGCCGGGGTGGGCGGCGCGGGCGCGGGGACCGCCGCCTGGGAGACGCGGGCGAGGCGGGCGCGTACGGAACGTTCGGCGAGGATCTGGCAGCGCTCCAGGAGACTGGCGGCGCGCGGGTTCTGCCGCAGGGCGCGCAGGGCGGCGAGGTCGTCGGCACCGGGGTCGTACCCCGCTGCGAGGGCGTCCTGGAGAAGCTCCAGATAGCCGGTGAGCGAGCCGGGCAGGGCCTCGCGGTACCGGGTCAGTTCGGCGAGGAGGAACGCCCGGAGCCGGCCTGCCTCGCGGACGGCGTCGTCCACGGATTCGGCGAGGCGCAGACAGTCCTGGACGTCCTCGTCCTGAAGGGGGACGGGGTTGAGGGCGGTGGCAAGGGCGCGTCGGAGCACACGCAGCTCGTCCGCGCTGAACGCCATGCCGCCGCGGGATCCGTATGGCGTGGGCATGAGGTGACGATACGCGCTAATCGGACAAATTTCGTTTACCGATCATCCCCGGGCGCGGCGCGCCGACGACTGCCTGCGACGGAGCGGGCCGGGGCCGCAGGACCGGTCCCGGGGCCCCAGCGGCTACATCCGGGAGACGTTGCGCTCGTACACCAGGCGCAGGCCGACCAGGGTCAGCCAGGGCTCGTGCTCGTCGATCTGGGCGGCCTCGCCGAGGACCATCGGGGCGAGGCCACCCGTCGCGATCACGGTCACGGACGACGGGTCGCCGTCGCGGCCCACCAGGTCGCGCTTCATCCGGGCCACCACGCCGTCGACCTGACCGGCGAAGCCGAAGACGATGCCGGACTGCATCGCCTCGACGGTGTTCTTGCCGATCACGCTGCGCGGGCGGGCCAGCTCGATCTTGCGGAGCTGCGCGCCGCGGACGCCGAGCGCCTCGACCGAGATCTCGATGCCGGGCGCGATCGCACCGCCCGCGTACTCGCCGCGGGCGGTGATCGCGTCGTACGTCGTCGCCGTGCCGAAGTCGACCACGATCGCCGGGCCGCCGTAGAGCTCGACCGCCGCGACCGCGTTGATGATGCGGTCCGCGCCGACCTCCTTCGGGTTGTCCGTGAGGATCGGTACACCCGTCTTGACGCCGGGCTCGACGAGGACGGCCGGGACGTCGCCGTAGTACCGCCGGGTCACCTCGCGCAGCTCGTGCAGCACCGAGGGGACCGTCGCGCAGATCGCGATGCCCTCGATGCCGTCGCTCAGCTCTACGCCGAGCAGCGGGTGCATGCCCATCAGGCCCTGGAGCAGGACCGCCATCTCGTCGGCCGTACGGCGCGAATCGGTCGAGATGCGCCAGTGCTCGACGATCTCCTCGCCGTCGAAGAGACCGAGGACCGTGTGCGTGTTGCCGACGTCGATGGTGAGCAGCATCAGGCCCGCACCTCGCGCAGGTCGAGGCCGATGTCGAGGATCGGGGAGGAGTGCGTGAGCCCTCCCACCGCGAGGTAGTCCACGCCCGTCGCCGCGTACGCCGCCGCGTTCTCCAGGGTGAGGCGGCCGGAGGACTCCAGGATCGCCCGGCCGGCGACCAGGGCGACCGCCTCCTCGGTCTCCAGGGGGGTGAAGTTGTCGAGCAGGATCAGGTCCGCGCCCGCGTCCAGGACCTCGCGGACCTGGTGCAGCGTGTCGACCTCGACCTCGATCGGCACGTCCGGGAACTGCTCCCGTACGGCCTTGAAGGCCTGCGCGACGCCGCCGGCGGCCACCACGTGGTTGTCCTTGACGAGCGCGGCGTCCGACAGCGACATGCGGTGGTTGACGCCGCCGCCGCAGCGCACCGCGTACTTCTCCAGGGCGCGCAGGCCCGGCGTGGTCTTGCGGGTGTCGCGGACGCGGGCCCCGGTGCCCTCCAGGACGTCCGCCCACGCGCGCGTGGCGGTGGCGATGCCGGAGAGACGGCACAGGATGTTCAGCGCGCTGCGCTCGCCGGTGAGCAGGTCACGGGTACGGGTGGTGACGCTCAGGAGCTTCTGGCCGGGCTCGACGCGGTCGCCGTCCTCGACGTGCCGCTCGACCTCGAAGGTGTCGGTGCACACGATCGACATCACGGCCTCGGCGATCCGCAGGCCGGAGACCACGCCGGCCTCGCGCGCGGTGAAGTCGGCGGTGGCGATCGCGTCCTCGGGGACGGTCGCGACGGTGGTCACGTCCACGCCGCCGTCGAGGTCCTCCTCGATGGCCAGGTGGGCGATGTCCTCGACCTGGACCGGGTCGAGGCCGGCGTCGGCGAGCAGCTGCGCGAGCGCCGGGTCCAGGCCGCTCTCGTAGACCTCGTCGGTGCAGCCGCAGCCGTCACCGCAGCCGCCGGTCTCCTCGCTGGGGGCGCTGATCTGGATGAGGGGGACGTCCACGGGCTGCGGACGTGCTTCTTCGGGCGTGCTCACGACTGCGGCTCCTTGGATGCGTCGGCGACATCGGCGGTTACGGGCGGAAATTCTGCGGTGGCGGTGGGGTGGACGGCCAGTTCGCCCCCGGGCTCGCGGCGCACGATCAGGTGGCGGCGCCAGGCCTCGTCGTCGCGCTCGGGCCGGTCCTCGCGCCAGTGGCAGCCGCGGGTCTCCTCGCGGGCGAGGGCGGCCGTCACCAGGGCCTCCGAGACCTCCAGGAGGTTCGCCGTCTCCCAGGACTCGGTGCGGGGCTCGACGGACTCGGCGAGGTGGTTCGTGACGGCGTCGGTGGCCAGGGTCTCCAGGGCTCCGGCCGCCCTGCGGAGGCTCTCCTCGGAGCGCAGCACGCCCGCGTTCGCGCTCATGACACGCTGGATGTCGGCGCGCAGCTTGGGCGCGAGCACCGGCACCACGCGCGCGTGGGGCGCGGTGACCGGGGGCCGGGACACCCGGGCGGCCCCGGTGAGGTCCGCCGCGATCCGGTCGGAGATCCGCTCGGCGAAGACCAGGCCCTCCAGGAGCGAGTTCGACGCGAGCCTGTTGGCGCCGTGGACACCCGTACAGGCCACCTCACCGCACGCGTAGAGGCCCGGGACGGTGGTCCGGCCGTTCAGGTCCGTGCGGACGCCGCCGGAGGCGTAGTGGGCCGCCGGGGCGACCGGGATGGGTTCGGTGACCGGGTCGATACCGTGGGCGCGGCAGGCCGCGAGGATCGTCGGGAAGCGCGTGGCCCACATCTCGGCGCCGAAGTGCCGGGCGTCCAGGTACATGTGCAGGGCGTCCCGCTCCCGCATACGGCGCATGATCGCCTTGGCGACGATGTCGCGCGGGGCGAGTTCGGCCAGCTCGTGCTGGCCGACCATGAAGCGGACCCCGTCCGCGTCGACGAGATGGGCGCCCTCGCCCCGTACCGCCTCGGAGACCAGCGGCTGCTGGCCCTCGGAGCCGGGGCCGAGGAAGAGCACCGTCGGGTGGAACTGGACGAACTCCAGGTCGGAGACCTCGGCCCCGGCGCGCAGGGCGAGCGCGACGCCGTCGCCGGTGGAGACCGCCGGGTTCGTGGTGGCGGAGAAGACCTGGCCCATGCCACCGGTCGCGAGGACCACGGCGGGGGCGTGCACGGCGCCGACGCCGTCCTCACGGCCCTCGCCCATGACGTGGAGGGTGACACCCGCGGTGCGGCCCTCCGCGTCCTTCAGGAGGTCCAGGACGAGGGCGTGCTCGACGGTGCGCACGCCCCGGTCCCGTATCGCCTCGACCAGGGCGCGGGAGATCTCGGCTCCGGTCGCGTCGCCGCCGGCGTGGGCGATCCGGCGGCGGTGGTGGCCGCCCTCGCGGGTCAGGGCGATCTCGCCGTCCGCGGTCTTGTCGAAGTCGGCACCGGTGGCGATCAGGCGGCGGACGGCGTCGGGGCCCTCGGTGACCAGGAGCCGGACGGCCTCGGTGTCACAGAGCCCGGCGCCCGCGACGAGGGTGTCGTCCAGGTGCTGCTCGGGGGTGTCGCCCTCACCGAGCGCGGCGGCGATGCCGCCCTGCGCCCAGCGGGTGGAGCCGTCGTCCAGGCGGGCCTTGGTGACGACGACCGTGCGCAGTCCGGCGGCGGTGCAGCGCAGGGCGGCGGTCAGCCCGGCGACACCGGAGCCGACCACGACGACGTCGGCGTCGATGGACCAGCCCGGCTCGGGGGCGTGCAGCCGTATTCCAGTCACGAGGTGGCTCCGAACATCAGCGGAATGTTGTCGATCAGCCGCGTGCTGCCCACGCGCGCGGCGACGGCGAGGATCGCCTCGCCGTCGTGGTCGTCGGCGACCTCGGTGAAGTCGGCCGGGTCGACCAGGGCGAGGTAGTCGAGGGTGAGCGGCGGCTCGGCCTTCGCCGCCTCGTCGACGACGGCGCGGGCCGCGGCCCGTACGGCTTCGGCGCCGCCGCCCTCGGACACCTGGGCGACGGCGTGGGCGTCGGCCGCGGCACGAGCCTCGCCGAGCCGGGAGAGCGCCTCCGCGCGGGCGTCGGCCCGGTTCTGGGCGCCGGGCAGGGAGGCGGCACGCGCGCGCAGGGCGTGCTGGGCGGCGAGCCGGTCTCCGGCGGCGAACAGGGCACGGGAGAGGGCGAGGGCGGTGCGGCGCTCGCCGGCGGAGAGGTACCGGTTACGGCTGGAGAGGGCCAGGCCGTCGGACTCGCGGACGGTCGGCACGCCGACGATCTCCACCGGGAAGTTCAGGTCGCGGACCATCCGGCGGATCAGGGCCAGCTGCTGCGCGTCCTTCTGGCCGAAGAAGGCCACGTCGGGACGGGTGAGGTGGAGCAGCTTGGCGACGACGGTGAGCATGCCGTCGAAGTGCCCGGGCCGGGAGGCGCCTTCGAGGCGCTCGCCCATGGGGCCCGCGCTGATCCGGACCTGCGGCTCCCCGCCGGGGTACACCTCGTCGACGGAGGGCGCGAAGACCGCGTCGGCGCCGGCCTCCTCGGCCGTCCCGAGGTCGGCGTCCAGGGTGCGGGGGTAGCGGTCGAGGTCCTCGCCCGCGCCGAACTGCAGCGGGTTGACGAAGACGGTGACGACGACGAAGCCGTCGGGGCCGACGTGCTCACGGGCCGTGCGGACGAGGGTGGCGTGCCCCTCGTGGAGCGCGCCCATGGTCATGACGACGGCGGTGCGGTGGTTTTCGGCCGCCGCGGGAGCGCCGGGGGTCGCCGTGCGGCGGGCCGCGAGGGCGTGGAGTTCGTCCGCCGTACGGACCAGGGCGAAGGTCGTCGATGTCATCGGTCGGTCTCCCCGTCGGCGAGCACACCCAGCAGGTCTTCGGCGAGCTCGGGCTTGAGCAGGCCGTGCGCGAGCGCCCGGTCGGCGGTCGTGCGGGCCATCGCCAGATAGCCGGCGACGGTGCCGGGCGCGTGCTTGCGCAGCTCGGCGACATGAGCGGCGACCGTGCCCGCGTCCCCACGCGCGACGGGGCCGGTGAGCGCCCCGTCGCCGGAGCGCAGGGCGTTGTCCAGGGCGGCGCCCAGGAGCGGGCCGAGCATCCGGTCGGGGGCGACGACGCCGGCCGTGCGGAGCAGGTCCATGGACTGGGCGACCAGCGTGACCAGGTGGTTCGCGCCGAGGGCGAGGGCCGCGTGGTAGAGCGGGCGGGACTCCTCGGCGATCCACTCGGGCTCGCCGCCCATCTCGATGACCAGGGCCTCGGCGGCCAGCCGCAGCTCCACGGGCGCGGTCACCCCGAAGGAGCATCCGGCGAGCCGCTGGACGTCCACGGAGGTGCCGGTGAAGGTCATGGCGGGGTGCAGGGCGAGGGGCAGGGCACCCGCCCGTCGGGCGGGGTCCAGGACCTTCACGCCGTACCGCCCGGAGGTGTGCACGAGCAGCTGACCTGGCCGTACGGCACCGGTGTCGGCGAGGCCCTCGACCAGGCCCGGCAGGGCGTCGTCGGGAACGGTCAGCAGCACCAGCTCGGCCCGGGCGAGCACCTCGCCGGGCGGCACGATCGGCACGTCGGGGAGGAGGTCCGCGGCGCGCCGGACGGACGCGTCGGAGACGGCGGAGACGGCGACGGGGCGGTGTCCTGCGAGCTGGAGGGCGGCGGCGAGGGCGGGTCCCACCCGGCCGGCTCCGACGACGCCGACGGTGAGTCGGGCGGGTCGGTCTTCCGCTCGGGGTTCTGCTCGGGACTCAGCTGGTTGGTTCACGCGGCAACGGCCTTCCGTTCCAGTCCGCGGGGGGTACCGGACGATTTCTGGTCATGCTACGCCAGCGTTTCGTCCTCCTCCGTGACTGTCCACAGGGTGTGGGCGGTGGTGTGATGATCGGCCATGGACGAAGGCTCGGGCGAAGGCGTGGACGAAGGCATGGGCGAAGGCGTGGACGAGGGCGTGGGCGAGGACATGAGCGGCCGGTCGGACGAGCCGGTGGACGAGCCGATGGACGCGGCCGAAACGCGGCGGTACCAGGCGCAGCTGTGGGGCTCCGCGCGGCGGAAGCTGGCGCACTCGCCGGTCGAGGGCACGGTCGGGGACCGCCTGCGGCAGCTCGCCGACTGGGCCGGGGACACCGAGGACGACGGCGGCCACCTCGACGCGTACGGCGACGGTCTCGTCGAGGAGGTCGAGCGGCGGGTCGCCCGGGAGCTCGGGCTGCCGGCGGCGGTGTTCTTCCCCACCGGGACGATGGCCCAGCAGGTGGCGCTGCGCTGCTGGGCCGGGCGGACCGGCAGCCCGGTCGTCGCCCTGCACCCGCTCGCCCACCCCGAGGTCCACGAGAGCGGCGCCCTGGAGACGGTGAGCGGGCTGCGGACGGTCCACCCGACGGACGAGCCCAGGCTGCCGACCGCCGATGAGGTACGGGACCATCCGGAGCCGTTCGGGACGCTGATGCTGGAGCTGCCGCTGCGGGACGCCGGGTTCGTGCTGCCGTCCTGGGACGAGCTGGTGGAGGTCGTGGAGGCGGCGCGCGAGCGGGAGGCGGCGGTGCACGTTGACGGCGCGCGGCTGTGGGAGTGCGCCCCCCATTTCGGGCGCGGCCTGCGGGAGATCGCGGGGCTCGCGGACAGCGTGTACGTGTCCTTCTACAAGTCCCTGGGCGGCCTCTCCGGGGCGGCCCTCGCCGGCCCGGAGGACGTGATGGAGGAGGCCCGGGTGTGGCGGCACCGGTACGGGGGCCAGGTCTTCCAGCAGTACCCGGCGGCCGTCTCGGCCCTGCGGGGCCTGGACCGGGAGCTGCCCCGTCTGCCCTCGTACGTGGCGCACGCGCGCGTGGTGGCGGGATGGCTGCGGGCGGCCTTCGAGGAGGCCGGGGTGCCGTGGTTCCGTGTGCACCCGGAACCCCCGCACACGCACCAGTTCCAGGTCTGGCTCCCGTACCCCCCGGACGTCCTGACGGCGGCGTCCGTGGCGCTGACCGAGGCGACCGACACGGTCCTCTTCCGCCGCTGGCGCAGCCCCGGCGCGGGCGGCCCACCGGGGGTGGCGATGGCGGAGGTGACGGTGGGCGAGCCGGGCCTCGCGTGGACGGAGACGGACGTACGGGAGGCGGTACGGGCGTTCCTCGCGCTGCTGCCTTAGTGGGGCGGCTCAGCAGGCCTTCGGGGGGAATCGGCGGCTCAGCGCCGTACGGAGGCGGCCCCGGGCGGGCCGCCCGGCCAGGACCGCGCGGAAGCGGCGGCGGTCACGGAGGGCGCGGAGGGCCGCGACGTCGTGGGTACCGGGCAGAGGCGGCATCCGCTCGTCGTGCTGCGCGGCGCGGTAGGTGTCGAAGAGGTACTGGTGCATCGCGTTCATGACCTCACGATGCGGCCGCCCAGAACGCGCGGTCGCGCCGATTGACGGGCGATGTCAAACGACGCGACAGCACCCGCCGGGCGTCGCGCACCATGGGGACCGTGACCGTGACCATCGACATCACCGGGCTGCCGCACGAGCGGATCGTCTTCTGTCCCTCCCCGCTCGCCGAGCTCGGCGCCGCGCTGCACGCGCTCGCCGAGCCCGCGCACCACTCCGGTCTGCACGGCTGGGCCACGACCACCGCCGCCGCCCTCAAGCCCGAGCTCGCCGACCGGATGCACGAGGCCGACTTCATGTGGCGCTCCACCCGGTCCGACCTCCTGCTGCCCGCCCGCCCGCGCCCGACGCTCGCCGAGGAACTCGACGACCTCGACCGGATCGACGACGAGAGGTTCGTCGGCGCGGCGCTGGAGATCTCCTGCAACAGCCAGTACGGCGACGGCCTGCCCTCCCCGCTCGTCGACCGGCCCGCCCGCCGCCGCGCCCTCGACCTGGCCGCCGCGCGCGGCCCGCGCCAGGCCGCGTTCGTGGAGCGGATGCTCGCCGACCCGCCCGGCACGCGCGCGTGGATCCGCCGCCTCATGGAGGACTGCGACGACGCGTTCTTCGCCGACACCTGGAGCCGGGTCCGGGTCCAGCTCGCGGCCGACGCCCGCCACAAGACCGAGCTGCTGCGCCGCAAGGGACTCGCCGAAGCGGTCGCGGACGCCTCCCCGGCGATGAGCCTGGAGGAGGACGCCCACGGCGCCCGGATCGTCATCGACAAGCTGCTCCACGGCCGTACGACCGCGCAGGGCTCGGGGGTCACGTTCCTGCCGACCGCCTTCGGCCGGCCACACCTCTTCGCGCTGCACGCGCCGGGCTGGCAGCCGGTGGTGCAGTACCCCGTCTCCACCCGCGAAATCGCCGGCACCGCGCCCGTGGAGACCGTCAAGCTCCGGCTCGAGGCCGTCGCGCACCCGATGCGGATGCGGATGTGCCGCAGCCTCGCCCGCGCCTCGTTCACGACGAGCGAGCTGGCCGACGCGTACGGCATCACCGCGCCGGAGGTCTCCCGGCACCTCGCCGTCCTGAAGAAGGCCGGACTGCTCACCACCCAGCGCCGCGGCCGGTACGTCCTGCACCAGCTGGACGTGACCGTCGTGGCCCGCCTGGGCAGCGACTTCCTCGAAGCGGTCCTGCGCTAGCGCCCGCGCCGCCCTCGGCCGGAGCGGCTCAGCCCGCCCCGCCGCCCGCCCGCACCAGGCCGGTCTCGTACGCGAGCACCACCACCTGCACGCGGTCGCGCAGGTCCAGCTTGGTGAGGATCCGGCCGACGTGCGTCTTCACCGTCGCCTCCGACAGCACCAGTCGGGCGGCGATCTCGCCGTTCGACATGCCCTGGGCGACCAGGAGCATGACCTCCCGCTCCCGCTCGGTGAGCCGCTCCACCTCCTTGTGCTGCGGCTCCTTCCCCGAGGACGGCAGCATCGGCGAGAAGCGGTCCAGGAGGCGGCGGGTCGTGGACGGGGCCACCACCGCGTCGCCGCTGTGCACGGAGCGGATCGCGCCGAGCAGCTCCGCCGGCGGCACGTCCTTCAGCATGAAACCGCTCGCGCCCGCCTTCAGACCGGAGAAGGCGTACTCGTCGAGGTCGAACGTGGTCAGGATCAGGACGCGCGGCGCACCGGGCTCCGCGCAGATCCGCCGGGTCGCCTCGACGCCGTCCAGCTTGGGCATACGGACGTCCATCAGCACCACGTCCACGGCCGTGGACCGCAGCACCTCCAGCGCCTCCACGCCGTCGCCCGCCTCGGCGACGACCTCCATGTCCGGCTGAGCGGCGAGCACCATGCGGAAGCCGGTGCGCAGCAGCACCTGGTCGTCGACGAGCATCACGCGGATGGACATGGAGATCCTTAAGGGTCGTCAGTGGGCGGGCTTGAGCGGGAGCAGGGCACTGATGCGGAAACCGCCCCCGGGGCGCGGTCCCGCGTCCAGGGTGCCGCCGACCATGCCGACCCGCTCCCGCATGCCGATCAGGCCGTGGCCCCGGCCGTCGGCGCCCCCGTCCTCGTACATCTCGTGGGTCGCGCCGCGCCCGTCGTCCTCCACGAGCAGCCCGAGACCGTCGTCGAAGTAGACCAGACGGACACTCGCGCCGACGTCCGGACCGCCGTGCTTGCGGGTGTTGGTGAGCGCTTCCTGCACGATCCGGTACGCGGTGAGTTCGACGCCGCTCGGCAGCGGGCGCGGGGTGCCCTCGATCCGGAAGTCCACGGTCAGACCGGCCCCCCGGACCTGCTCGACCAGGTCCTCGATCTGCTCGACGTCCGGCTGCGGCACGTACTCCCCCGCCTCCTTGTGCTCGCCGGTGCGCAGGATGCCGAGCAGCCGGCGCATCTCGGCCAGCGCCTGCCGGCCGGTCGAGGAGATCGTCTCCAGGGCCTGCTTGGCCTGGTCGGGCGAGGCGTCCAGGACGTAGGCGGCACCGTCGGCCTGGACGACCATCACCGACACGTTGTGCGCGACGACGTCGTGCAGCTCGCGGGCGATCCGGGCGCGCTCGGCGGCGACGGCGACCTTGGCCTGCGCCTCGCGCTCCTGCTCCAGGCGGGAGGCGCGCTCCTCCAGCTGCGCGAAGTAGGCGCGGCGGGTACGCAGGGAGTCGCCGAGCACCCAGGCGAGGGCGAACGGCACGGTCATGATGATCGTGAAGAAGACGTGGGCCGCCGTGGAGCCGATCTCCTCCTGTTCCGGCCAGCGCAGCTGGGAGAGCGTCGCGGCGCTCAGACCGCCGGCCAGGGCGAGGCGGGAGGCCCAGCGCGGGCCGTCGTGCGCGGCGACGGTGTAGATGATCACCAGCATCGCGAAGTCGGCGACGAACGGCATCAGCCCGAAGGCGAGCTGGACGACGCCCAGGACGACCGTGAGCACCAGCGTCTTCTCGGGCGCGCGCCGCCGCAGGGCCACGACCAGGGAGAGCAGCAGCGCGACGACGCCGTACGCGACGGGGTGCCCGATCGGGGGGTAGGACGAGCCCACCCACAGCAGGGAGAACCCGAAGAGGACGACGGCCCAGAAGCTGTCGACGCCTGTCGGGTGTCTGCGGATGAAGTCGTAGAGGCGCTGCACGTCACCCAGCGTAGGGAAAGCGGATAGGTGCAGGGGTCAACCGTGGGGTCGATCCTTGACGCGAGGGCCGTACTCCCCAAGGTGGAGACTGGGGCTCGTGACGGATGAGACGTGTCAGTGGCAGGGGTGGCGCGAGGCCACGGAGCAGGCGTTGTACGGCCCTGGGGGCTTCTTTCTGCGCCCTGAGGGCCCTGCGGGTCACTTCCGCACCTCGGTGCACGCCTCCCCGCTCTTCGCGGGGGCGGTCGCCCGGCTGCTGGGCGAGGTGGCGGAGGAGCTGGGGTCGGACGAGGTCACGTTCGTGGACGTCGGCGCCGGGCGCGGCGAGCTGGTGACGGGCGTCCTCGCGGCCGCCTCCGCGCTGGGGCTTTCGGTACGGGCGTACGGCGTCGAGCGCGCGGAGCGGCCGGCCGGGCTCGACCCCCGGGTGGCGTGGACGGACCGGGTGCCGGAGGGGATCCGGGGGCTGCTCTTCGCGAACGAGTGGCTCGACAACGTGCCGGTGGACGTGGCGGCCGTGGACGACTCGGGGGTCGTGCGGTACATCGAGGTGCGGGCGGCGGACGGCGCGGAGCGCCTCGGGCGAGCGGTCGAGGGGCCGGACGCGGAGTGGCTGGAGCGATGGTGGCCGCTGACGGAGCCCGGCGAGCGGGCGGAGATCGGGCGCACGCGGGACGAGGCGTGGGCGGCTGCGGTCGGCCGCGTGGCGGCGGGGCGGGCGGTGGCGGTGGACTACGGGCATGTACGGGGGTCCAGGCCGCCGTTCGGGACGCTGACGGGGTTCCGGGGCGGGCGGGAGGTGCCGCCGGTGCCGGACGGGTCGTGCGACGTGACGGCCCATGTGGCGATGGACGCGTGCGCCTCGACCGGCGGGGGCGGGGACGTGGAGAGCCAGCGCGAGGCGTTGCGGGGGCTGGGCGTGAGCGGCGCCCGTCCGGCGTTGTCGCTCGCGACGAGTGATCCGGGGGCGTATGTGCGGGCGCTCGCGGCGGCGGGGGAGGCGGCCGAGCTGACGGGGCGGGGTGGGCTGGGGGACTTCCTGTGGCTCACGCGGCGGGTCGGCGACGGCGGTGCGGGGGCCTGAAGGGCACCGCCCCCGGGCGAGGGGCACGACAAGGCACCGCCCCCGTGGGTTGTGCCCACCCTCCCCCAAGCTCTCGGCTTCGCTCGAGCAGGGGGACCCCGATCGCCCTGCCGGACGATTGCCCACAACGGTGGGGGCGGTGGGGACCGTACTGCGGGACGGTTCCCTCTGGGGGTGGCTCGGCAGGGATACTGCTCCCATGACGGAGACGACGGTCGGAATCGGCGGGGCGGCGGAGAGCACCGACATGGTGCTGAACATCGGGCCGCAGCATCCCTCGACCCATGGCGTGCTCCGGCTGCGGCTGGTTCTCGACGGTGAGGTGATCCAGCGGGCCGAGCCGGTCATCGGCTACATGCACCGGGGCGCCGAGAAGCTCTTCGAGGCGCGGGACTACCGGCAGATCGTCATGCTCGCCAACCGCCACGACTGGCTGTCGGCCTTCTCCAACGAGCTCGGTGTCGTCATGGCCGTCGAGCGCATGCTCGGCATGGAGGTG
Organism: Streptomyces sp. NPDC054975; assembly: GCF_053609105.1. Lineage (NCBI taxonomy): Bacteria > Bacillati > Actinomycetota > Actinomycetes > Kitasatosporales > Streptomycetaceae > Streptomyces > Streptomyces sp. NPDC054975. The sequence continues at coordinate 30,533 of NZ_JBSGWV010000017.1, forward strand.
CCCGAGCGGGCCGTCTGGACGCGGACGCTGCTCGCCGAGCTGAACCGGGTGCTCAACCACCTCATGTTCCTCGGCTCGTACCCCCTCGAACTGGGCGGTATCACCCCGGTCTTCTACGCGTTCCGGGAGCGCGAGGAGCTCCAGGCCGTGATGGAGGAGGTCTCCGGCGGCCGGATGCACTACATGTTCAACCGGGTCGGCGGCCTCAAGGAGGACCTGCCCGCCGGGTGGCTGGACCGGGCGCGCGCGGCCGTCGCGGACGTGCGGTCGCGGATGGACGTGTACGACAAGCTGGTCCTCGGCAACGAGATCTTCCGGGGCCGTACCCGGGGCGTCGGCGTCCTGACCGCGACGGCGGTGCACGCGTACGGCGTCTCCGGGCCCATCGCCCGTGCCTCCGGTGTCGACTTCGACCTGCGGCGCGACGAGCCGTACCTGGCCTACGGGGAGCTTCAGGACACGCTGAAGGTCGTCACCCGCGAGGAGGGCGACTGCCTCGCCCGCTTCGAGTGCCTCCTGGAGCAGACCCACAACTCCCTGGACCTGGCGGACGCCTGCCTCGACCGGCTCGCGGATCTCCCCCAGGGGCCGATCAACCAGCGGCTGCCGAAGGTGCTCAAGGCCCCGGAGGGTCACACGTACGCCTGGACCGAGAACCCGCTCGGCATCAACGGCTACTACCTGGTCTCCAAGGGCGAGAAGACGCCGTACCGGCTGAAGTTGCGCTCGGCGTCGTTCAACAACATCCAGGCGCTGACGGAGTTGTTGCCGGGCACGCTCGTCGCCGACATGGTGGCGATCCTGGGCTCGCTCTTCTTCGTCGTCGGCGACATCGACAAGTAGGCGGCGCCGCGCGGGTCAGGCCGCGTGGTGACGCATGACCACGAAGTCCCTCGGGTCCTTCTCCGGGCGCCTGTGCTCGACCACGGCCCAGCCCCAGCGTTCGTAGCGCTCCCGCAGCTCGGGGACGTCGAGCGTCATCAGCAGGCGCGGCGCGGGGGCGTCGGCGAGGAGGGCGTCGTGCAGGGCGCGGCCGAGGCCGAGGCCCTGGTGGGCGGGGGCGACGACGAGTTCGGCGAGTTCGAAGGCCTCCTGCGCGCCGCCCGAGAGCACGGTGTCGAGCCAGCCGGCGGCGAAGCCGGTCACGGCGCCTTCGGCGTCGAACGAGGCGACGCAGCGCAAGCCGGACCCTCCCCACGCCGCCCTGCCGAGCAGCCGCTCCACCGTCCGCAGGGCGCCGCGCGGCGGTTCGTGCCAGGGCGGGCCGCAGAACGCCTGCGCGCACAGGGCGATCCACTCGTCCCGCCGCGCGAGGACGTCCTCGGCGGCGAGTGCCCGGACCGTCAAGAGCCGACCACTCCGCGCAGCTCGGCGACGTCGATCTGCTCGGTCTCGTCGTGCGCGGTCAGGTCGATGACGTTGCCGATCGCCCGCTGTTCGGGGGTGCGGCGGGCGACGGTCGCGAGGACCTCCTCGCCCACGACGTCGGCCAGGTCGGCGTCCTGGACGGCCTCGATGGCCGCCGCGGCCTTCCGCGTGCCCTCAAGGGCCTGCGTACCGAAGAAGTCGAAGCCGCCCTCGGGGCGGCCAGGGCGGCGTGAGGCGTACGGGACGATCGCGGAGGCGGCCGGTACGGCCCGTACCGCAGGGACGGCGGAGGGGACGGCCGAGAGGGCCGTCGAGGGGGCGGGTACGACGGCGGTCGACGGTCGAGCGTGCTGCTCGCTCCCGGCGGCCGCCGCGTGCTTCCCCTGCGGCTCCTCCGTCTCCCGGGCGCGCTCGGCGAGATCGCGACTGCGGGCGGCCTCGGCCGTACGGCGGGCCTCCTGGGCGGCGGCGTTGCGCGCGAGGTCGCGCAGGGCCTCGGCGGCCTGGCGGTAGGCGGCGGGGGTGGGCGTGGATCCGACCGCCGTCAGCTCCTTGGCCGGAACGGACGACTCCAGGGCGAGCTGCCTTCGGCCTTCGAGGGCGCTGGCCCGCTCGGTCTCGGCGGTGGCGTACCGGCGCAGCAGCGCCGCGTGCTCGCCGCGCAGTCCGGCCAGTTCGACCCGCTTGGCGCGGAGCTTGGCGTCCAGCTTGGCCCTCAGCTCGCGCGACTCCTCCAGGTCGGCTTCGAGCTCGGCTATCCGCTCCTCGGTCTTCCACTGGTCCGCCGTACGCGCCCGGGTCAGCTCCGCGACCTGACGGCCGGCGCTCCGGTCCCAACTGCGCATGATGACGCCACCGGTGACCGCGGCCGCCGCCGCGGCGGCCACGAGCAGCCGCAACGCCACGGGATCGGCGAGCAGCCAGGCGCCCGCGGCACAGACGACCGACGCTCCGGCGACCGCGGAGGGCGGCAGAAGCTTGTGCAGGGGAGGTGAATGGCGGTGGCGTCCACGTGGCATGGCCTGAAATTTACCGTGCGTAGGCGCTGTGTGGGGTGTCGGCCCGGCAATCTCTTGGCCACTTCTCGCCGTCATGACCGAGTCCCGGCGGGAACCGGGCCGACTCCCCTCCCCCGGGCCTTACTTCGTGACCAGGCCCTTCGACTCCAGATAGGTCTTCGCCACGTCCGCGGGCTTCGCGCGCTCGGCGTCGACCTTGCGGTTCAGTTCGGCGAGATCGGCCGTGGTGAGGGCCTTTGTGATCTTGTCGAGAGCGGCCGCGATCTCGGGCGATCCGGCGTCCTTCGCATTGACCACCGGCAGCACATTGTCGGCGTTCTGGAGCTTCTTGTCGTCGTCCAGGAAGACCAGTCCGAAGGAGTCGATCGTCGCGTCCGTGGTGGTGGTCAGCACCAGCTGGTCCACACCGTCCTTGACCGCCTGCTTGGCCTGCGGGGTGCCGACTCCCTTGGGGTCGATCCCGGTCACGTCGATGCCGTAGGTCTTCTTCAGGCCGGGCGCGCAGAACGGCCGTATCTCGCATTCGTCACCGGCCGCGATCTTCACCTTCACCTTGGCGGCACCGAGGTCCGAAAGCGTCTTCAGCTTGTTCTTCTCGGCGAATTCCTTCGAGACCGCGAAGGCGTTCTGGTCGACGGCCTCGCCGAACGCGAGGACCTTCAGGCCACGCGGCTCGGCGAGCTTCTTCAACGCCTCCACCGTGGCGGCCGCGTCGCCGGACGCGACCGGCTTCTCCTCGGCCGCCTTCGGGCCGTTCACCTTCGCATTGAGGAATTCCGCGATCGTCGCCGCGTATTCCGGTACGACGTCGATCTCGCCCTTCTCCAGGGACGGTTCGTACAGCTCGCGGTTCTTCACGGTGGTGATGGTCGCGTCGTATCCGGCGTCGTTCAGCACCTGCGCGTAGAGCTCCGCGAGCACCTTGGACTCGGTGAACGCGGCGGCACCCACGACGAGGGAGCCCTTCTTCCCGCCGGACGAGGAGCCGCCGCCCGCCTTGCCCTGCTCCAGGCTGTCGCCGCCGCACGCGGCGAGCGAGACGGTCAGCGCCGCCGTACCCAGTACCGCACCCGCGATACGCGAGGTCCTGCTCACGAGATCACTCCTAGTCGTCGTTCCGTGTCACAAGCGGTTCGTTCCGTGCACAAGCGGTTCGTTCCGTGCCAGGCGTTCGTACGCATCACCTGGGCGGGCGCTCAGGCGCGCCGGCCGAGCAGCCGGTCCGCCCCCACCAGGACGACCTCCACGACCAGGGCGAGCAGTGCCACCAGCAGGGCGCCCGCGACCACCTGCGGGGTGTTGTAGGTGTTGAATCCGGCGGTGATGATCCGGCCCAGGCCGCCCTGGCCGACCATGGCCGCGATCGTCGCGGTGGCGACGACCTGCACGGCGGCCGACCGCAGCCCGGTCATGATCAGCGGCCGGGCCAGGGGCAGTTCGACCTTCAGGAAGAGCTGTCCGCCCGACATGCCCATCCCCCGCGCGGCCTCCACGACCGCCCGGTCCACCTCACGCATCCCCACGTACGCGTTGGTGAGCAGCGGCGGTATCGCGAAGAGCACCAGGGCGATCACCGTCGGCACATACCCCGCGTTGCGCAGCGGCGACACCATGAACAGGGCAAGGACGGCGAAGACGGGGATCGCCCGCCCGACGTTGGAGACGTTGACGGCGAGCGCGCCGCCCCGGCCGACGTGCCCGAGCGCGAGGCCCAGCGGCAGCGCGATCGCACAGGCCAGCAGCAGCGCGATCCCGCTGACGTACGCGTGCTCACCGAGGCGGTGCCACACCCCGCCGTCGCCCGCCCAGTTGGCGCCGGTGGTCAGCCAGCTCCAGGCGTCCGCCACGATCCCCACCGCTCACTCGCCCCCCGGCGCCGTACGTATGCGGGTCCACGGGGTGAGCAGCCGCTGCACGCCCAGGAGCAGCAGGTCCGCGACCACCGCGAGCAGGACGCACAGCACCGAGGCCGCGAGCACCTGCGCCTTGAAGAACGTCGGCAGCGCGTCCTCGATGAGGTTGCCGAGGCCGCCCCGCCCGACGATCGAGCCGACCGTCGTGAGCGCGATCGTGGAGACCGTCGCCATGCGTATTCCGGCCATCAACGCGGGCAGCGCCAGCGGCAGTTCGACCTCCCAGAGCAGCCGCCCCGAGCCGTATCCCATGCCGCGGGCGGCCTCCCGCGCCTCGGCCGGCACCGCGTCCAGGCCGGCCACCATGTTCCGCACGAGGATCGTCAGGGAGTACAGCACGAGGCCCGTCACGACCAGCGCGGCGGACAGCCCGAAGAAGGGCAGCAGCAGCGAGAACATCGCCAGCGACGGAATCGTGTAGAGCAGCGTCGTCAGGCCGAGCACCGGCCCGGCGAACCGCGGCCGCGCCCGCACCAGCAGCGCCAGCGGAAAGGCGACGGCGATGCCGACGAGGACGGACACGGCCGTGATTCCCACGTGCTGGAGCAGCGCGTCGGTCAACTCCTGGCTGCGCGTGCGCAGATACTCGCCGCAGATCCAGTCGTTCGTCACCAGACAATTCGCCGCGCTCATGTACCCTCCCCCCGGTCACCAGCCGTTGCCGAACGTATGTATGACCGACCCTAACCCCCGGCACCGACAATCGCCGAGGACCTCACGGTGCGGCAACACGCCCTTCACACACACCTGTCACCCAGCGGTCAGAATGGGGAACATGATCCGGTTCGAGCATGTGACCAAGCGGTACGCGGACGGAACGACCGCCGTCGACGACCTGTCCTTCGAGGTCGCCGAGGGTGAACTGGTGACGCTCGTCGGCCCGTCCGGCTGCGGCAAGACCACCACGATGAAGATGGTGAACCGGCTCATCGAGCCGACCGAGGGCCGCGTCCTCCTCGACGGCGAGGACATAGCCGCGATCGACCCCGTCCACCTGCGCCGCCGCATCGGATACGTCATCCAGCAGGTCGGCCTCTTCCCGCACCGCACGGTCCTCGACAACACCGCGACCGTCCCGCACCTCCTCGGCGTCCCGCGCGCCCGGGCCCGCGCCCGCGCCGCCGAACTCCTCGACCTGGTCGGCCTCGACCCGAAGACGTACGGCTCCCGCTACCCCGAGCAGCTCTCCGGCGGACAGCGCCAGCGCGTCGGCGTGGCCCGTGCGCTCGCCGCCGACCCGCCGGTGCTCCTGATGGACGAGCCCTTCGGCGCGGTCGACCCCGTGGTCCGCGAGCGCCTCCAGAACGAGTTCCTCCGCCTCCAGTCGCAGGTCCGCAAGACCGTCCTGCTCGTCACCCACGACCTGGAGGAGGCCGTCCGCCTCGGCGACCGGATCGCCGTCTACGGCCAGGGCACGATCGAGCAGTTCGACACCCCGGCCAGGGTCCTCGGCGCCCCCGCCACCCCGTACGTCGCCGACTTCGTCGGCGCGGACCGCGGCCTCAAGCGGCTCTCGGTCACCACCGTGGACTCCGCCGCCCTGGAGGAGGTCCCGGCGCTCCGCGCGGGTGACACGGCACCCGAAGGCGCCCCCTGGTCCGTCGTCCTCGACGCCGACGGCCGCATCACGGGCTGGGTCGCCGCGGACGAACCCGGCCGCACCCGCCCCGCCCCGGAGCCGGTGCCGCTCGGCGCCTCCCTCCGGGAGGCACTGGCCGCGCTGCTCCAGCACGACACCGGCTGGCTGCCCGTCACCGACCCCGCCGAAGGCGGCCGGTACGCGGGCGTGCTCACCCCGGCCGCCGTCCACCGGGCCCTGCGCGCGGCGTCCCCGGCGCCGGCCGAGAACGCGCAGAACACTCCCCCCAAGACACTCAGTCCGCGCTGAGCCGCCCGCTCATCCACACCAGGCCGGGCGGGATCTCCCGGTTCCAGGTGTTGAAGTTGTGCCCGCCGCTGTCCAGCGTGATCGAGGAGACCCGCGCCGGGGCCTTCACCTTCTTGACGAAGGCGCGGGTCCCGCTCAGGTTCCCCTCGCCCTGCTTCGAAGTCGTCACCAGGAACGACGACTTGCCCTGCGGCAGGTGGTCCAGGCTCCACAGCAGGTCCGCCCGCTTGCGCGCCTTGTCGTCGCCGTGGAAGAGGTCGCCCGTCGTCACGTCCTCGGCCGCCTTGTAGTACGCCGAGAACCCCGCGCCCGCCGCGAACCGGTCGGGGTGGTGCAGCGCGATCTTCAGCGCGCAGTAACCGCCCGTCGAGTTCCCCATGAACCCCCAGTTCCGGGCCTTCGTCCCCACCCGGTACGTCTCCGAGACCGCCTTCGGCAGGTCCTTCGCGAAGAAGGTCTCCGTCTTCGGCCCACCCGGGATGTCCACGCACTCGGTGTCCCGCGGCGGCGCCACGGTCGGCCGCAGCATCACCAGGATCATCGGCCGCATCTTCTTCTCCTTGGCCTGGAGGAAGGCGGTCTTCGGGTACTTCAGCCCCTTGAGCAGGTTCTCCGCCGTGCCCGGGTAGCCGGTCAGCACCAGGGAGGCCGGGAAGGTGGCCTTCTCGTACCCCTTCTGGAAGTACTCCGGCGGCAGGTACACGTACGCCGGCGAGGTGATGCCCGACTTCTCGCCCGCGACGACGACCTTCTGTATCTGCCCGCCGACCGAGGGCTTGGAGCCGCCGGGCACGTCCAGCGCCTGCGTACCGACGACCTTCAGGTCCTTGGAGCCGGCCGAGTGGTCGACGACCACCCCCATGTCCTGCTCCTGGCCGAAGAGGTCCGCCCAGGAACCGTAGAAGAGGAAGGAGTTGTTCGCCGCGAGGCCCACCGAGGCGAAGAGCGCCAGCTGGGTGGCGAGCAGCAGCCCGATCCTGCCGAGGACGGCCCGGAAACCGCCCCGCGCCAGCCGCGGCCACAGCCAGACCGTGGCCACGAAAAGCACCACCGCCAGCGCGACCGCCAGCGCCAAGACCTTGTTGCTGGTGAGACCCATGAGACGACCGAGCCCTCTTCCTGAGAAATTCCTGTGGGTGAATGAACCCGCCTCCCCGCGAAGCCGTCCTAGAAGGCGCAAACCTCCGGCCCCGGCCCGCCCCTGACCACCGCGCGGCCGCCGGAGAATCAATCTTTCGCGGAGCCACGGGAAGCACGGGAAGCGATGTCTGTCACGGTAGATGGGGACAAGTCAGGATTGGTTCCGGTTCGGGTGCGCCGGATTCTGCGCGGACCGCGCCCCGAGAAGGTGCCCGCCCTCGTCGGAACGGCCTGCACGCTCATCGGCCTGATCGACATCGCCGCGGGCGTCTTCCCGCGCTTCCGGGCCAGCCGGATGCACGCCATCGCCGAAGTACTGCCCGGCACCCTCGGCCCGCTCAGCGCGGCCCTCTCCCTCAGCGCCGGCGTCCTCCTCCTGCTCCTCGCCCACGGCCTCAAGCGCCACAAGCGCCGCGCCTGGCGGGCCGCCGTCGTCCTCCTGCCGCTCGGCGCCGTAGCCCAGTTCGTCTGGCGCCACTCCGTCCTCGGCGCCCTGCTCTCCCTCGCGCTGCTCGCCCTGCTCGTACGCCACCGGGACCAGTTCGCCGCCCTGCCCGACCCCCGCAGCCGCTGGAAGGCGCTCGCCAACTTCGTCCTCATGGGCGCCGGCTCGATCCTCCTCGGCCTCGTCATCGTCAGCGCCCACCCGCGCCGCGTCGTCGGCAGCCCCAGCCTCACCGACCGCCTCGAACACGTCCTCTACGGACTCTTCGGCTTCGAAGGCCCCGTCGGCTACACCAACGGCGTCGACTGGACCGTCGGCTACTCCCTCGGCGCCCTCGGCATGCTCACCGCCCTCACCACCATCTACCTCGCCTTCCGCCCCGAGCACCCCGCCGCCCGGCTCACCGAGGACGACGAGACCCGGCTGCGCGCCCTGCTCGCCAAGCACGGCAGCCGCGACTCCCTCGGCCACTTCGCGCTCCGCCGCGACAAGGGCGTCGTCTTCTCCCCCAGCGGCAAGGCCGCCGTCTGCTACCGCGTCGTCTCCGGCGTCATGCTCGCCAGCGGCGACCCCATCGGCGACGTCGAGGCCTGGCCCGGCGCCATCGAACGCTTCATGGACGAGGCCAAGGCCCACTCCTGGACCCCCGCCGTCATGGGCTGCTCCGAGACCGGAGGCGAGGTCTGGACCCGAGAGACCGGCCTCGACGCCCTCGAACTCGGTGACGAGGCGGTGGTGGACGTCGCGGATTTCTCCCTCTCCGGGCGCGCCATGCGTAACGTCCGCCAGATGGTGAAGCGGATCGAGCGCAACGGCTACACCACCAAGGTGCGGCGCGTCCGAGACCTCAGCGACGGCGAACTCGCCCGCGTCCGCCGCGCCGCCGCCGACTGGCGCGGCACCGACACCGAACGCGGCTTCTCCATGGCCCTGGGCCGCATCGGCGACCCCGGCGACGGCGACGCGGTGATAGCGACCGCCCACAAGAGCGACGAGGACGGCACCGACTCCGCGTACGGCGACCTGAAGGCGATCATCCACTTCGTGCCCTGGGGCCCCGACGGCATGTCCCTCGAGCTGATGCGCCGCGACCGCTCCGCCGACCCCGGCATGAACGAGCTCCTCATCGTCGCCGCCCTCCAGGAGTCCCCGCGCCTCGGCATCGAGCGCGTCTCCCTCAACTTCGCCATGTTCCGCGCCGCCCTGGCCCGCGGCGAGAAGATCGGCGCGGGACCCGTCCTCCGGCTCTGGCGCGGACTGCTCGTCTTCCTCTCCCGCTGGTTCCAGATCGAGTCCCTGTACAAGTTCAACGCCAAGTTCCGGCCCCGCTGGGAGCCCCGCTTCGTCGTCTACCGCAAGAGCCGCGACCTGCCCCGTATCGGCTTCGCCGCCATGCAGGCCGAGGGCTTCGTCAACCTCGAACTGCCCCGCCCCTTCGCCCGCCGCAAGGCCTCCGCCGAACCCCGCCCCTGCGCCCACATCGTCGCCCCGCAGGCCGACCGCGAGGTCCACGCGGCGTGAGCCGGAGGCCCGTGCGGCACACGGCCCGCGGGAGCGCACGGCCCGGGCCCGTAGGCCCGACCGGCCGCCCGGGCCCTACGCTGGGCGTATGAGTACGTCGATCGGTCGAGGCACGGCCTTGGGCCTGCCGGAGTGGGACCGCTGCGCGGTCATGGGCGTCGTCAACGTGACCCCGGACTCCTTCTCCGACGGCGGCCGCTGGTTCGACACCACGGCCGCCGTCAAACACGGGCTCGACCTCGTCGCCGAGGGCGCGGACCTCGTCGACGTCGGCGGCGAGTCCACCCGCCCCGGCGCCAGCCGGGTCGACGAGGACGAAGAGCTGCGCCGGGTCGTCCCCGTCGTCCGCGGCCTCGCCTCCGAAGGCGTCACCGTCTCCGTCGACACCATGCGCGCCTCGGTCGCCCGCGCCGCCGTCGAGGCGGGCGCCGCACTCGTCAACGACGTCAGCGGCGGCCTCGCCGACCCCGCGATGGTCCCCGCCGTCGCCGCCGCCGAGGTCCCCTTCGTCGTCATGCACTGGCGCGGCTTCAGCCAGGACATGAACAGCCTCGCCGTCTACGACGACGTCGTCGGCGAGGTCGTCACCGAACTGCGCCGCCGCGTGGAGGCCGTCGTCGAGGGCGGCATCGACCCCGAGCGGATCGTGATCGACCCCGGCCTCGGCTTCGCCAAGCTCGCCCCGCACGACCTGGCCCTCGTCGCCCACCTCCGCGAACTGCGCGGCCTCGGCCGGCCCCTGCTCGTGGCCGCCTCGCGCAAGCGCTTCCTCGGCCACGTCCTGGCCCACGAGGGCTCCGCCCCACCGCCCGCCCGCGAACGGGACGCCGCCACCGCCGCCGTCTCCGCCATCGCCGCCCACGAGGGCGCCTGGGCCGTCCGCGTCCACGAAGTCAGGGCCACCGCCGACGCCGTCCGGGTCGCCAGGGCCGTCGAAGGAGCCCGGTGACCCACCAGACCGACACCGCGGCGGTCGAGGCCGCCAACACCGCCTTCTACGAGGCGATGGAACTCGGCGACTTCGAGGCGATCACCGCCCTCTGGCTCGACGACGGCGCCACCCCCATCAGCTGCGTCCACCCCGGCTGGCCGGTGCTCTCCGGGCGCGGCGAGGTCCTCCGCTCGTACGCGCTGATCATGGCGAACACCGAGTACATCCAGTTCTTCCTGACGGACGTGAAGGTCTCCCTCGGCGGCGACGTCGCCGTGGTCACCTGCACCGAGAACATCCTCAGCGGCGGACCGGCCGAGGACGGCGCCGAGCTCGGGCCCCTCGTCGGGCAGCTCGTGGTCGCCACCAATGTGTTCCGCCGCACATTCGACGGCTGGAAGATCTGGTCCCACCACGGCTCCCCGGTCCTCGCCGAATCGGACGACGAGGAGGACGAGGAGCCCGGCGCCTGACGGGATCCGGGGGCCGTTCGGGTGACGCCGGGGATTGGAATCCGGTGCTCTGGGTAGGGGCCGCAGCCAGTCCCCTGTGGCCGCCGCCCGAACCCCCATGGGCAAGCGCTGTCGGTGCTCGCAGGTAGATTCGATGCTGGACACCCGGCCGTCCGCACCCGGCTGCGTGGCCACAAGAACTACGACAGCAGGAGTGATTCGCGTGGATCGTGTCGCGCTGCGCGGCCTCAAGGCCCGAGGACACCACGGCGTCTTCCCCAAGGAACGCGAAGAAGGCCAGACCTTCATCGTCGACCTCGTCCTCGGCCTGGACACCCGCCCCGCGGCCGCCGACGACGACCTGACGAAGACCGTGCACTACGGCGTCGTCGCGGAAGAAGTCGTCGACGTCGTCCAGGGCGAGCCCGTGGACCTGATCGAGACCCTCGCCGAGCGGATCGCGCAGCAGTGCCTCAAGCACGCCGGCGTCCAGGAGGTCGAAGTCGTCGTCCACAAGCCGGACGCGCCGATCACGGTCCCCTTCGACGACGTGACCATCACCATCACCCGGAGCCGAGTATGAAAGCCACGCACAGCGACCCCACCGTGCAGCCCGTACCCGCCTCCGTCGTCGAGGCGGTGGACGCCGCCGACGTGACCCTCTCGAACCCGAAGTGGGCCGTCATCGCCCTCGGCGCCAACCTGGGCAACCGCCTGGAGACCCTCCAGGGCGCCGTCGACGCCCTGGAGGACACCCCGGGCCTGCGGGTCAAGGCCGTCTCCCGCGTCTACGAGACGGAGCCCTGGGGCGTCGAGCCCGGCTCCCAGCCCTCGTACCTCAACGCGGTCGCCCTGGTGAAGACGACCCTGCCGCCCAGCTCCCTCCTGGAGCGGGCGCACGCCGTCGAGGAAGCCTTCCACCGGGTCCGCGAGGAGCGCTGGGGCGCCCGCACGATCGACGTCGACATCGTGGCGTACGCGGACGTCGTCTCCGACGACCCCGTCCTGACCCTGCCCCACCCCCGCGCCCACGAGCGCGCCTTCGTCCTGGCGCCCTGGAACGACGTGGACCCCGAAGCGCAGCTCCCCGGCCTCGGCTCGGTCGCGGCCCTCCTCACGGCGCTCGGCCGGGACGGAGTCGTGCCGCGTGTCGACCTGGAACTCCGTCTGCCCGAGTAGTCGTTAGGCTCGTGGAAGACCGCCCGCGAGACGACACGAAGGACACTCGGTGAAGCAACTGCGGCTCAAGGTTCTGGCCGGACTGTTCATCGTGGCCGGGGTCCTGTCCTGGGGCGCCGCGCGCCTCTGGGACGCGGTCGGCACCCTGCCGAGCGTGCCGCTCGCGGCGCCGATCGTCCTCGCGTCGATCGCGGCCGTCCTGACCGCGACGGCCCTCTCCATCCGCTCCCGCCTGAAGGCCCAGCGCGAGCGCCGCCCCGGCGCGAAGGGCGTCGAGCCCCTGATGGCTGCCCGCGCGGTGGTCTTCGGCCAGGCGAGCGCCCTGGTCGCCGCCCTGGTCGCCGGCATGTACGGCGGCACGGGCGTCTTCCTCCTGGGCTCCCTCGACATCCCGTCCCGCCGCGACCAGGCCATCTACGCCGCCTTCTCGGTCCTCGCGGGCTTCGCGGTCATCGCCGCGGCCCTCTTCCTGGAGCGCGTCTGCAAACTCCCGGAGGACGAGGAAAACGGCAAGGGCACGGCCCCGGTGGCTTGAGGCCCCCGGCGGGCCTGCCGCCTCCCCCGTGCGCGGACTATCGCGCCATGATCAGGCTCATCGCCTCGTTGCGGGTCGCGGGGTCGCGGAGCTGGCCGCGGACGGCCGAGGTGATGGTCTTCGCGCCCGGCTTACGGATGCCGCGCATCGACATGCACATGTGCTCGCACTCGATCACCACGATCACACCGCGCGGCTCCAGTATCTCCATCAGGGAGTCGGCGACCTGCGTGGTCAGCCGCTCCTGGACCTGGGGGCGCCGGGCGTAGACGTCCACGAGGCGGGCCAGCTTCGACAAGCCGGTGATCTTGCCGGAGGTCGAGGGGATGTATCCCACGTGCGCCACGCCCCTGAACGGGACGAGATGGTGCTCACACGTCGAGTACACCTCAATGTCCTTGACCAGCACCATCTCGTCGTGACCGAGGTCGAACGTGGTCGTCAGGACGTCCTCGGGCTGCTGACGCAGGCCCGCGAATATCTCCTGGTACGCCCGCGCCACCCGCGCCGGCGTCTCCCTGAGCCCCTCGCGGTCCGGGTCCTCGCCGACCGCGATGAGGAGCTCTCGTACGGCGTTCTCGGCGCGCTTCTCGTCGAACTCGCCGATCGTGCCCTCGCCGTCCAGCGTCACCGGATCGGTCATCTGTGCCTCGTTCCGTCTGAAACTCGTGGCGCGAAATGTGCCGCGCCCCCACAGGCTAAAACCTGTGGGGGCGCGGCTTCCATTCCGGGTGGCGGAGGTCAGGCCTCCGGGGCCTCCTCGGGGGCGACCTCGATCGCCTTGGTGGTGTCCACCGCGGGGGTGCCGTTCGCGCCGTTCGTCAGGGCCAGCTCCTTGGGGGAGAGGACCGGCGGACGGGTCGAGGGCGTGCGGCGGGACGAGCCCGTCCAGGCCGGGCGGGCCGGGCGCTTGACGATCGGGGCGAAGATCTCGGCGATCTCCTCCTTGCCCAGCGTCTCCTTCTCCAGGAGCTGCAGGACCAGGTTGTCGAGAACGTCGCGGTTCTCGACGAGGATCTCCCACGCCTCGTTGTGCGCGGTCTCGATGAGCTTCTTGACCTCTTCGTCGACCAGCGCGGCGACCTCTTCCGAGTAGTCGCGCTGGTGCGCCATCTCGCGGCCCAGGAACGGCTCGGTGTTGTCGCCACCGAACTTGATCGCGCCGAGCCGCTCGGTCATGCCGTACTGCGTGACCATCGCGCGAGCGGTGGCCGTGGCCTTCTCGATGTCGTTCGCGGCGCCCGTGGTCGGATCGTGGAAGACGAGCTCCTCCGCCGCGCGCCCGCCCAGCATGTACGCCAGCTGGTCGAGCATTTCGTTGCGGGTGGTGGAGTACTTGTCCTCGTCCGGGAGCACCATCGTGTAGCCCAGGGCCCGGCCGCGGGACAGGATCGTGATCTTGTGGACCGGGTCGGAGTTCGGCGAGGCCGCCGCGACCAGGGCGTGACCGCCCTCGTGGTACGCGGTGATCTTCTTCTCCTTGTCCGACATGATCCGGGTCCGCTTCTGCGGGCCCGCGACCACGCGGTCGATCGCCTCGTCCAGGGAGTGGTTGTCGATCAGCTTCTTGTCGCTGCGCGCCGTGAGGAGCGCCGCTTCGTTCAGCACGTTCGACAGGTCCGCGCCCGTGAAGCCCGGGGTGCGGCGTGCCACCGCGCCCAGGTCCACGTCCGGGGCGACCGGCTTGCCCTTCTGGTGGACCTTGAGGATCTCCAGACGGCCCTGCATGTCCGGGCGGTCGACCGCGATCTGGCGGTCGAAGCGGCCGGGGCGCAGGAGGGCCGGGTCGAGGATGTCGGGTCGGTTCGTGGCGGCGATCAGGATGACGCCGCCCTTCACGTCGAAGCCGTCCATCTCGACGAGGAGCTGGTTGAGGGTCTGCTCGCGCTCGTCGTGGCCGCCGCCGAGGCCGGCGCCGCGGTGTCGGCCGACGGCGTCGATCTCGTCGACGAAGACGATCGCCGGGGCGTTCGCCTTGGCCTGCTCGAAGAGGTCGCGGACCCGGGAGGCACCGACACCGACGAACATCTCGACGAAGTCGGAGCCGGAGATCGAGTAGAACGGCACGCCGGCCTCGCCCGCGACGGCACGCGCGAGGAGGGTCTTGCCGGTTCCGGGCGGGCCGTAGAGCAGCACGCCCTTGGGGATCTTGGCGCCGACGGCCTGGAACTTCGCCGGCTCCTGGAGGAACTCCTTGATCTCGTGGAGTTCCTCGACGGCCTCGTCCGAGCCCGCCACGTCGGCGAAGGTGGTCTTCGGGGTGTCCTTGGTGATCAGCTTGGCCTTGGACTTCCCGAAGTTCATGACTCGGGAGCCGCCGCCCTGCATCTGGTTCATCAGGAACAGGAAGACGACCACGATGAGAACGAAGGGCAGCAGCGAGAGCAGCACCGACAGGAAGGGGCTCTGCCGCTCCGGGGAGACGGTGTAGCCCTTGTCGAGGTCGCCGGCGGCGGACTGCTCCTGGAGCGTGGTGGTCAGGTTGGCGCCCTGGTCACCGATGTAGCTGGCCTGGATCTTGGTGCTGCCGCCGTACTTGTTCTTGTCGGCGTCCTTCTTGAGTTCGACCTTGATGACCTGCTCGTCGCCGGTCGTCAGCTTGACCTGGTCGGCCTGCTTGTCATTGATCGCCTGGACGACCTTGCTGGTGTCCACCGTCTTGTAGCCCTCGGACGAGCCGACGACCTGCATCAGCACGACCACGGCGAGGACGGCCAGCACGATCCACATGACCGGCCCACGGAAGTATCGCTTCACGTCCATCCATACGGAGCGAGAACGCCCCGTCCCTCCTGCCCGTAGGTAAATGCTGCTGTGAGAGCTGCTATGAGAAAAAGCTGTTCTTCGGACGGTACCTCAGCCAGGTGACCCGTGACCGCCTTCCCTTGCTCCAACGGCGGAAGGGCGGTACGGGTTCCCGGGCGTCAGCCTCCGTAGACGTGCGGCGCGAGTGTGCCGACGAACGGGAGGTTGCGGTACTTCTCGGCGTAGTCGAGGCCGTATCCGACGACGAACTCGTTGGGGATGTCGAAACCGATCCACTTCACGTCGATCGCGACCTTGGCGGCGTCCGGCTTGCGCAGCAGCGTGCACACCTCCAGGGAGGCGGGCTCGCGCGAGCCGAGGTTCGACAGCAGCCAGGACAGCGTCAGGCCGGAGTCGATGATGTCCTCGACGATCAGGACGTGCTTGCCCTTGATGTCGGTGTCGAGGTCCTTGAGGATGCGGACGACGCCGGAGGACTGGGTGCCCGCGCCGTAGGAGGAGACGGCCATCCAGTCCATGGTGACGGGGGTGGACAGCGCGCGCGCCAGGTCCGCCATCACCATCACGGCGCCCTTGAGGACACCGACGATGAGCAGGTCCTTGCCCGCGTACTCCGCGTCGATCTTCGCGGCCAGCTCGGCCAGCTTCGCGTCGATCTCTTCCTTGGTGATGAGCACCGACTTGAGGTCGGTGCCCATGTCCTTCTCGTTCACCCGGGTCACTTTCGTTGCAGCTTGCGTCAGCCTTGCCGAATGACCAGTCTGCCACCCTGCCGTCGTGCCTCGACGCGGCCGGGCAGATTGATGGCGCCTTGTCCGCGCCAGCCGGTGATCAGCCGGTCGACCTCCTCGATGTGACGGGCGAAGAGGGATCCCGCGGGCGCGCCCTCGGCGATCATGGCGCGGCGCAGGATGCGGCGGCGGACGGCCGGCGGGAGTCCGAAGAGTTTGGCGCATTCGAGTCGGCCTGCCTCGTCGCGGACGGCGGTTTCGGCGTCGGCGGCCCAGGAGTCGAGGGCGTCGGCGTCGTCGCGGGAGAGCTGGGCCGTACGGGCGAGGGCTTCGACGACGCCTTTGCCGAGGGCCTTCTCCAGGGCGGGCAGGCCTTCGTGGCGGAGCCGGGAGCGGGTGTAGGCGGGGTCCGCGTTGTGGGGGTCGTCCCAGACGGCGAGTTCCTGGGCGACGCAGGCCTTGCGGACGGTCTGCCGGTCGAGCTCCAGGAAGGGGCGGCGGTAGCGGCCGGAGACGGCGGCCATGCCGGACAGCGAGCGGATGCCGGAGCCGCGGGCGAGGCCCAGGAGGACGGTTTCGGCCTGGTCGTCGCGAGTGTGGCCGAGCAGGACGGCGGTGGCGCCGTGGCGTTCGGCGGCTTCGTCGAGGGCGGCGTAGCGGGCGTCGCGGGCCGCGGCCTCGGGGCCGCCCGCCCGTCGCCCGCCACCACCCCTGATCGAGGCGCTGTGCGCCACCCTTGTCTCTCTGCCCACGGTGACGGCGACGGCGTCGACGGGGTCGAGTCCGAGCGCGCTCATGCGTCCGGCGACCTCGGCGGCGCGCTGGGCGGAGCCGTCCTGGAGGCCGTGGTCGACGGTGATGCCGCCGGCGCGGACGGCGAGCTTGCGGGCCTCGAAGGCGAGTGCGGAGGCGAGTGCCATGGAGTCGGCGCCTCCGGAGCAGGCGACGAGCACGAGGGGGCGCTGCTCGGGTGTCGCGGCGGGGTCGGTCTGGTGCTCGGTGAGAACGTCGTGGAGTACGCGGCGGACCGCCAGGCGTATCGCCGCGACCGCAGGATGGGGACCCATGTCCGGTGCCCTTCGTGAAGGAGTGGGGTGCCTCGGTCGGAGTCTTAACGGTCGGAAGAGGGGGTTCGGTCACTCAGAGTGCGTCGATGGTGACAGAACCTGGCCGTTACCCGAGCATTGCACGCCCCACCCTGGGTCTACGGTCCCTCGGATGGGTGATTGGGGGTGTGTTCTTCCGTCATACGTCGCACCCGTCTCACGAGTCTGCCTTACGGTGCACCCTCGCGACCCAGTCGGCCGGTGCGGCGATCTCGGCCTTGGTGGGGAGCGTGTTGGGGGAGGTCCAGACGCGGTTGAAGCCGTCCATGCCGACCTCGTCGACGACGGCGCGGACGAAGCGTTCGCCGTCGCGGTACTGGCGCAGTTTGGCGTCGAGGCCGAGGAGCTTGCGCAGGGCGAGGTCGAGGCGGGAGGCGCCGCGGGCGCGGCGCTGCTGGAACTTCTCGCGGATCTCGGTGACGGAGGGGACGACCTGGGGGCCGACGCCGTCCATGACGTAGTCGGCGTGGCCTTCGAGGAGGGACATGACGGCGGTGAGGCGGCCGAGGATCTCGCGCTGCTCGGGGGTCTGGACGATTTCGACGAGGGAGGGGCCGGGTTCGCCCTCTTCGCCCTCGGGGCGGCTTCCGGCGAGGGTCTGGGCGGCTTCGCGGAGGCGCTCGACGACCGTGGAGGGGTCGACCTCGGTGGCGCCGAGGAAGGACTGGATCTCGCCCTGGAGGTGGTCGCGGAGCCAGGGGACGGCGGTGAACTGGGTGCGGTGGGTCTCTTCGTGGAGGCAGACCCAGAGCCGGAAGTCGTGCGGGTCGACGGCGAGTTCGCGTTCGACGTGGACGATGTTGGGGGCGACGAGCAGGAGGCGGCCGCCGCCGTTCTCCCCGGCGGGCAGGTCGCGGGTGGCGGGGGCGAAGGTCTCGTACTGGCCGAGGATCCGGGAGGCGAGGAACGACAGGAGCATGCCGAGTTCGACGCCGGTGACCTTGCCGCCGACGGCGCCGAGCACGGCTGAGCCGGGGGTGCCCGAGCGGCGTTCCTGCATCTTGTCGAGGAGGGGGGCGAGCAGTTCGCGGAAGCCCGCGACGTTGGCCTTGACCCAGCCGGCCCGGTCCACGACGAGGACGGGGGTGTCCCGTGGTTCGTGGCCGTCGGGGATCATCCGGGTGAAGGCGCGGACGTGTTCCTCGGACGCCTTGGCGTGCCTGCGGAGCTCCGCGACGACCTCGCGGGCCTCGTCGCGGGTCACCTCGGGGCCCGGCCTCACCAGTCGGGTCGCGGTCGCGACCGCGAGATTCCAGTCGACCATCTCGGCACCACCGATGCTCGTCATGCGTCAACCGTACGTTCTTCCCGCCGGATCAGGGCAGGTTCGGTACGGGTCGTCCTGGGGCGACGAGGGCGGCGGAGAGGCGGTCGAGGGCGGGTTGGGCCTGTCCGGCGGAGGGGGTGCGGCCGGCGAGGAAGGCGAAGGCGAGGAGCCGGCCGTCGGCGGTGACGACGGTTCCGGCGAGCGTGTTGACGCCCTTGAGGGTGCCGGTCTTGGCGCGGACGAGTCCGGCACCGCCGAGGGCGGGGCCGGTGTCGAAGCGGCTCTTGAGGGTGCCGTTGAAGCCGCCGACGGGCAGGCCGGTGAGGGCGGGGCGCAGGGCGGGCCGGGCCGGGTCGGCCGCCCGGGTGAGGAGGCCGGTGAGCAGGGCGGCGGAGAGCCGGTCGTCGCGGGAGAGGCCGCTGCCGTCGGCGAAGCGGGCGCCGGCGGTGGGCAGGCCGAGGGCGGTGAGCTCGGCCTGGACGGCCTTGCCGGCGCCGGTGAAGCTCGCCGGCTGCTCGCGGGCGACGGCGGTCTGGCGGGCGAGGGCCTCGGCGAGGTCGTTGTCGCTGTGGGTGAGGGTGCGCTCGACGAGGGCGGAGAGCGGGGCGGATGCGGTACGGGCCAGGGGGGCCGCGGGCTTGGCGCCGTCGGCGGGCTTGGGGGCGCGGCCGGGGGCGGGGGCGCCCTGGATCTTCGTACCGGCCTTGGTGAGGAGCTGGGCGAAGGCGGTGGCGGTGTCCTTGGCCGGGTCGTCGCTGCGCGAGTGGGTGGTGCCGCTGGTGGAGCCGTCGAGGCGGCCGGCGTTCAGCATCAGGGGGCTGACGGGGGAGATGTTCTCGTTGCGGCCGATGGGGTGGCGGGCGGGGCCCTGGTAGAGGCTCGTGTCGTAGGCGAGGCGTACGGAGGTGACCCCGCGGGCCTTGAGGGCGCGGGCGGTGTCGGTCGCGAGGGCCTTCAGGCGGGCGCGGTCGAGCGTGGGGTCGCCGCCGCCGACGAGGGTGACGGTGCGGCCGTCCGGTGAGGCGGCGACGGTCGTCGGGATGCGGTGGTCGGGGCCGAGGGCGGAGAGTGCGGCGACCGAGGTGGCGATCTTGATCGTGGAGGCCGGGGTCATGGCGGTCGTGGCGCCCTCCCCGTACAGCTGCTTGCCGGTGGTGGCGTCGACGACCGAGGCGGTGCGCAGCGGCCCGAGGCCGGGGTCGGCGAGGAGCGGGACCAGGAGGGCGGCGAGATCACCCGGACGGGCGGCCCGGGGCGTGTCGAGCGCGCGGAGCACTCCGGCGGCGCTCGGGGCGGGCGCGGGGGCGGGGCGGCGCGGAGGGGCGGGGGGCGCGTGATGTGCGCCACCTGTCGGGGCCGCGGCGGCCGCCCGGGCGCGCTCGGCCTTACGCTGACCGTTGTCCCACGGTCCGGCGGCTGTCACCGCTCCGGCGGCCAGGGCCAGACCGAGTACGGCAGAGCATGCCGTGAGCTGCCAGGTCTTCGGCTCCGGCATAGCTGACCAGCCCCTTTCGCGATCACACACAGGCGTGAGGGACACTTAATCACTGCGCGTTGCCGCAGGCATTCACATGTGTTGATTCAGGAGGAGCCACCCGTGGAGTTCGACGTCACCATCGAGATCCCGAAGGGGTCGCGGAACAAGTACGAGGTCGACCACGAGACGGGTCGTATCCGCCTGGACCGTCGCCTCTTCACCTCGACCAGCTACCCGGCCGACTACGGCTTCGTCGAGAACACCCTCGGCGAGGACGGCGACCCGCTGGACGCGCTGGTCATCCTGGACGAGCCGACCTTCCCCGGCTGCCTGATCAAGTGCCGCGCCATCGGTATGTTCCGCATGACGGACGAGGCCGGCGGCGACGACAAGCTGCTGTGCGTCCCCGCCTCGGACCCGCGCGTGGAGCACCTGCGCGACATCCACCACGTGTCGGAGTTCGACCGCCTGGAGATCCAGCACTTCTTCGAGGTCTACAAGGACCTGGAGCCGGGCAAGTCGGTCGAGGGCGCCAACTGGGTCGGCCGCGCCGAGGCCGAGGCCGAGATCGAGGCCTCCTACAAGCGCCTCGAGGCGCAGGGCGGCGCCCACTGAGTGGGCCCACGTTCGACGTCGTGACGGGCGGTGCACCTCTGCGGAGGGGCGCCGCCCGTCTCGCGTGAGGTCGTATGCCCGTGCGCATACTGGGCAGAAGGTGCGAATGGGAGTGAGGGCGAACAGAGTGGTCGTGGAGGCGGACGGGCCGGAGGACCGGAAGCCGCAGTCGGACGAGGCGCACAGCGCCTTCACCCCGCCTGCCGGGGTGGAGCAGCCGGTGGTACCGGAGGAGGAGCACCCCACCTCCGAGTTCGCCGTTCCCCAGGGGCTGGTCCCTGAGCCGCCGCCGGAGCCGGAGGGCTCCGCGTTCGCGCCGCCGTCGACGTACTCCGCGAAGCACGCCCCGCCGGCCTTCACGCCCGCCCACGGGATGCCGCTGGTGCGGCTGCCGGCGGACGCTCCGTGGCAGGACCGGATGCGGACGATGCTGCGGCTGCCGGTGGGTGAACGGCCGGTGCCGGAGATCGCGCGCAAGGAGGACGAGGCGGGGCCCGCGGTGGGCCGTGTGCTCGACCTGACCCTGCGTATCGGCGAGCTGCTGCTCGCGGGCGGTGAGGGCGCGGAGGACGTCGAGGCGGCGATGTTCGCGATCTGCCGTTCGTACGGTCTGGACCGCTGCGAGCCGACGGTGACGTTCACGCTGCTGTCGATCACGCACCAGCCGTCGCTGGTGGACGACCCGATCACGGCGAACCGGACCGTACGGCGCCGGGGCACGGACTACACCCGGCTGGAGGCGGTCTACCAGCTCCTCGCCGACATCAACGCCGAGGAGCACGACGTCTCCCCGGAGGACGCCTACCGACGGCTTGCGGAGATCCGGCGCAACCGGCATCCCTACCCGGGCTGGGTGCTGTCGTCGGCGGCCGGTGTGCTGGCGGGCGCCGCCTCGGTGCTGCTGGGCGGTGGGTTCACGGTCTTCATGGTGGCGGCCCTGGGCGCGGTGCTCGGCGACCGGCTGGCGTGGCTGTGCGCGGGGCGCGGGCTGCCGGAGTTCTACCAGTTCCTGGTGGCGGCGATGCCGCCGGCCGCGATGGGGGTGCTGCTGACGCTGCTCCACGCGGATCTGCGGCCCTCCGCGGTCATCACGGGTGGCCTGTTCGCGCTGATCCCGGGGCGGGCGCTGGTGGCGGCCGTGCAGGACGGTCTGACCGGCTTCTACATCACGGCCTCGGCCCGGCTCCTGGAAGTCGGGTACTTCTTCGTGGCGATCGTGGTGGGCGTGCTGTCGGTGCTGTACCTGGCGGTGCAGTTCGACGCGCAGCTGAACCCGGACGGCGTCCTCAACCCGGTCGAGCGGCCGGTGGTGCAGATCCTGGCGTCGATGGTGCTGTGCGCGACGTTCGCGATCCTGCTGCAGCAGTCGCGGGCGACGGTGCTCTTCGCGACGCTGAACGGCGGGGTGGCCTGGGTCATCTACGCGTCGATCGCGGTGACGGCGGACGGGTCGGCGGTGATGGCGACGGCGGTGGCGGCGGGCCTTGTGGGTCTCTTCGGGCAGCTGGCCGCCCGCTACCACCACACGTCGTCCCTGCCGTACGTGACGGCGGCGATCGGGCCGCTGCTGCCGGGTTCGGCGACGTACTTCGGGGTGCTGGGCATCGCCCAGAACAACCTGGACCAGGGCTTCGCCTCCTTGGCGAAGGCGGCGGCCCTGGCCCTGGCGATCGCGATCGGGGTGAACCTGGGAGGCGAGCTGGCCCGCCTCTTCATGCAGGCGCCGGGCGCGGCGGCGGCGCGGCGTGCGGCGAAGCGGACCAGGGGCTTCTGACGGGTCCGGACGGGACGCGTCCGGGGAGGGTCAGCGCTTGGCGTGGCGGCCGCGGCCGCCCGGGTTCTGGGCGCCGGGGGTGTCGTTGCCGTCCTCGTCGCCCTGGGCGGCCTTGGCCTTCTTCGACTGCGAGCGGGCGCGGAGGTACTCGATCACGATCGGGATGACGGAGATCGCGACGATCAGGATCAGGATCGCCTCGATGTTCTTGTGCACGAATTCGATCTTGCCGAGGGAGGCGCCGAGGATGGTCACGCCCGCGCCCCAGAGCACACCACCGATGATGTTGAAGGTGATGAACGAGCGGTA
Source organism: Streptomyces sp. NPDC054975 (assembly GCF_053609105.1). Lineage (NCBI taxonomy): Bacteria > Bacillati > Actinomycetota > Actinomycetes > Kitasatosporales > Streptomycetaceae > Streptomyces > Streptomyces sp. NPDC054975. The sequence continues at coordinate 52,969 of NZ_JBSGWV010000017.1, forward strand.
GTTCATCCGGCTCACACCGGCGATGATCGGCGTGAACGTCCGCACGATCGGCACGAAGCGGGCCAGGATCAGCGACTTCGGGCCGTGCTTCTCGAAGAACTCGTGCGCCTTCTCCACGTTCTCCTGCTTGAAGAGCTTGGAGTCGGGGCGCTTGAAGAGGGCCGGGCCGACCTTGCGGCCGAAGAGATAGCCGACCTGGTCGCCGATGATCGCGGCGGCCACGATGAGCGTGCAGACCAGCCAGAGCGGCTGGTCCAGCTTGTCGGTGGTGACCAGCAGGCCGGTGGTGAAGAGCAGCGAGTCGCCGGGCAGGAAGAACCCGATGAGGAGGCCGGACTCGGCGAAGACGATGACGAGGACACCGATCAGACCGAAGGTCTGAATCAGATAGTCCGGGTCCAGCCAGCTCGGTCCGAGGGCAAGCGTATTCACGGGGTTCCGGGCTCCTGCGGTCGGTGGGGGCGGGGGACGGCTGCCCCAAAGTATCAACGCATTCTTACCGCCCCGGGTTCCACCGGGCCTCCACGGGCCCCGCCCACGGCCCCGCCCGGCCCCTCCGGGGATGCGGCGGCGGGCCGCCGGTCCGAGGCTGGTGGCCAGGAGGTGGATGCGGATGGGCATCGAGGAGTACGGCGGCGGCCAGGGGCCGCACCCGGACGTGCTGGTCGTCACCACGAACGACGTCCCCGGCCACGAGGTCCGGCAGGTCATCGGTGAGGTCTTCGGGCTGACCGTGCGCTCGCGGCATCTGGGCAGCCAGATCGGCGCGGGGCTGAAGTCGATGATCGGCGGGGAGCTGAAGGGCCTGACGAAGACCCTGGTGGAGACCCGCAACCAGGCGATGGAGCGGCTGGTGGAGCAGGCGAAGGCGCGCGGCGCCAACGCCGTGCTGATGTTCCGCTTCGACGTGACGGAGGCGGCGGACGTGGGGACGGAGGTCTGCGCCTACGGGACGGCGGCGGTGATCGCTCCTCGTACGTGACGCGGGATGCGCGACACGGGATGCGCGATGGCTGACGCGCGCTCCGTGATGCCTGACGTGTGACGTGGGATGCGTGACGGGGCCGCGGTTCCGCGGGCGACACCCTCAACTGTCGGGGCGTTGTGCGGCATTTGTACACCTATGGTGGGGCGGTGGCTCCCGATACCCCGTCGTCCGCGCCCCCACCCCGCGTCCCCGAGGCGCCCGTCCGTGTCCTGCTGCCGCAGGTCCTGCCCGCCCTCGTCGTGGGCGTGCTGGCGAGCCTGCTCTTCCTGGGGGTCAGCTGGGTCTCCGAGGAGTTCCAGCACGTGCTGTGGGAGACCCTGCCGGACGCTCTCGGCATCGGCGGCTTCTCGTCCCTCTGGATCATCGTGATGCTCACCGCGACCGGTGTCGCGGTGGGCCTCGTCGTCTGGAAGGTCCCCGGGCACGCGGGCCCCGATCCGTCCTCGGCCGGTCTCGGCGACGCCCCGATCGCCCCCTCGGTCGTCCCAGGGCTGCTGCTCGCGGGGACGCTCACGCTGGCGGGCGGGGTCAGCCTCGGCCCGGAGAACCCGATCATCGCCGCGAACATCGCCCTCGCCTACTGGCTCGGGCGCAAGGCGCAGCCGAACGCGCCGGGCGCCTTCTGGGTCGCCCTGGCCTCCGCCGCCACCATCGGCGCCCTCTTCGGCACCCCGGTGGCCGCCGCCCTGGTCATCTCCGAGGCGCTCGTCCACCAGCCGGGCCCCGGCTCGCTGTGGGACCGGCTCTTCGCGCCGCTCGTCGCCGCCGGGGCGGGCGCCATGACCACGGCGCTGGTCGCGCACCCCAGCTTCGACCTGTCGCTGCCCCAGCTGGCCGACCCGGGGTGGGGCGATCTGCTCGCCTCGCTGACCGTCGCCACCGCGGCCGCCTTCTTCGGCCTCCTCTGCTGCTACGGCCTCCCCCACGTCCACCGGGCCTTCCGACGGCTGCGGCACCCGATGCTGATGCTGCCGGCCGGCGGTCTGGTCCTCGGGCTGCTGGGCGCGCTCGGCGGGCACCTGACGCTCTTCAAGGGGCTGGAGGAGATGAAGGAGCTCGCGTCGAACATCGGCGGCTGGTCCTCCGGCGAGCTGGCGCGGATGGCCGTGGTCAAGATCGTCGCCCTGCTCGTCGCCGCCTCCTGCGGCTTCGTCGGCGGCCGGATCTTCCCCGCCGTCTTCATCGGCGTCGCCTTCGGCCTGCTGGCCCAGGCCCTGGTCACGGAGATCCACCCGGCGGTCGCCATCTCCTCCGCCGTGCTCGGCGTGCTGCTCGCGACCACCCGGCAGGGCTGGCTGAGCCTCTTCGTCGCCGCGGTCCTCGCCTCCTCCCCGGCCATGCTCGCGCTGCTCTGCCTTGCCTCCCTGCCCGCCTGGCTGGTCGTCACCGGCCGCCCCCAACTCGAACTGGACGAGTCCGGCGCCCCGCTGCGCTGAGAACCCCCGAAGGAGTCCCGATGCCGCTGCACAAGGGTCACGGCGAGCCCGAGACCGACCGGCACCTCGCCCTCAACCCGTTCTACGGGGAGGCCAACCCGGTCGGCGGCATGACCGAGGCGCCGCCCCGCCACCGGCTCCCCGACGGACCGCTGCCGCCGACGAGCGCCTACCAGCTCGTCCACGACGAGCTGATGCTCGACGGCAACTCCCGGCTGAACCTCGCCACCTTCGTCACCACCTGGATGGAGCCCCAGGCGGGTGTGCTGATGGCCGAGTGCCGCGACAAGAACATGATCGACAAGGACGAGTACCCGCGCACCGCCGAGCTGGAGCGGCGCTGCGTGGCCATGCTCGCCCAGCTGTGGAACGCGCCGGACCCCGGCGCCGCCGTCGGCTGCTCCACCACCGGCTCCAGCGAGGCGTGCATGCTCGCCGGCATGGCCCTCAAGCGCCGCTGGGCCGGGCGGAACGCCGACCGCTACCCGGGCAGCGCCCGCCCCAACCTGGTGATGGGCATCAACGTCCAGGTCTGCTGGGAGAAGTTCTGCACCTTCTGGGAGGTCGAGCCCCGGCTCGTCCCCATGGAGGGCGACCGCTTCCACCTGGACGCGGAGTCGGCCGCCGCGCTCTGCGACGAGAACACCATCGGCGTGGTCGCCGTGCTCGGCTCCACCTTCGACGGCTCCTACGAGCCGGTCGCGGAGATCTGCGCCGCGCTCGACGCCCTCCAGGAGCGGACCGGCCTCGACATCCCCGTCCACGTCGACGGCGCGTCCGGCGCGATGGTCGCCCCCTTCCTCGACGACGACCTGGTCTGGGACTTCCGGCTGCCCCGGGTCTCCTCGATCAACACCTCCGGCCACAAGTACGGCCTGGTCTATCCGGGTGTCGGCTGGGCGCTGTGGCGCTCGGCCGCCGAACTCCCCGAGGAGCTCGTCTTCCGCGTCAACTACCTGGGCGGCGACATGCCCACCTTCGCCCTCAACTTCTCCCGGCCGGGCGCCCAGGTCGTCGCGCAGTACTACACGTTCCTGCGGCTCGGCCGGGAGGGCTACCGGGCGGTCCAGCAGGCCACCCGTGACGTCGCCCGGGGGCTCGCCGAACGGATCGAGGCGATGGGCGACTTCCGGCTCCTCACCCGGGGCGACCAGCTGCCGGTCTTCGCGTTCACCACCGCCGAGGACACGACCCGCTTCGACGTCTTCGACGTCTCGCGCCGGATGCGGGAGCGCGGCTGGCTCGTCCCCGCGTACACCTTCCCCGCGAACCGGGAGGACCTGTCGGTGCTGCGCGTGGTGTGCCGCAACGGCTTCTCCGCCGACCTCGCCGGACTGTTCACCGAGGACCTGCGGCGCCTCCTTCCCGAACTCCGGCGCCAGCCCGGCCCGTCGACCCAGGACCGAGGGGCCGCCACCTCCTTCCACCACTGAGCGCGGAGGCGGGCGGCGTCCTGGCGCGACGGGTTCCGGCGCCGCCGCGGCGGAACCCGTCGCCGTCCGGCGCTACGCGCTCAGCCGCCTGAACCTCCGTACCGCCAGCGGGAAGAAGACCGCGAGCAGCACCAGCGGCCACACCACCGCGGCAAGCGCGTGGCCCGGCTCGCCGCCCGGGTTGCCGAAGAGGTCCCGTACCGCCGTCGCCGTCGCCGACATCGGGTTCCACTCCACGACCGTGCCCAGCCACCCCGGCATGGACTCGGGCGAGGCGAAGGCGTTGGAGAGGAAGCCGACCGGCCAGACCAGGATCTGCACGGCCATCACCAACTCCGGCCGCCCCGCGACCATCGCCAGGAAGATCCCGATCCAGAGCATCGCGAACCGGAGCAGGAGCAGCAGCCCCAGCGCTCCGAGGAACGCCCCGAATCCGCCGTGTGCCCGCCAGCCGATCGCGCACCCGACGCCGACCATCAGCAGCAGCCCGGCCGCGGACTGGAGCATGTCGGCGACCGAACGCCCGACCAGGACGGCCCCGTCGGCCATCGGCATCGAGCGGAACCGGTCGATCACGCCCTTGTTGAGATCCTGCGTGACGGCCGTCATCGTGGCCTCGAGGCCGAAGACCATCGTCAGCGTGAGCATGCCGGGCACGAGGAAGTCGACGTACTCGCCCTCGATCCCCCGCCCTCCGCCGACGAGGTAGCCGAACATCAGCAGCATCATGATCGGGAAGGCCAGCCCGACCACCATCACGATCGGCTGACGCGCCCAGTGGGCCAGCTCCCGCCGGGTCATGGTCCAGCAGTCGCTCATCACATACGCCACGCTCATACCGTCGCCTCCGATTCCGAGCCCGCTTCCGCCGTTGCCTTCTTCTCGTCCCGTACGCCGTCGCGCGCCGCGTCCCGTGCCTCGTCGCCCGTCAGGTGGAGGAAGACCTCGTCGAGGGTCGGCCGCCGCAGGGCGATGTCCTCCGCCTCGATCCCGGCCGCCTCCAGGGCCCGTACGGTCTCGGCCAGCGCCGCCATCCGGTCCGTGACCGGTGCGCTGATCCGCCGCCGGTCCGTGTCGACGGCGATCCCCGAGGCGGGCGCGGGCAGGAGCGCCGCCGCCTCGGTGAGCCGCCCCGCGTCGCGCAGGACGACGTCGATGCGGTCGCCGCCCACCTTCGTCTTCAGCTCGTCGGCCGTTCCGTCGGCGACGACCCGGCCCCGGTCGACGACCGAGATCCGGTCGGCGAGCTGGTCGGCCTCCTCCAGGTACTGCGTGGTGAGCAGGACGGTCGTCCCGCCGCCCACCAGCGAGCGCACCGACTCCCACACCTCGCCCCGCCCCCGCGGGTCGAGCCCGGTCGTGGGCTCGTCCAGGAAGAGCACCTCCGGGTCGGTGATCAGCGAGGCCGCCAGGTCGAGACGCCGGCGCATGCCGCCGCTGTACTGCTTGACGGGCTTGCGCCCGGTGTCCGCGAGCCCGAACCGCTCCAGGAGCTCGTCGGCCCGTGCGCCCGCCCGGCGGGCGCCCAGATGATAGAGCCGCCCGAACATCTCCAGGTTCTGCCGGCCGCTCAGCTCCTCGTCGACGGCCGCGTGCTGCCCGAGGAGCCCCATCCTGCGCCGCACCTCGGCCGCCTGGCTCCGGACGTCGAATCCAGCGACCCGCACCAGGCCCTCGTCGGCCCGCAACAAGGTGGCCAGGATCCGTACCACCGTGGTCTTGCCCGCGCCGTTGGGGCCGAGCAGCCCGTGCACCGTGCCGCGCCCCACGACCAGGTCGAGGCCGTCGAGCGCCTGCTTGTCCCCGTACCGTTTCCGCGCGCCCTCGACGACGATCGCGTCAGTCATTCCAGCCTCCCAGCCCAGTAGTCAAACTTGACCACTAAGCCGAAGGTATGCCCGTCGGCTCGATTAGTCAAACTTGATTAGAGAGTTTTCCGCGTCCGGAGGGATGCGGAGGATTTCCGTCTCCGAGGACTCACGCCTCCCCCTCCGGGTCCGGCTCGCCCGTCGCGAACGGGTTCTCCTCACCCTCGGCGAGCACCCCCACGAAGGGCTCACCCTCGCCCGCGAAGGTGTACGCGCCCGCCTCGATCCGCTCGATCAGCCCGAGCGTCCACTCCTTGCCCGCGTCGGCGGAGTGGACCCAGAGGTGCATGATCTCGCCGATGTGCCCGAGCTGCTGCGGGCCGCCCTCGGGGGTGTAGTACTCCGTGACGGCCTCACGCCACTCGTCGAGCGCCCGCACCCGCCGCCTCAGCAGCTCCACGGCTTCCGCCCTGGGCAGGTCCACGATGAACCCGATCCCCGCGGACAGGACGTCCATCTTCTGGTCGTACGTGGTCAGCGCCTCACGCAGCAGCGCGAAGTACTCCGCCGTACCCTCGTCCGTCACCTCGTACTCGGTGCGCGGCGGGCCGCCGGCCGTGCTCGGCGCGATCTCGTACGCGCGCAGCAGGCCCTGCTTGGCCATCTGCTTCAACGCGTGGTAGATCGAGCCCGGCTTGGCGTTGGACCACTCGTGCGCGCCCCAGAACTCCAGGTCGTTACGGACCTGGTAGCCGTGGGCCCGCCCGTGCTGGCGCACCGCGCCGAGGACAAGTAGCCGGATCGCTGACACCCTCGCACCTCCTAGTCAATTTTGACTAGGGTACGCGCCATCGCCCCGAGGGCATCATCGCCACTGCCGCGTCAAGACCGCTCGCGTCACCGCCGCTGTTCCTCCGCGATCAGCGTGAAGGAGTCCTTGCCGTCCAGCGACTCCCGGATGATGTCCGCGTGCCCGGCGTGCCGCCCCATCTCCTGGACGAGGTGGAGCAGCATCCAGCGGATCGAGACCTGGCCGTCCTTCGGGAACCAGGGCGCCGGCGGCAGCGGGAAGGTCTCGTCCAGGCTGGGCACGGTCCGGACGAAGTCCTCGGTCTCCTTGGCCACGCCTTCCCAGAAGGCCAGCGTCTCGGCGACGCTCTCGCCCTCCACGAGCCGGAAGCCGTCGGCCCAGGTCTCCCGGGACCGCTGCTTCTCGTTCGCGCGCCGCTGCGCCAGCCGCAGCCAGTTCAGCTCGACCTCCGCGACGTGCTTGATCAGCCCGGAGAGGCTGAGCGTGCTGGCGCTGGGGCGACTCGCCGCCTGCTCCTCGGTGAGGCCGAGGGCGGCGCGGCGGATCGCGGCCCGCTGGGCCTCCACGAAGTTGAGGAACGCTCCGCGCTCGTCACCCTGGGCCTCCGCGGGAACAAGAGCAACCATGATGTCCGCCTTCCAGACGTCTCGTTGGGCGCCGGGGGCTGGCCTCCCCCGACACCCCTCACGCTACGAGCCCTTGAGGACAGATACGGTCCTGGAACCTAGAACGGGAAGAAGGTCCGGCCGTGCTGGATCGAGATCCACTTCTGGGTGGTGAACGCCTCGATCATCGCGTCGCCGTTCAGCCGACCGACGCCCGAGTGCTTCTCGCCGCCGAACGGCACGATCGGCTCGTCGTTCACCGTGCCGTCGTTGATGTGGATCATGCCGGTGTGGATGCGCTTGGCGACCCGTACACCCCGCTCGACGTCACCCGTGTGGACGGCGCCGCTCAGCCCGTAGGGGGTGTCGTTGGCGATCCGTACCGCCTCCTCCTCACCGTCGAAGGGGATGAGGAGGGCCACCGGGCCGAAGATCTCCTGGCCGAGGACCGCCGCGTCGGCCGGGAGGCCGCCCAGGACCGACGGAGAGACGACGTTCCCGTCGGCCGAGCCGTGCAGCAGCGCCGTCGCACCGGCCGCGACCGCCTGCTCGACGACGGCCGAGACCGACTCCGCCTGCTGGGAGTTGATGAGCGGGCCGATGTGGGTGGCGGGGTCGGCCGGGTCGCCGACGCGCAGGGTCTTCACCTTCGCGACGAACTTCTCGGTGAACTCCTCCTCCACCGTGCGGTCCACCAGGATCCGGTTGGCGGCCATGCAGACCTGACCCTGGTGCACGAAGCGGCTGAAGACGGCCGCGTCCACGGCGTAGTCGACGTCGGCGTCGTCGAGGACGATGAGCGCGCTGTTGCCGCCGAGTTCGAGGACGGCGTGCTTGAAGTGCTGCGCGCAGACGGTGGCGACGTGACGGCCGACCTTGTCGGAACCGGTGAAGGAGATGACCTTCGGGACGGGGTGGGTCAGCAGCGCGTCGCCGATCTCGGCGATGTCGGTGACGACGACGTTCAGCAGACCCGCCGGCAGACCGGCGTCCTCCAGGACCTTCGCCACGAGCGTGCCGCCGCAGATCGGCGTGTTCTGGTGCGGCTTGAGGACGACCGCGTTGCCGAGCGCGAGCGCGGGCGCGACGGACTTGAGGGAGAGGAGGAAGGGGAAGTTGAAGGGGGAGATGACGCCGACGACACCGACCGGGAGGCGGTAGACGCGGTTCTCCTTGCCGTCGACCGGCGAGGGCAGGATGCTGCCCTCGGGGCGCAGGGCCAGGTGGATCGCCTCGCGCAGGAACTCCTTGGCGAGGTGCAGCTCGAAGTCCGCCTTCAGGCGCGTACCGCCGAGCTCGGCGATGATCGTGTCGCCGATCTCCCGCTCGCGCTCCTCGATGATCCGCAGGGCCCGCTCGAAGACGAGCCGGCGGGTGTACGGGTTGGTCTCGGCCCACGCGTGCTGGGCGCGCTCGGCGGCCCGGTAGGCGCGGTCGACCTCGTCGGCGGTGGCGACGGTGATCGAGGCGAGCTTCTCCCCGGTGTACGGGTTGAAGTCGATGATGTCCCACGAGCCGCTGCCCGGCTTCCACTCGCCGTCTATGTACTGGTGAGCCAGGTCGGTGAAGTAGGACATGAGGCGAGACCCCTTAACCCGCGGTGGCGGACGCTGTGGCGACTGTGACGCGAAGCGACTGATGTCACGTCATCGTACTTACGTCCTAGGTGAGTTGGAGGAGCCCTCGGAGAAGATCACGGCTTTCGGCCGGATCGGGGCTCTCGTCGGCCAGCCGCTCCATCACACGCGCGTACTGGGCGACCTCCTCGCGCTTGTCGAGGTACAGCGCGCTGGTCAGCTGCTCCAGGTAGACGACGTCGGAGAGGTCGGACTCCGGGAAGCTCAGCATCGTGAACGCGCCGCTCTCGCCCGCGTGCCCGCCGTAGCTGAAGGGCATCACCTGGAGCGTGATGTGCGGATGCTCGGAGATCTCGATCAGATGCCGCAACTGGCCCTGCATCACGGCCCGGTCACCGTACGGGCGGCGCAGGGCGGCCTCGTCGAGGACCGCGTGGAAGTGCGGGGCGCGCTCGGAGACGAGCACCTTCTGACGCTCCAGGCGCAGCGCGACGCGGCGGTCGATCTCGCCGGCCGGGGCCTCGGGCATGCCGCGGCTGACGACGGCGTGCGCGTACGCCTCGGTCTGCAACAGCCCGTGGACGAACTGGACTTCGTAGATCCGGATGAGGGAGGCGGCGCCTTCCAGGCCGATGTACGTCTGGAACCAGCCGGGCAGCACATCGCCGAAACTGTGCCACCAACCCGCCACGTTGGCCTCGCGGGCGAGGCCGAGCAGCGAGCCCCGCTCGGCCTCGTCGCTGACCCCGTAGAGCGTGAGGAGGTCCTCGACGTCCCTGGCCTTGAAGCTCACCCTGCCCAACTCCATACGGCTGATCTTGGATTCGGACGCACGGATCGAGTAGCCGGCCGCCTCGCGGGTGATGCCGCGCGATTCGCGCAACCGCCTCAGCTGCGAACCCAGCAGGATGCGCCGCACGACGCTTCCGCTCGCTCCGCTCGATTCGACTGCGGTCACGGCTCCAGCCTCTCCTTCGCGGGTCTCGGGCCCCCGGATTGTGCCACTAAACGCTTCAGCCCGTACACATTCGATTACGGAAAGACGGCAACTTCAGGGCGACTTCCTGATCAAGGCGAAAGTGGCGCGGGAAGATATGCACAGAATCCGCTCGTGCGCGGACAGGCCGGGCGCGTGCACGTGCATCTGCCCTTGCATCCAGTGGTCGCATTCGGAACGATGGGCCCCGCGCAACCGCACCACATCCGCGATTCGCCGCGATTCCCGGGAGTGCCTCGCATGGGGACGAATGGATCGACCATGCTCGAGCCGTTACGGCAGGGGCTTCCGCCGATCGATCCCGCCGCCGTCTCCAACTCCGCCTCCTGCGCCCTGCCCCCCGCGTACGAAGCGGTGCGCGGCGCACGGAAGTTCACCCGGGCCACGCTCGCGCAGTGGGATCTCACCGAACGCTTCGACGATGTCGCCCTCGTCGTCTCCGAACTCGTCACCAACGCCCTGCGCCACGCGCTCCCCTCGGACGCGGCCGCCCACGACGCCGAGGGCGCGCGGGGCTCGCAGGAGGGGAGCGGCCGGCACACTCCCCCGGTCCGCCTGCACCTGATGCGCTGGACGAGCCGACTGGTCTGCGCGGTGCGCGACCCGAGCCACAAGAGCCCGGAGACGCGGGAGGGGGACGAGGACTTCGCGGCGGAGTCGGGCCGCGGGCTGTTCCTCGTCGACTCCTTCAGCGACAGCTGGGGCTGGCACCCGCTGGCGGGGACGCTCCAGGGCAAGGTGGTGTGGGCGCTCTTCCGCATCGGGCCGGAGTGACGCGTGTAGCTCGTGCTCGTGAAGCAGAGAGGGCCCCGGCGGGATTGCCGCCGGGGCCCTCTCTCGTCGGTATCCCTACGGATCACACGAGGTGGTCGAACTCGCCGTCCTTGATGCCGAGAAGCATCGCCTCTATCTCGGCGGGCGTGTACACGAGCGCGGGCCCGTCCGGGTGGCGCGAGTTGCGTACGGCGACGTTCCCGCCCGGCAGCTTGGCGAACTCCACGCAGGAGCCCTGCGAGTTGCTGTGCCGGCTCTTCTGCCACACCACACCTTGGAGCTCCGTGGCCGCCATGCCGTTGTACGCGTGATGCGCATGATGCACTGGTAGCTCCCCGAGACGGTTGTTGCAGGTGTCAACTTCCTCGGATCATAGCTGTGTTCATATGCCAATGCATGAGCAGATGCACGTGCACGCGGGGTGGCGTGTCGACTACGCGACTGGCTGCGACCTGGGCCGGCCCGCGTCCCGCTCAGGCCCGACTCAGCGAGCTACCGACGAGTATGGCAAGAGTGCCATCTCCCGGGCGTTCTTGACGGCCCGGGCGATCTGGCGCTGCTGCTGCGCACTCACCCGCGTCACCCTACGGCTTCGGATCTTCCCCCGGTCGGAAATGAACTTCCGCAGCAGGTCGGTGTCCTTGTAGTCGATGTACGTGATGCCGTCGCGGTCCAGGGGGTTCGGGCGCGGCTTGGCGGGCTTGCGGGGGGACTTGGGGGGCACGGGTCAGACCTCCAGGAGGGAGTCGAAGGCGGGCGGGAGCAGCTTCCAGGCCTCGCGCCCGGCGGCGTACTCGGCGTCGGTGAGCAGGCAGGAGTCGAGGACCTCGGCGAGGGCCTCACGGTCCAGGCCGGGCGAGGTGAAGACGAGGTGCTGGCAGCGGTCGCCGTGCTCGGGGTGCCAGTCCAGGGCGGCGGCGGCCCGGCGCATCGGCGGGATCATCTCCCAGGCGGCGTCGGGCAGGGAGGCCAGCCAGGGGCCGGCGCTCTCGACGCAGAGCGCGCCGCCCGCCGCGTCCCAGTGCAGCAGGACGTCGGGCTTGTCGGCGAGCCAGAACCGGCCCCGGCTGCGGGCGGCGGCGCAGGTCAGATCCTCCAGCGCCGCGTAGAGCCGCTCCGGGTGGAACGGTCGGGTGTGGTGCCAGACGAAGGTGGTCACCCCGCTGTCGTCGGCCTCCTGGGGCAGCAGCGCGCAGGCGGGATGCTGGGCGGCCGCGGCGGCCTCGACGTCGAAGCCCGCGAGAGCGGCGGCGGCCAGTTCCGTACCGGCCACCCGGCGGGCGGTGGGGTGGAGTTGGGCGAGCAGCGCGCGGTCCTCCTCGTCGGCCTCGGGACTGTCGACGACGGCCAGGACGGGGGCGTACTCCAGCTGGCGCGCCCAGGTGTCGGCCACGGTGCGCTGGTCGGTGGCGGCGGCCGCGAGTCCGACGTCGGCGAGGTCGTCGCCGTTGCCGAGGTAGGGCAGGACCAGCGCCGGGTCGACGGCTGTGATCACGGAGGTGAGCCGGAGTCCGGCCGCCACCACGACCTCGGCCATCGCCTTGGGCTCGACGGAGTCCCAGAGCTCGACGACCGCCAGGCGGGTGAGCCCGGCGTCGGCGAGCCGCCGCAGCTCGGGGACGAGGTCCTCGCGCAGGGCGCAGCAGGCGCAGTCGTTGACCAGCGGGGTCTCGCCGGTGGACAGGACCCCGGTGGCGTCGCGGACCGTACGGGCGACGGTCCCGGTCTCCGGGGCGGTCGCGAGGTCGTGGTGGAGCGCGACGCTGCCGGGGACGGTGGCCAGGAGCCGGTCCACGGCGGCGCGGCGGGCGTCGGCGTGGAGTCCGCCGACGACGGCGACGCAGAGGGAGGGCGTGACGGAGGGGCCTGCGGACATCAGCGCGCCTCGCGCCGTCCGTAACGCCGCTCGAAGCGCTCCACCCGGCCGGCGGTGTCGAGGACACGCGCGGTGCCGGTGTAGAAGGGGTGGCTCACGGAGGAGATCTCGACGTCGACGACGGGGTAGGTGTCGCCGTCCTCCCACTCGATCGTCTTCTCGCTGGTCATGGTGGACCGGGTGAGGAACGCGAAGTCGGCGGCCTTGTCACGGAAGACGACCGGGCCGTACGCGGGGTGGATGCCGTTCTGCATGGTTCAGCGCTCCTCTCGGAAGTCGACGTGCCGGCCGGCGACCGGGTCGTACTTGCGCAGGGTGAGGCGGTCGGGGTTGTTGCGGCGGTTCTTGCGGGTGACGTAGGTGAAGCCGGTACCGGCCGTGGACCGGAGCTTGACGATCGGGCGGAGTTCGTTGCGGGCCATGGTGTGTACAGTAAATGAACATGGTTCCCATTACCAATAACTCCTCGGAGAGGTAGGTCACCCTTGTCCGCCCACTGCCAGCTGACCGGCGCCCGGCCCGGCTTCGGCAACCGCATCTCGCACTCGCACCGCCGCACGTCACGGAGGTTCGACCCGAACATCCAGAAGAAGCGCTACTGGCTCCCCGGCGAGGGCCGGTACGTCCGGCTGACACTGAGCGCCCGCGCGATCAAGACCGTCGACACGATCGGGATCGAGGCCGCGGTGGCCCGGATCCGCGCGCGGGGGGTGCGGGTCTGATGGCGAAGAAGAGCAAGATCGCGCGCAATGAGCGCCGGAAGGACGTCGTGGAGCGGTACGCCGCGCGGCGGGCCGAACTCAAGGAGATCATCCGGCGGCCGTCCACTCCGGACGCCGAACGCGAGGCGGCGCTGCGGGAGCTGCGCCGCCAGCCCCGGGACGCGAGCGCCACGCGGGTCCGCAACCGGGACGCGGTGGACGGGAGGCCGCGGGGGCACCTGAGGAAGTTCGGCATCTCCCGGGTACGGCTGCGGGAGCAGGCGCACGCGGGGTTCCTGCCGGGGGTGCGTAAGGCTTCCTGGTAGGCGGACTCGGGGGGCGGGCCCTGGGCCGGGCCCTCTGTGTCAGGTGGGGGGCGTGGGGCTGGCGAGGGCGTCCGACAGGGCGTCCAAGGCGTCCAGAAGCAGACCGGCGCTCTTGCGCAGCAGCGGGTCCTCCAGCAGGGGCCCGTGGCTCGCGATCACCTCGCGCAGCTCGTCCCACTCCGGCGCCCTGCCCTCCCGTACCGCCTTCCCGCCCCGTTCCGTCGCGTGGCGCAGCGCCTCCGCGAGGGTCGCCGCGGCCGGGACGGGCGGGGCGCCGCGTTCCGGCAGATGCGCCTCCATCAGCATGGCGACCCTGCCGAACTGGGCCAGGGCATGCCCCGCGTCGTCCGCCGCCGCCCGGGAGAGACCGCGATGGCGCACCGGTTCGTGGGTCGCCCGGTCCAGGGCCTCCTGCCAGGCGATCCGGGCGGCGCGGGTGTCGAGCAGCGCCTCGCGCACATCGGCGCAGACCGGGCCGGCCGGGTGGGCGTAGTGGGCGACGACGGAGGCGGCGTAACGGCCGTCGGACACCAGCCAGTCGGCGAGGCGGCCGCGCAGGCGGGGCGTCTCCCAGGCCGGGTAGACGGCGTACGCGAGCATCGCGAGGACCCCGCCGAGGAGGGTCAGGACCACGCGTTCGTACACGGTCTGCGTCCAGGCCGAACCGCCCATGCCGAGCAGGAAGACGACGTACGCGGCGACGCACACCTGGCTCATGGCGTACCCGGTGCGCATCAGCAGGTACATCCCGAAGGCGCAGGCCACGGCGAGCGCGGCGGAGGCGTACACGCCGGGGTCTGCCGTCCGCACGACGGCGGTGGCGAGGGCGACGCCGACGAGGGTGCCGCCGAGGCGGGCGACGGAGCGGGAGTACGTCTGCGAGAAGTCGGGGCGCATGACCATCACGGAGGCCATCGGTGCCCAGTAGCCGTGGCCGAGGGGGAGGGCCGAGCCGAGGACGTAACCGGCGGCGGTGACGGCGGTGACGCGGACGGCGTGCCGGAAGACCTGGGAGTCGGGGCGGAGTTCGGCGCGCATGCGGGCGGCCACGACGGGGACGAGCCGGACGAGGGTGGGGCGGGCGCGGGCGTCGGAGGCGGTCTCGGTGCGGGGCTGGGCGGTCTCGACGACGTCGTCGAGGAGGGCGGCGAGGCGGACGGCGGCGCGGCGGGGAGGGCCGCTGAGGATGGCGCCGGTGTCGGGGGTACGGAGGGCGGCGACGGCGGCGGGCGGGAGGTCGACGGGCTCGCCGTGCCGGATCGCGTGGGCGGCGGCGTCCAGGACGGCGGCCGCGGCGGCGAGGAGTTCGCGGACGCGGGCGCGCCCAGGGCCCTCGGCGGGGGCGCCGACGGCGGGGTCGGCGAGGGAGGCGAGCACGGGGCGGATGCGCTCGGCGAGGCCGCGGGCGCCGTGGAGTTCGGCGGGGCGGCGGCGGGCCTGGCGGGGGGTGACGGCGGCGGCGCTGCGGGCGGTCATGAGGGGGACGGGGTCGAAGGAGGCGGTGGGGTCGTGGCGGAGGCGCCGGGCGTAGTCCGCCTCGGCGGCGAGGGCGTCGGCGAGGGCGTCGCGCTGGGCGCCCCAGCGGCGGACGGGGAGAAGGACGACGAGTGCGGCCTGGACGAGGCCGCCGACGGCGATCATGGCGGCGTGGCCGGCGGCGCCGGCGACGGAGGTGGGGAGGGTGACGGTCACCAGCATCATCGCGACGTTGGAGGAGGCGATGATGCCGATCGTCGGGCCGGCGGCCCAGGCGAGGCCGGAGAGGAAGGTCCAGACGACGAGGAGGGCGAGGAAGAGGGCGGGGTGGGCGCCGGCGCCGGTGACGTAGCCGAGGAAGGTGGAGACGGCGAGGCTGGCGCCGGAGGCGAGGGCGAGGGTGGGGCGGGGGCGCCAGGAACGCTGGAAGGTGGCGATGGCGGCCTGGAAGGCACCGAACGCGGAGCTGACTGCGGCGGCGGGGCCCAGGAGCGCGAGCGCCGCGCCGACGACGAGGGCGAGGCCGAGGGCCGCGCGGGCGGCGACGAGCGGTTCGAGGCGGCGCCGCTCGACGGTGAGCCCGGAACGGGCGGTCGCTTTCAGGGCCCGCGGCCAGCTCATGCGCCGAGCCTATCGGCGAACCCTCACCAAAGGGGATATTTCCCCCGTAGGGGTCCGCAGCCCCAGGCCTCGCCAGGGGAGGCCCGGGTACCGGGGTCGCCGTGCGGAGGGCTAAGAAGTGTCCAGTTCGTCGCGGTGGGGGTGGACGCGGGCGGTGTCGGCGGCCGTGGTGCCGTGGGTCCAGCCCGCCTCGTCCCACATGGCGCGCACGCGCGTCGTGCGGGTGTGCGGGAACATCTCGTCCGCGCGGGACGTCACAGCCACCTCGCGGGACGCCAGGGCCGGCAGGAGCGTCGGGGTCTCGGCGGCCACGCGGCGGGTCGTCGTCGCGAGGCGGGCGCCCAGGCGGTTCGCGTACGCGAGAAGGAAGGACTGCCGGAAGGACTTCGTCCGCTTCCTTCCGCCCGCCCGCTGTTCCGCCTCCGCCCGCGTCATCGCCGCCGTCCCCTGCACCAGCAGCGAGGTGTACAGCAGCTCCACCGGGTCGAGATCCGCCTCGAAACCGACCACCGTCGAGAAGCCGTACGGCTCGTTCCACACCGCCCGGCAGTGGTTCGCCGTCGCCACCGCGTCAAGGAGGATCGCCTTCGCCTGCTCGTACGGCGGCTCCACCCCGATCCGCATGGCCCCCGGCGCGTCCCCCGAGGGCGTACGCGCCGCCAGCGCCGCCTCGTCCAGGCTGTGGCGGGCCATCAGCTCCTGGGCCTTGGCGGTCAGCGCCTCCGCCTCCTCCGGGTACCCCGTCGCCTCGGCCTTCGCCAGCAGCGCCCGTACCCGCGTCAGCATCCGCGGCTCCCCCGCCGCCGGCGCCGGAAGCGCGTCGCCCGGCACCGGGCCCACCGGCTCCAGGGACGGCAGCCTGACCAGCAGCCGGTACAGCTCCAGCGCCGTCGTCGCGGAGGAGAAACGGTCCGCGCGAACCGGCGTCGTCTCCAGGTCCGCCAGCTGGGACGGCCAGCGGTGCGGCAGGTGGGCGTAGCCCGCCGTCTCCGCCGCGATCAAGGACCCCGCCAGCCGTACGTGCTCCTCCGCCAGCTCCCGCCGCACCAGCCGTACGAGATCCGCCGGCTGCCAGCCCCGCTCCCATGCCTGCCGTACGAACTCCTCGCCACGGCGCGCCAGTGCCGCGTCCGCCGACCGGTCCGCCGCGAGCAGCGACGCCGCCGTGTCCAGGGGCGTGTCCTCGTCCGTGTACAGGGCCGTCCTGAGAGCTCGGTCCACCGTCTCGCTCACTGCTGCTTCGCGTCCCATTCCTCGCGCGCCCGGCCGATCACCGCACGGTGGTCGAGCGACCAGTCCATCAGCTGCTTGATCAGGTGCGTCATGCCGTGCCCCGTCTCCGTCAGCCCCTCGTACATGAATGTGCCTCCTGACAAGATCCGCGCGCTGCCTCCAGGATGGACTCACCGGACGGAACCACGAAACCAGGGGGACCACGCCGCTCGTCACCGGTGCCTCGGGGGTAGGGCCAGGCCTACCGTTCAGAGGCCCACCAGGGGTCGTGATCGGGGGGCGCGGAAACGGTTCGCTTGAGCCATGACCTCAACGACCTCCGCCGGTGCGCCTTTCGGTACGTCCTCCGGCTCCGCTGTCACCGGCTCCGAGACCGCCGTTCGACTCAGCGGCCTCCGGCGCCACCACCGCGACGTCCGTGCCCTGGACGGCGTCGACCTGGACTTCCGTACCGGGACCTTCACCGCCGTCATGGGGCCCTCCGGCTCCGGAAAGTCCACGCTCCTGCAGTGCGCGGCCGGCCTCGACCGGCCCACGGGCGGCACGGTCGAGGTGGGTGGGGTCGCCCTGGAAGGGCTGAGCGAGCGGCGGCTGACGCTCCTGCGGCGGGACCGGATCGGCTTCGTCTTCCAGTCCTTCAACCTGCTCCCCTCCCTGACGGCCGCCCAGAACGTCGCCCTGCCGCTGCGGCTCGCGGGACGGCGGATCTCGCGGGGCGAGGTGCGGGCGGCGCTGGAACGGGTCGGGCTCGGCGGGCGGGAGAAGCACCGGCCCGGCGAGCTCTCCGGCGGACAGCAGCAACGGGTCGCGATCGCCCGGGCGTTGATCACGCGCCCGGCGGTCCTCTTCGGCGACGAGCCGACCGGGGCCCTGGACTCCACCACCAGCCGCGAGGTGCTGACGATGCTGCGGGAGCTCGTGGACCGGGACGGCCAGACGATCGTCATGGTCACCCACGACCCGATGGCCGCGGCACGCGCGGACCGGGTGGTCTTCCTGGTCGACGGGCGCCTGGCGGGAGAGCTGCACCGGCCCACGGTGGAGGGGGTCGCGGCGCGGATGGCCGGACTGGAGACGGGGACGGCGATCCCTGCGGACGGTGTGGGCTGTGCGGGTAGGGGCGGCCGTACGGGCGGTTTCGCCGGCTCCGTCGGCTCCGGTGCTTCCGGCGCGTCCGACCATTCCGGCGGCTCCGGCGCGTCCGGCCGTTCCGGCGGCTCCAGCGCGTCCGACCGTTCCGGCGGCTCCGGCGCTTCCGGCCGTTCCGGCGGCTCCGGCGCTTCCGGACGTTCCGGCGCGGCTCCCACCCTCGGTGCCGAGAACCTTTCCGGCGAGGAGGTTCTCCCGTGCTGACCGTCGTTCTCTCCGGACTGCGGGCCCGCTGGGCCGCCTTCCTCGGCAGTTTCGTCGCCCTCGCCCTCGGTGTCGGGCTCCTGACGACCATGGGTCTCGGCCTCTCCGCCACCTTCGACGCGCCCGAGCGCGCCCCGCAGCGGTTCGCGGACGCGCCGGTCGTCGTCAAGGGGCGGGACGCGGTCACCGTCGAGGTACGGCGGGGGCCGGACACCGCCACGGCCTCACGGAAGCTCGACCGTCCACAGCCTGTGGATATCGAACTGCTGGGCGAGCTGAAGGCCCGCTGGCCGGTCACGACGGCCGGTGGCCCCGACGCCGTCGGCGTGCACGGGCCCGTCGCCGAGGTGCGTACGGTCGTCGGGGAACGGGCCCAGGTCCTCACCGGGAACGAGCGGCGGCTCGCCGACCCCGAACCGGAGCGGGACGCCGAGGCGCTCGTCGCCCTCAACGCCCTGCTCGGCACCGCCGGAGGCGTCACCACCTTCGTCTCCGTCTTCGTCGTGGCCTCCACGTTCGCGTTCGCGGTCGCTCTGCGGCGGCGCGAGTTCGGGCTGCTGCGGATGGCGGGCGCGACGCCGGGGCAGGTGCGGCGGATGCTGCTCGCGGAGGCGGCGGGGGTCGGGGTGCTCGCCTCGGCCGCCGGGTGCGCGCTGGGGGCGTGGGGGGCGCCGTGGCTGGCGCGGATGCTCGTGGAGGAGGAGTTCGCGCCGGAGTGGTTCGCGATCGGCGGGGCCTCGTGGCCTTTCCACACCGCGTTCTGGACGGGGGTGACCGTCGCCCTCGCCGGCGCCTTCGCCGCCTCGCGGCGGGCGGGGAAGGTCGGTGCGGCGGCGGCGCTGCGCGAGGCGGACGTCGACACGGACGTCCTGCCGCTCGGCCGGGCGCTGCTCGGTACGGGGCTGCTGGTGGCGGGCGCGGGGCTGCTGGTGTGGACATGTGCGACCGAGCCGTCGGAGCTGCTGAAGCGCAAGACGTACACGACCCTGCCGATGCTTCTGATCACCGGCGTCGCGCTGCTCTCGCCGCTGCTGGTGCGGCCTGTGGCGCGGGCGCTGCGGCTGCCGGGGGTGACGGGGATGCTCGTACGGGAGAACAGCGCGGCGGCCGTCCGCCGTACCGCAGCCGTCGCCGCGCCGGTCCTCGTCACGGTGGCGCTGGCCGGCTCGCTGCTCGGGTCGGCGACGACGGTCACCGGCACGAAGGCGGCGGAGGCGCGGGAGCAGACGCGGGCGCAGTGGGTGGTGACGGGGGACGAACTGCGGCCGGTGGCGGGCGCGTCGGCGACGGGCGCCACCTCCGTCTTCGTACGGGACGGGGCGGAGGCGCTGGTGAAGTACGGGGCGCGGGCGGTGTCGGACCCGGCGGCGTTCGCGGAGCTGGCGCGGCTGCCGGTGGTGGCGGGCGACGTGGGCGACCTGGACGACCGGTCGATCGTCGTGAACGAGGAGTTCGAGCGGCGGACGGTCGGCGACGTGGTGGAGGTGTGGCGCGCGGACGGGAGCGGGCCGGTGCCGCTGCGGGTGGTGGCGGTCCTGGCGCTCGGAACGGGCGACAACGGGCCGTACGTGACGCGGGCCAACGCGCCGGGGGCGGTCGTGGACCGGATCGAGGCGCGGGGCGTGGCGCCGGAGGCGCTTTCCGGGGCCGGCGGGACCGTCCGCACGGTCGAGGAGTGGGCACGGGCCGAACACCCGACGACCAGCCGCGAGACCCGCCTCGGCCTGCTCCTGGTCCTCGGCATCGCGCTCGTCTACACGGTGATCGCGCTGGCCAACACGCTGCTGATGGCGACGTCGGTACGGGGCGGAGAACTGGCCGCGCTCCGCCTGGCCGGCGCCACCCGCGCCCAGGTCGTGCGGGTCGTGACGGGCGAGTCCGCGCTTGCGGTGGCGATCGGGGCGGTCCTGGGCCTGGCGGTGACGGCGCTCTGTCTGGCCGTCCAGGCCGTGGCCCTCTCCACCCTCTCGGCGCCGGTCGCACTCTTCGTCCCCTGGCAGACGGTGGCCGCGACGGCGACCACCTGCGCCCTGGTCGCGGCGGCCGCCTCCGCCCTCCCCGCGTGGCGCGCGACGCGCTGAGCGGCGAAGGTGGGTGAACGGGGCGGTGACCGGGGTCGGAGCCGGGTCACCGCCCCGTCCGTTCGCCACGGCCGGCCTTGCCCGTCTCCACGCCCGGGCCGGCCGGGGCCCGTCGCTGCCCTGCGTTGTCAGTGGTGGGTGCCAGACTCGCACCCGTGAGCGAGAGGTGGGTGGTGGCCGCCGAGGCGGAGGGGGAGGGAGCGCGGCTCGTTCCCCTCGGTCCCGACGCGCTGCCCGCCGGGCCTGTTCTGCGCGAGCCGGACCTCGTCGAGGCCGTCCGTTCCCGGCCCGGTGTCGCCCGCTGGGTGTGGCGGTCCACCACCGAGATCCATCCCCGGCTCCTCGCCGCCGGGGTGCGCGTCGAGCGGTGTTACGACATCGAGGTCGCCGAAGGGCTCCTGCTCGGCCACGAGGGGCGGCTCGGCGAGCCCCGGTCCGCCGCCGCCGCGCTCGCGCGGCTGCGAAACGCTCCGGTGCCGCCCGATCCGCCGCAGCGAGCCGCCGAGCCCGGCTCGCAGGACTCCCTCTTCGAGGCGAGACCCACGGCCCCGCCCGTCTCCTTCGAGGACCTCCTCGCCGTCTACGCGGAGCAGCAGGCCCGCCATGACAAGGCCGAGCACCCGGGGCGGATGCGGCTGCTCACGGCCTCCGAGTCCGCCGGGATGCTCGTCGCCGCCGAGATGCACCGGGCCGGTCTGCCCTGGCGGGCCGACGTGCACCGGGAGCTCCTGAGCGAGCTGCTCGGCGAGCGGTACGCGGGCGGCGGCGAGCCCCGGCGCCTCGCCGAGCTCGCCGACGAGGTCTCCGCCGCGTTCGGCCGCCGCGTTCGCCCCGACCTGCCCGCCGACGTCGTCAAGGCCTTCGCCCAGGCCGGGATCCGGCTGCGGTCCACCCGCCGCTGGGAGCTGGAGGAGATCGACCACCCGGCCGTCGCGCCCCTCGTCGCGTACAAGAAGCTGTACCGGATCTGGACCGCGCACGGCTGGTCCTGGCTCCAGGACTGGGTGCGCGACGGCCGCTTCCGGCCCGAGTACCTGCCCGGAGGCACGGTCAGCGGACGGTGGACGACGAACGGCGGCGGCGCGCTGCAGATCCCCAAGATCATCCGGCGGGCCGTGGTCGCCGACGAGGGCTGGCGGCTGGTCGTCGCCGACGCCGACCAGATGGAGCCCCGGGTCCTCGCCGCGATCTCCCGCGACCCCGGTCTGATGGAGGTCGCCGGACACCCCGACGACCTGTACACCCGGCTGTCGGACCGCGGCTTCTCCGGCGACCGCGAGCACGCCAAGCTCGCCCTGCTCGGCGCGATCTACGGGCAGACCAGTGGAGACGGCCTGAAGAACCTGGCCGCCCTGCGCCGCCGCTTCCCGCGCGCCGTTGCCTACGTGGACGACGCGGCGAAGGCCGGCGAGGAGGGGCGGCTCGTCCGGACCTGGCTCGGCCGGACGAGCCCTCGGGCCGTCGGCTCCGGCGAGGACGACGAGGCGGGGATCCCGCAGGAGAGCGGGGACGAACCCTCGGCCGGGGAGGGCGAGTTCACGCCCGGTTACGCCTCCGGGAACGCCCGGGCCCGCGGCCGGTTCACCCGTAACTTCGTCGTCCAGGGCAGCGCGGCGGACTGGGCCCTGCTGATGCTCGCCGCGCTGCGCCGCGCCACGGCCGGGATGCGGGCCGAGCTGGTCTTCTTCCAGCACGACGAGGTGATCGTGCACTGCCCGGCGGAGGAGGCGCAGGCGGTGACCGAGGCGATCCGCGCGGCCGGGGACGAGGCCGGCCGCATCGCCTTCGGCCCCACCCCCGTCCGCTTCCCCTTCACGACGGCCACGGTGGAGCGGTACGCGGACGCCAAGTAGGGCCGGCCCCTTGGCCGTGGGGGGGGGGGGGGGGGCGCCCGGGGCCCCCGGGGGCCGGGGCGCGGGCGGGGCGCCCCCCCCCCCCCACCCGCCCCGCGATTGGTTACTCTTGCAGATCGGAGTGGGTGGTGTGGTCGGGGCGCTGGCCGGCGGTACGCCCTTGTTGGGGGGCGCCGGGTCGGTCCCGGCCCGGGCGCACGGTTCAGCGTGCCGTCGTCGGCGCCGCTCCCCCTCTACTTCGCCGCGAACTTCGTCCACTTGTCGCTGAGGGCGATCGCCTTGAGCTGTTCCAGGGTCAGGGCGGGCGCCTTGCGGGTCGCGTCGTCGTGCTGGGCGCCCGTGTTGAAGGCGGAGACCACGACCCGGAAGCCCGACTTCGTCAGGGAATCGGCCGTCCACGAGACGACGCCCGCGCCGCCCTTCTCGCCGGACTCCTGGGTCACCTTCACGAGCCGCCCGTCCGGCAGCTTCGTACCGCCGGCGGCGATGTGGCCCGCCACGTCGTCCATGCCGTTCTGGACGTTGATCTGGACGAGGCTCTTGCCCTTGCCGTCGTTCACGACCACGTACGCGAACTCGCCCTCGCCGCCCTTGGAGACGACCGTCAGCTGCTTCGGGAGCAGCGAGCGCAGGGTCGCCTGGACGGCCGCGCCGTCCGGCTCCGGCGGCCGGGCGCCGACCGGGTCGGCCCCCGGGGTCGGCTTCGAGACCGGCACCGCCAGCTGCTTGAACAGCGGCCGCCAGCCCGCCGCCGTCACCAGCGTCTTCAGCTGGGCCGGGCTGAAGGGCGGGTTCGTGCGGGTGACGGCGGAGTCCTTCGCGGTGGGCGCGTTGTACTCGCTCGCGTCGACCAGGAAGCCGTCCCGCGTGAGCAGGACCGCCCGCCAGTTCTTCGTGTCCGTGCGCCGGTCCGGGTACTCGTACCCCTGGAAGACCATCAGCCGGTCGCCGTTCGGCAGCCGCTCGCTGGTGCACGCGTCGTGCGGCACGTACACCTTGTCCGGGCACGTCACCTGGTCCGCGCCGGCCTCCCCGCCCTCCCCCGCCCGGAAGAGGCCGACGGAGACGGCCGCCTTGCCCTTGCCGTCGTCGTAGACGCCGCCGACGGACTCGCCCACCCCGCCTTCGCCCTCGATCGTCCACGTGCCGGCGGGGGTGTTCGCCTTGAGGACGGCCGCCAGGTCCTTGACCTTGAGGGTCGACGGCCCGATCCCGGGCTTCTGCGCCGTAGGCGCGGTGGTCGTGGCCTTCGGCGCGGCCACCGAGGAGCCCTTGCTCGCCTCGCCACCACCGCCCGAACCCAGCAGACCACCGGCGTAGACCCCGCCGACGCCCACCACGGCGAACGCCACCACCCCGCCGGTCACCGCGCCCACGCGGCGGCGCCGCACGCGGCGCCGGCCGCGGGTCAGGCCACCGGCCACCAGCTCGCGGCCGTCCTCGGCGGCGAAACCGTCACCGGTACGGCGCAGGGCCTCACCGAACTCGTCCTCGAAACCGTCGTGTCCCTCGTTCAGAGGCATGCCGAATCACCGTCTCCGGTTCATGAGTGAAGGAAAGAAAGAATGCGGAAGCTTTGAGCGCCGAAGGTCTTGCGAAGTGCCTGGTCAGCGGCGTGCGAAGTCGACGATGCTGCCGCCGAGCCGCTCCCTGAGCTTGCCGAGCGCCCGCGTGCAGCGGGTACGGACCGCCGCCGAGCTCACCTGGAGCGCGTCGGCCGTCTCCTCGACGCTGCGGTCCTCCCAGTACCGCAGCACCACCACCGCCCGGTCCTTCGGCGCGAGCGCCGCCAGCGCGGCGAGCAGGGCGATCCGCAGCGTCGGATCCTCGTCGCCCTCCGGGGCCCGGTCGGGCAGCTCGCCCAGGGGACGCTCGGACGCGGAGCGTCGCCGCCGGTGGCTGAGGAACGTACGGACCAGGACGGTCTGCGCGTACCCGGCCGGGTTGCCGATCCGGTGCACGCGTCCCCACAGGGCGTACATCCGGCCCAGCGTCTCCTGCACCAGGTCCTCGGCGAGATGGGTGTCTCCGCTGGTCAGCAGGCACGCCGACCGGTACAGATGACCCGTCCTGGCAGCTGCGAACTCCAGGAACTCGTCCGCGCGGGACTGTCTCATGCCCCTCCCCTCCGTCGCGATGCGCGCCCCTACACCCCCATGACGCGACGGGCCCCGGGAAATGTTTCACATGACCTTCGGACAAGGCTCGTACGAGTTCGCGGGAACTCGAATGTCCTAGATTGCTCAGATTGGGTATCTCTGGAACATGAACGTTTTTCTCGTGGATTCAGCAGGGGTCACGACCGCGGCCGGTGTCTGGCAGTCCGGGCTGGCCCAGGTTCTCGGCGGCCTGATCGTGGTCGCCGTACTGATCGGCGCGTTCTGGCTGGGGATGAGGATCAGGGACAAGGAGTCCCCGACGCCCGATCCCGAGGAGCAGCCGCATCGGCCCGAGGGCGGTCTGCCGGGCGAGACGTCCGAGTACCGCCGGCCGGCGGAGATGCCACGCACCGACGGTGAGCACCGCCTCATGCCGTACGAGCTGAAGAACGGCGGCACGTCGGGCACGGAGACCTCGCCCGAACCGCCCAGCGAGGAGAAGCGCAAGTGGGGCGGGATCTCCAGCGGCGGCTTCGGCAGCGGCGGGCCGGGCCACGGCGACTGAGGTGGGGTGGCTGAGGAGGCAGGGGCCGACAGGTGGCCGAGCACGCGGTGGGGCATGACGATCGCGCGTCGTCCCTGACCGAGGAGGAGCAGGTGTCGCGGTCGCGGGCGATCGCGTACCGGCTGCTGGGTTCCTCCGCCGGGGCGGAGGCGGCCGTACGGGAGGCCCGCACGGGCGCCGACCTCGATGCCGATGTCGAGGTCGCGGCTGTCTGTCTGCGGATGCTCCGGGCGCGTGAGGCGCGGCGCAGCGACCCCTGGGATCCGTGGGCCGCGGACGAGCCCCGTGAGTTCGCCGCCCTGGACACGCTGACGCCCGCCGAGCGGGTGGCGTTCGTGCTGCACGACATGTTCGCCGTGCCGGTCGACCGGATCGCGCAGGTCGTGGAGCGCGCGCCCGCGGCCACCCGGCAGCTCGTGAGCCGGGCGGGCACGCGGGTGCGGGACGCGGAGGAGATGCCGGAGCCGGACCTGCCGCGCCAGCGCGAGGTCGTCGGCCAGGTGCTGGCCGCCGTGCGGGACGGGGACCCCTTCGCGCTGCGCGCGCTCCTCGACCACGATGTGCTCCTGCGGGCGGACGCGGAGGCGGTACGGGCCGGGGCGACGCCCGCCCACGGCGTCGGGGCGGTCGCGGAGCGCCTCGCCGAGCGGGCCCTTACGGCCCGTCCGGCGCTGGTGGACGGCGCGGCCGGCCTGGTGAGCGGCACGGAAGGTGAGCCGGAGGGCCACGTGCGGTCGGTGATCGCCTTCACGGTGATCGACGGCCGCGTCACGGCCGTGGACGTCCTGATGGACCCGGACCACCTGGGCCGCCTGGAGATCGACGTCCTGGCCGACTGACGGGCCGCCGCTCGGCCACTGGCCGTGCGGTCATCCCTCCCGCACGCCGGGCGGTGCGGGTGCCGGTGGCGGTGGCCGGCGATGAGTTCTGCCGGGACGGGCGGTCTGCCCTTCGGACAGCCTCAGGAGGAGACCCGTGGAACAGCTGCTCAGAGTCATGAACTTCACCGTCTCGCGCGACGGTTTCGGCGCCGGCGAGAACCAGAGCCTCGAGAGGCCCTTCGGCCACGCCGATCCCGGGAGCATGTTCTCCTGGGCCGGTGCCACGGCGAGCTGGCCGATGCGCACCGACCACGGCGGCAGCCGCGGAATCGACGACTACTTCACGCGGGACTTCGCCCGCAACATCGGCGCGGAGATCATGGGCCGGAACAAGTTCGGTCCGCAGCGCGGGCCCTGGAAGGACCTGGAGTGGCGTGGGTGGTGGGGTGACGAACCGCCGTTCCACACCCCGGTGTTCGTGATGACCCACCACCCGCGTCCGTCGTTCTCGCTCTCCGACACCACGTTCCACTTCGTGGACGCCGACCCGGCCACGGTCCTCGCGCGGGCACGGGAGGCCGCGGAGGGCAAGGACGTCCGGCTCGGCGGCGGGGCCACCACCGTCCGGGAGTTCCTCGACGCCGGCCTCGTGGACACCCTGCACGTGGCGGTCTGCGACATGGAGATCGGGTCGGGCGCACAGCTGTGGGAGTCGCCCGACGAGCTCCTCGACCGGTTCCACCTGGAGGTGGTGCCCAGCCCGAGCGGCGTCACGCACCACCTGTTCTGGCGTAGGTGAGCGTCGGGAAGGCAGGCTTCAGCCGACCTGGCCGCCCGCGCGGTCGGCGATGTGCGCCGGTGGTGCGATGCCCTCCGGGAGGACCGGGTCGGGGACGGGGGTGCCGAAGGTCGTGACGAGCGGGAGGACCCCGGCCCACAGACCCAGTTCCGCGTCGGGGCTGTCGCCGTCGTCCGGCGGGCCCGAGGCGATCTTCACCGACGCCTCGGTGAGGTCGAGGGCGAGCAGCGAGGTCGCCGCCAGCTCCTTCCGGCTGGGCTGCCGGGCGTACTCCCACTGGCCCGGCGTGCTCTGCTCGGTGAGCGCCCGCAGCCCGCGCAGCTTCTCCTCCGGGTCGGTCACCTCGCGCGGAACGCCGTAGATCATCGCGCACCGGTAGTTGACTCCGTGCTCGAAGACGGACCGGGCGAGAACCAGTCCGTCGACGTGCGTCACGGTGACGCAGACGGTGGCGTCGGGCGCCTGGACCAGGCTGCGGCTGGCGACGGAGCCGTGGAGGTAGAGGCAGTCCCCCTCGGTGCCGTACACGGTGGGCACCACCATCGGGGTGCCGTCGACGGTGACGCCGAGGTGGCAGAGGAACCCGGCGGCGAGCACCGCCTCCAGATCGGCCCGCCGGTGGCTGCCCTTGTGGCGCATCCGGCGCAGCCGGGTCCGCTCGGTCACGGCCAGTTCGTCCGCGGCGGGTATCCGTTCGGAGGCGGTGCTCATCGTGTCGTCCTCTTCGGGGGTGGTGGCGTGATCGTGCGGGCCATCGTTCCAGGTTTTCTACGTTCTCCGGCCGCGCTTTGCCACCGCCGCCCACCTGTCGGAACGGCCCCTAGGCCTCGCTCCCGGCCGCCAGCAGCTTCTTCTCCGCGTCCTCGCTCAGCCCGTCGGCCGTGCTCAGCTCGCCCGCTGGTACGCCCTGTTGCCAGGCCCAGGTGTCGGCGACGGTCTCCTCGGCGGGGCGGCAGGCGAGGCCCGTCGCGAGGGCGCGCGTGACGTCGCCCGCGTGGACCGCCGCGTGGAAGTCCGTACCGACAGGCGCCCAGATGGGGAGGTCGGTCCAGGGCGAGACGCCGGCCGCCTCGATCGCCTCCGGGGTGGTCCAGTGCAGGCGGGCGCCGGAGCCGGTGACGCGGACGCAGAGGTCGAGGAGTTCGCCGATGGTGGTGTGGCCCGGCTCGGAGACCAGGTTGTACGGGCCGTGCAGTCCCTTGTCGAGGGCGTCGAGGAGCCACGTCGCGAGGTCGCGCGCGTCGACGTACTGGAGCGGGGTGTCGCGCGGGCCCGGCGCGGGGACGACGCCTCCCCGGCTGATCCGGGCCAGCCACCACAGCAGGCGGCCGGCGTTCTCGCGCGGGCCCAGGATCAGGCCGGGGCGGACCAGCAGCGCGCGTTCGGCGCCGAGTTCGCGGACGACCGCCAACTCGGCGCCCCTCTTGTCGGCCGCGAAGTCCGTGGCGTCGGCGTCCGGGTCGCCCTCGGCCGTCGGCCCGAACTCGTCGAGTCCGGCGGGTGCGGGCCACGCGTACACCGAGCGGCTGGAGACGAAGGCGTGGCGCCCGACGCGGTCGGCCAGCAGACGGGCCGTGTCGCGGACCGTGCGCGGCGCGCCCGACCAGGTGTCGACGACCGCGTCCCACTCCCCCTCGGCGAGCGCGCCGAGGCCGTCCTGAGCGGTGCGGTCGCCCCGCAGGACCTGGACGCCCGGCGGGGCCGGGTGCTCGCCCCGGTGGAACACGGTCACGTCCCAGCCCCGGTCGCGCGCGGCCTCGGCGACCGCGCGGCCCACGAAGTCCGTTCCGCCGAGCAGCAGCAGCCTCATCGTCGTCCCTTTCGATCGTGCTCGGGTGTGCCGTCCCTGGGTGCGTCCTCCCCGGATCGGCCGTGCTCGGGTGTGTCTTCGTGGGTGGCCACCGCCGCCGCGTACCCCGGCAGCGTCGGTACGTCGGCCTGGTGCCGGCCGGGGAGGACGACGGGCCGGTGTCCGGTGCCGACGCGCACCGTGGCCGGCGGTGTGTTGAGGCCGGTGCCCGTGGCCTTCAGGTAGGCCTCCTTACGGGTCCAGCAGCGCGCGAACGCGGCCGGGCGGGCGGCCTCGGGGAGTGCGGCCAGTTCGCGGAGCTCCTCGGGGTGCAGCGCCGTCGGCGCTGTCGCCGCGACGACGTCCGGCGGCGGCACCTCCTCGACGTCGACGCCGACCGCGACGTCCGCCACGGCGACGGCCACGAGGTCACCGGCGTGGGACAGCGAGAAGTGCACGCCGGTGTCGCCCGCGACGACGGGGCGGCCGTGCGGTCCGCCGCAGTCCGTGCAGGGCAGGCGGACGATCCGGACCGCCGCGGGCGCCACGTCGAGCCGCTCGCCGAGGATGCGGCGGAGCGACACATGGGCGACGAGGTAGCGGTCGCGGTCCGCCGCCGTGTGGAGGGCGGCGAGCCTGGCGTGTTCGGCGGCGTCCAGGACCGACGCGTGGCGGGCGGCCTCCGTGAGGTGCCCGGAGACCCGCCACTGCCACACGCGCGCCGGCCCGACGGCCGACCCCCGCGAAGGGGCCGGAGTCACCGCGCGGTGCGATCGCGGTACGCGGCGAAACGCTCGGCGATCTCCTGGGCGCGGCCCTCGGCCTCCGACAGCTTCATCTCGGGGCAGTCGTAGCCGATCTCCTCCGAGAGGATCGCCATCGCCGACGGCTCGAAGACGACGGTGCCGTCCGGGCGGATCTCGCTGATGCCGTCCTGCACCTGACCGGAGACGTTGATGGCGTGCGCCTCCTCCGGGGTCATGCCGTCCGGCAGAACGGCCCGGAACTTGCCGTTCTCGATGGCCACCGGGTAGCCGCCGAGCGCCCCGTCCGCGCCCGGCGCGTGGACCAGCGCGTCGCGCTCGTCGGCCAGCGGCTCCAGAACGCTCAGGGCGGAGGACGCGGTCATCGTCTGGCCGGGCAGGCCGCCGGTGCGGCGGTACTCGGCGGGCAGGCGGTTCAGGAGCGCCGCCACGTCCAGCTCGCCGGTGACGTCCCGGCCGTCGACGCGGATGCCGAGGCCCATGGCCGCCGGGCCGCTGTTGCCCGTACGGGAGAGGCGGTGGGAGACGTAGTGGTGCGCGACCAGGCGCACCTCGACGTCGGCGGTGGAGCGGCCCAGCTCGTCGGCGGCCACCGACGTGATGCCGGGGACGTTGTTGGCGACGTTGCCGATGCCGATGTCGGGCGAGAGGCCGATCGCGGCGAGCGCGGGGTGGACGGCGTCGGGGAAGGCGGCGTTGACGACGAGGGCGTGGCTGCCGGAGAGCCGGACCGCCTCCATGGCCTTCATCACCGGCACGAGGTGCATCGGCAGCCAGGGGCCGAAGTTGGCGCGGTACACCCGCTGGAAGGCGGCCTGCTCCAGGGTGGAGATGACCCACCAGGCCTGGTAGCTGACGGCCAGGAAGATGATGTCGGGTGCGAAGGCGGCTATCCGCTCGGCGGTGCGGGCCACGTCCGTGACGTCCGTCTGCGCGTGGCTGACGGTGGTGGTGTGGCCGCGCTGGACGCTGCAGAAGCGCGTCAGGTTGGCGGCGCGCAGGGTGGTCTCCTCGTCGCGGCCGACGAGCTGGACGTGGCGCTCGTTCGGGCTGTGCGCCAGCTCGTGGAAGACGCGGCGGCCGATGTCGCCGGAGCCGAGGACCATGATTCTGCGGGCGCCGTTCACGCGGGTGTCGTTCACGCGGACGTCGTTCATGAGGTGCCTCCGAGGTGTGCGGCAGCGGCGAGGGAGGGCGCGACGGGCGCCATGAGGTGGGCTTCGAGGACGAGTCGGGGCAGCAGGCGCATGGACGGGAAGGTGACGGCGCCCTCGCGGTGCGGCCCGGTGGCCGGGTCGGCGGTGTACTGCAGCACCCGCATCCCGGCCCCCAGCGCGGCGTCGACGCCGACCGGGCTGTCCTCGATCACCACGCACGCGTCGGGTGCGACGCCGCACTGCTCGGCCGCCCACAGGAACAGCTTCGGGTCGGGCTTCCAGGCGTCGATGTCGTACGCGGAGAAGAGCCGGCCCTCGAAGTGACGCAGGATCCCCGCCTTGCGCAGGCGGCTCTCCATGATGGCGAGCGGGCTGTTGGAGGCCACGCACATCCGGTCGCCGAGGGTGGCGGCGAGCTGCTCCAGGGCGTACGCGACGCCGTCGATGGGCTCGATCCGGTCGCCGATCAGCTCCTCGCACTTGGCGCGGGCGATCGCCATGGCGTCCCGTGGCGGAGGGGTCCCGGTGAGATCCGCCATCAGGTCGAGGCACTCCTGCATCTTCTTGCCGGAGAACAGCTCGTCGCGCTGCTCCTTGTCCAGGCGCAGGCCCATCAGCTCGCCGACGTACGCGAGCCCGCCGTTCTCGGCGTCCTGGGTGTCGACCAGGACGCCGTCCAGGTCGAACACCGCGAAGGGGCGGCCGGTTCGGGTTCCGGTGGGAGGTCCGGTGCGGTCACTCATAGTCGATCCAGTCCACGCTCTCGATGGCGGCGACGGTCGCGGCCAGTTCCTCATGGGTGGCGGCGGAGCCGATGACGGCCGCCGTGTTGCCGCGCGCGCCGATCCGCCAGTCCACGTCGGCGCCCGGCTCGGCGAGCACGACGACCCGGTCGACGTGCGCGAGGCGGCGCAGCGCGGAGACGTTGCGGATGGCGCGCACCCGGCGGGCCCCGACCGGCGGAACGGTCAGGTAGTGGAAGGCGATCGGCCCGCCCCTCTTGACCTCCGGCGTCTCGTACGGGAGGCCGAGGGCCGCCGCGACGGCGACGCGCGCCGGGTCGGAGGTGCCGGAGCGGACGGCGAGGTCGTCGACCCAGGCGCCGAGCCTGCCGTTGACCTCGATGACCCGGGGGCCGGCCTCGGTCAGCTTGATCTCGACGTCGGCGACGCCGTGGATGTTCAGGGCCCGCACCGCGGCGCACGCCAGGTCGCGGACCGCGCGCTCCTCGTCCTCGGGCACGACGGAGAAACCGCCGTAGCCGCCGCGCTCGCGGAACGGTTCCGCCAGCGCGAACTTGCTGGTGACGAAGACCGGCCGGACGTCGTCGCCGTCGGCGACGCAGTCCACCGCGATGTAGTCGCCCCAGGGCGCCGGGGTCGGCCGCCCGACGAGCAGCTCCTCCAGCATCACGGCCGTCTCGGCCGGCCCGCCGTCGGTGCCGGCGAAGATCCCGGCTATGACCGCCCGGCACTCCTCGGGGGTGGTGACGGACACGGTGTTGCGGCTGGACGCGCCGATCACCGGCTTGATGATCGCGGGGAGTCCGACATGGGCGATCGCCTCGTCGGTCTGCTCCGGCCCGGTGAGTGTCCGGAAGCGCACGCTGTCGACGCCGGCCTGCGCGAACCGCTCCCGCTGGAGGTCCTTGTGCGTGATCGCCTCGACATCGGCGGGGCGGTGGTAGCGCAGCCCGAGGGCCTCGGCGAGCCGGACGGTGGGCGCGATCTGGAACTCGCTGAACGTGATGATGCCCGCCGGGCCGAGCGCCCGCAGCGTCTCCACGGTCTCCGTCTCGGTGCGGCCCGCGGTGTTCACGACGGTGCCGACCATCTCCAGGGTGGGGATCATCTCCTGCGCGTGCGCGGTGTCGGCCGTGACGAACACGAGCGCGCAGCCCACCCCTTGAGCCGCCTCGGCGAGACGGGTGGGGGCGAGGCTCCCGGCGTCGTAGACGACAAGGAGGACGGGCGTGCCCGTCGTACCGGTACCGGTCATGGTCAGCCTCCGGCCGGGAAGGCGCCGGCGCGGCGCGCGGCGGTCAGCGCCCGCGCCAGCGACTCGACGGTGGAATGGGTGAACAGGGCCCGTACGGGGATCTCCAGGCCGAACTCCTCCTGGAGCTTCAGCGCCACCCGGGTGGCG
Source organism: Streptomyces sp. NPDC054975 (assembly GCF_053609105.1). Taxonomy (NCBI): domain Bacteria; kingdom Bacillati; phylum Actinomycetota; class Actinomycetes; order Kitasatosporales; family Streptomycetaceae; genus Streptomyces; species Streptomyces sp. NPDC054975. The sequence goes on from NZ_JBSGWV010000017.1 coordinate 85,057, forward strand.
GTCAGCGAGTCGCCGCCCAGGTCGAAGAAGTCGTCGTGCGCGCCGACCTCGTCGGCCCAGAGCGCCTCGGCGAACACCCGGGCCACCGCCCGCTCGGCGGGGGTGCGCGGCGCCACGAACTCGGCCTCCAGGCCGGTGCGTTCGCCGTCGGGCGCGGGGAGCGCCGTACGGTCGGTCTTGCCGCTGGTGGTCAGCGGCAGCCGGTCGAGGAAGACGTACGCGCCGGGCACCATGTAGCCGGGCAGGGTCCGCCCGCCCCAGTCGCGCAGCGCCCCGATGCCGGGGGTCGCGCCGGGCGCGGGGACGACGTACGCCACGAGCGCCTTCTCGCCGGGGGCGGCACCGGGGACGTCCTCGCGGACGGTGACGACGCACGCCTCGACATCGGCGTGGGCCAGCAACGCGGCCTCGATCTCCCCGAGTTCGATGCGGAAGCCGCGCACCTTGACCTGGTGGTCGAGGCGGCCGAGGAACTCCAGTTCGCCACCGGGCAGCCAGCGCACCAGGTCGCCGGTGCGGTAGACCCGGCCCTCGGCGAAGGGGTTCGCGCCGAACCGCTCGGCGGTCAGGTCCTCGCGCCCCAGGTAGCCCCGGGCCACGCCCGCGCCGCCGACGAGGAGTTCGCCGGGTACGCCGACGGGGACCGGGCGGTCCGTGTCGTCGACGACGTACAGCCGCGTGCCGGCGGTCGGGCGGCCGATGGGGATCACCCCGGTGGTGTCCGTGATCTCGGCGACGGAGGCGTAGACGGTGGTCTCCGTCGGGCCGTAGCCGTTGAGGACGCGGGTGGCGACGCGGAGCATCCGCGCGGCCAGCTCGGCCGGAAGCGCCTCACCCGCGGCGAAGATCTCCAGGGCGCGCGGCCGGTCGCCGAGGGCGTCCAGGAGCGGCCGCAGGGCGGACGGGGTGGCCTGGACGAGGGTGACGGCGTGCCGGTCGATCAGCTCCACGAGGGCGTGCGGGGTGTGGATCTGGTCCTGGGTCGCCCCGATGATCCGGCCGCCGGTGATCAGCGGCAGGAAGACCTCCACGCCCGCGATGTCGAACGTCGCGGAGGTGGTGAAGAGCACCCGCTCGCAGGCCGGCGCGGGAAAGGTCTCCCGCATCCCGGCGAGCAGGGTGAGGAAGCCGCCCCGGGTGACGGCGACGCCCTTGGGCGTGCCGGTGGAGCCGGAGGTGTAGAGGACGTACGCGAGGTGCTCGGGTGTCGCGTGGGCCTCGGGGGCGACGGCTCCCGCGGCCTCTCCCGCGGCTCCCGCCGCGGCGATCGCCTCGCGGTCGGTGTCGACGGCGACGAGGGTGCGCGGGCCGGACAGCCGCTCCCGCAGCGACTCCTGGGTGACGACGACCGGCGCGGCCGTGTCCTGGAGGACGAACCGCAGGCGGTCCACGGGGTGTTGCGGATCGAGCGGTACGTACGCGGCGCCCGACCTGAGGACCGCGAGCAGCGCCACGATCAGCTCGGGGCCGCGCTCCAGACAGACGCCGACGGGCACGTCGGGGCCGGCGCCGAGGCCGCGCAGGTGGTGCGCGAGCCGGTCGGCGCGGGCGTCGAGCTCCCCGTACGTGACCTCCTCCGCGCCGAAGACGACCGCGACGGCGTCCGGCGTCCGGCGCGCCTGCTCGGCGACCAGCTCGGCCACACCGGGCCCCATGGGGGCGCCGGACCGGCCGACGCCCCAGTCGTCCACCAGCAGCTCGCGCTCGGCGGCGGTCAGCGGGTCGAGGCCGCTCAGCGTGGTGTCCGGGGCGTCGGCGATCGTGGTGAGCAGCGTGAGGTAGTTCCCCGCGAACCGCTCGGCGCTCGCCGCGTCGAACAGGTCGGTGGCGTACCCGACGCGGAGGACGAGCCGCCCGTCCCCGTCCTCGTACCCGAGGACCAGGTCCGGCGGGCACCCGCCGGAGACCTCGGCGGGCTCACCGAAGAACGCCTGCGCCAGCGGGTGGCGGCTCGTGTCCGAGCCGGGGGCCGGCTCGGAGGCCGGTCGGGCGAGGGGCTGCGCCGCGTCCCGGCCGCGCGTGAGGGCCGCGTCCGCCGCCGCCGCCAGGGCGGCGAAGGTGGGGTCGCCGGTCAGGGACGCGCGGACGACCGCGAACGCGCCGGACTCGTCCGGTACGCCGACCCCGAGGTCTCGTGTCCGGGACCACCGGCCGAGCAGCACCTGGTAGGCGGCCAGCAGGACGGCCGGCAGGCCGGTGCCGTACTCGGCGGCGGCCTTGCGCAGCGCCTGGGTGGTGCCGTCCGGGACCGGCCGGTCGACCTGGGCCGTGCCGGCCGTCCGTACCGCGGTACGCGGCCGGTCCGTGGGCAGCTCCAGCGGTTCCAGGCCCGCCAGTTCGGTACGCCGGTACTCCAGCGCGTCGGTCATGACCCCTCCGAGGTGCCGAGGATCCGCGCCAGTGCCTTGCGGTCCGTCTTGCCGTTGTCGTTGAGCGGGAGCCCGTCGGGCAGGTGCGTGAGCGTGCCGGGAACCATGTGCAGCGGCAGCGCCTCGCGCAGCCACGCGTCGAACCGCGCGGGCTCCACCTCGCGGCCCGCGTAGGCCGCGACCAGTTCCGTCTCTCCGTCCGCGCCCGGCAGCGCGAGCACGGCGGCGTCGATGACGTACGGGTGCCGGTGCACCGCCGCCTCGACCTCGCCCAGTTCGACGCGGAAGCCCCGCACCTTGACCTGCTGGTCGAGCCGGCCGCAGTGCACGAGGAGGCCGTTCTCGCGGCGGACCCGGTCGCCGGTGCGGTACCAGTGGCGGTCGGTCAGCTCCGTGGTGCCGTCGTAGACGGCGGCCGGGCCGCCGCCCTCCTCGTACGAGAGGAACCGGCCGGCGTTCTCGCGCGGGTCGAGGTAGCCGTCGAAGCGCTGCGGTCCGCGCACGCACAGCTCGCCCTCGTCGGCGGCAAGACCGTCCTCGTCGAGCAGCACGAGGTCCATCTCCGGGAACGCGACGCCGATCGGGACGGTGCCGTTGGAGAACACCGGCCAGTCCGCGCTGTCGCCGTCCAGGCCGTGGTTGGTGCAGCAGACCGTCAGCTCGGTGGGCCCGTACACGTTGTGGATCCGCGCGTGCGGGGCGACCGCCCGCCACAGCTCCGCGTGCTGCGCGGTGACCGGCTCGGCACCGAACATGCTGTGCTTGAGGGTGACCGCGCGGCCCAGCGGCAGGTTGCCGAGCCGCTGCGCCTCACGGACCACGGACGGCACCGAGAACCAGTGGGTGAGCCGGCGCTCCACGATGAAGTCGACGGGCCGGAACAGGTCGGCGGCGAGCGGCACCACCATCGTCGCGCCGCCGCCCCAGGTCCCGAACAGGTCGAAAAGGTGCGCGTCGAAGGTCAGGCCGAAGGTCTGGGTGAGCCGGGCGCCCGGCGCGACCTCGTACCGCGCGATGGTGTGCGCGAGGTACGCCGCCGCGTTCCGGTGCCGGATCGGCACCCCCTTGGGCCGGCCGGTCGAGCCGGAGGTGAACAGCAGGTACGCCTCGCGGTCGACGTCCGTGGGCACGGGCGGCAGGCCCTGCTCCACCACGTCCACCTGGGCGGTGTCCGCCCGCTCCGCCTCGTCGAGTTCGAGGACGGTCGGCCGGTGCCGCTCGGGCAGCCGCGCGAACAGCCCGGCGGTCCTGCCCGCCACCAGGGCCACCTCGACCCCGGCCCGCTGGGCGATGTCGAGGTTGCGCTGCTCGGGGTAGTCGGGGTTCAGCGGGACGATGCACGCGCCGAGCCGCTGGACCGCCAGGTAGCCGGCGTACGCGGCGACGGAACGGTTCGCCGCCAGGGCCACGCGGGTGGGCAGCGAGCCGTGCTTGCGGGCGATGCGGTCGGCGAGGGTGAGGGCGAGGGCGCGCAGTTCGCCGTACGTGAGGACCTCGTCGCCGATCTCCAGCGCGGGAAGGTCCGGGTGGCGCAGCGCCGACTCCTCGAACAGCTGGTAGAGCGTGCGTGGTTGCCGCTGGTTCATCGGTTCCTCGCTGTCGGTGTGCTGGTCGGGCGGGTGCGGCCGCGGGCGCGCATGGCCTCGGCGCGGGCCTGCGCCCTGTCGTGGGCGCGCTCCTTGGCGGAGGCGGGCGCGGAGTCGGAGGCGGACGTGGAGTCCGCCGCGGAGGCCGCGGTCGGCTGGTGCGGGATCCGGGCCCCGAAGAAGGCGGCCATGGCGCGGACGGTGGAGTGGCGGAACAGGTCCACCACGTCGACGTCACGGCCCAGATCGGCGTGGAGCCGGTCGCGGAGCCGGATCAGGAGAAGGGAGTTGCCGCCGACGTCGAAGAAGTTCTCGGCCGGGCCGACGGCCCGCCCGAGGACGTGTTCCCAGGCGGCGGCCACGGTCCGCTCGGTGTCGCTGACGGGACGCGCCTCGCCCTCCTGGGCCGTACGGCGGGCCCGCTCGGCGGCCTCGGCGAGCAGCGTGGCGGTCCGCTCCCGGTCGGGGCGGCCGGTGGGCAGCAGCGGAAGGGCGTCCACGACGTGCAGCCGGGCGGGCATCAGGAACCCGGGGGCCAGGTCGCGCAGGTGGGTGCGGAGCGCGTCGGCGGTCAGACCGCTGCCGGACCGCGCGGCGACGCCCGCGCCCAGGGTGCCGTCCGCCCGGTCCACGAGGACCTGGGCGCGCACGACGTCGGGGTGGGCCAGCAGCGCGGCCTCGACGTCGACGGCGGCGACCGGCACGCCCCGCGACCGGACGCGGTCGGTGGCCCGCCCGGCGAGGACGAAGCGCCCGTCGGTGGTCTGCCGCGCCAGGTCACCGGTGGCGTACATCCGGGCGCCCGGCTCGGCGGCGAACGGGTCGGGCAGGTAGCGCTCGGCGGTACGGCTCGGCCGGTCCAGGTACCCCCGGGTGACGGCCGGGCCGCCGATGTACAGCTCGCCCAGGGCGCCGGGCACGGCGGGCGCGCCGAACCGGTCGAGGACGTACGCGGTGGCCCCGGCGGGGAGGCCCAGGGGCACGGGGCCGAAGCCCGCCGCGTCCCCGGCCTCCGCGCGCCCCGCGAGCACGGGGCCGGCGGTCTCGGCGGTGGCGTACAGCTGGTGGACGTCGACCCCTGCCGTCCGCGCGGCGTCGAGCGCCCTCGGGAAGAGGGGCTCGCCGTGGGTCAGGACGGTGGTGGGGCGGCCGCCCGTGAGGAGCCCGTCCAGCTCGCCGGGTGTGGCGAGGACGGTCGCCTCGTCGCGGCCGGTCGGGACGACCGCCCGGCCGCCGCCGGTCAGCGGGCCGAACAGCTCCAGGAAGGCGGCCGGCGAGTCGGGCGGGGCGAGCAGGGTCACCGCGTCCAGCGCGTCCGCGGGCAGTTCCCGGTGGGCCCAGCGCAGCCGGGACACCAGGTTGCGGTGCTCGGCGACGACGGCGCGCGGCTCTCCCGTGGTTCCCGACGTCCGCAGGATCCAGGCGGCGTTGCCGGCCTGTACCCGTACGGGGGACGGCGCGCTCTCGCCGCCGTCCGGCTCCTCGGCGTCCAGGACGTCCACCCGGGTCTGGTCGAACAGCGCACCGGAGAACGCGTCCGCGAGGACCGTCCGCAGACCCGCGTCGTCCACGGCGAGCCGCAGCAGGAACGCGGGCAGCGCCGGGTCGAGCGGGACGCACACCCCGCCCGCCCTGACCACGCCCAGCTGGGCGGCGGCCAGCGCGAAGGACGGCGCCACGCAGACCCCGACCGGGGTCTCCGGAGCGGTCCCGCGCGCCCGCAGGGCCGCGGCCACCCGCTCGGCGGCCTGGTCGAGTTCGCGGTACGTCCAGCCGCGCGCCCCGGCGGTCACGGCGACGGCGTCGGGGGTACGGGCGATCTGCTCGGCCACCAGGTCGTGCAGGCAGCTGTCGTCCTCGGACGCCTCCGGGGCCGCCGGGGCCTCGGTGCGCAGCAGCGCGGAGACCCGGGCGCGCGGGTCGGCGCCGATCCGCTCCAGGACGGTGCGCAGCCGGGCCAGGAGCAGCTCGACGCTGGCGGGTTCGAAGAGGTCGAGGCGGAAGTCGGCGAGGGCGAGGAGGCCGTCCTCGGTCTCGATCGTGTCGATCGCCAGGTCGGTCTTCATGGTCGGCAGCCGCAGCTCGGCGGCGCCGATCCGGACGCCGGCCGCCTCGTGCACGGGCGCGGCCGGGGAGTGCGTGTACATGACCTGGTACAGCGGGTGGTAGCTGGGATCGCGGGCGAGGCCGAGCTCGTCCATGACCTCGTCGACGAGCAGGTCGGGGTGGTCCAGGGCGTCGAGGAGGTCGCCGCGCACCCGGCCGACGAGGTCGGTGAACTCGGCGTCGTCGGACAGGTCCGCGCGCAGCACCACGGGCCGGGTGAGGTAGCCGACGACACCGGCGCTCTCGGTGGTGTCACGGCCGGAGAGGGCCATGCCGGTCAGCACGTCGGTGGAGCCGTACTGGCTGAGCACCACGTCGACGGCGGCCTTCAGGACCATGAAGAGGCTGGCGCGCCGGGTCCGGGCGAGCTGACGCAGCGGCTCGACCACGGAGGCGGGTATGTGCGCGGTGACGCGACCGCCCTGGTGTCCGGCGCGGGCCGTGCGCGGCCCGGCGAGGGGCAGTTCGATCAGGTCCGGGGCGCCGGCGAGGCGCTTCGTCCAGTACGCCAGGCGCTCGGCGCGGGCCTGCTCGTCCTCGGCGGCTCGCCGGGCGAGGAACTCCCCGTACCCGACGGCGCGGGGCGGCAGCGGGTCTTCCTGGGACCGCGCGAACGCGCCGTACAACGCCGTGAGTTCGGAGGTGAACAGCTCCAGCGAGGCGCCGTCGAAGACGATGTGGTGGACGCCGACGAGCAGCTGGTGCCGCTCCGGGCCGAGGCGCAGCAGCCGCGTCCGCAGCAGCGGTCCGCCGTCGAGGTCGAAGGGGGTGGCGGCGAAGGCCTCGGCCGTGGCGGCCGCCTCCTCCTCCGTCACCTCGACGCGGTCGAGGTCCAGCGCCGGCGGTGCGCCGATCTCCTGCACCGGCTCTCCGTCCGGGCCGCGCACGATCCGTACCCGCAGCGCGTCGTGCCGGGCGACGAGGGCGTCCAGGGCGCGCCCCAGAGCGGCCACGTCCAGGGGGCCTTCGACGGTGACGGCGAAGGGGATGGTGAAGAACGGGTCGCCGGGCCGGAGCCGGCCCAGGGCCCAGAGCCGCCGCTGGGCGGGGCTCAGGGGAAGGTGTCTGCCGTTCACGCGACCGCCTCCGGTTCCGGCGTGCCGGCCGTGGCGCCCGAGCGGCCGCGCCCTCGCGGGACCAGCAGGACCAGTGCGGCGACCACCAGGACGCCACCGGCCCAGACGATCGAGCCCGCGATGCCGACGAGCCCGGCGAGCAGGCCGCCGACCACGACGCCGACGACGGTGAAGTTGACCATCAGGGCGTTGAGCAGGCCGACGCCCCGGCCGCGCAGCTCCTCGGGGAGGTCGCTGAGCAGCGTGTTGGCGACCGGCACCTGGAAGAGGCCGGAGCCGAGGCCCGCGAGCACGCACCACGCCAGGACGACGCCCAGGCCGAGCGCGTTCCTGTCGGTGGCGTCCCAGACCGCCCCGGTGGGGGCGAGCAGCAGCAGGGAGGCGCCGAACAGCACGATCGAGCCGATGAGCAGCTTCCGGTCGGAGAACCGGCGGACCAGCGCCGGACCGGTCAGGGCGCCGATGACGCTGCCCGCGCCGAACCCGGCCTGCGCGAGGCCGAAGCTGGTGGCGGGCAGCTCGAAGACGTTGAGGAGCTGGGAGTTGAGGTTGGTGGTGAAGAGGCCGAGGACCAGCATCACCGGGACCATGACGATGGCCAGGAACTTCAGCGACGGTACGGCGAGGACCCCGGAGACGCCGGTGCGCAGTTGCCGCCAGTACCCCTCGCGCCCGCTGTCGGCGCCCTTCACGGGCACCTCCCGGAGCACGGCCATGCTGGCGAGGAGGACGGCGGAGATCGCGAACGTCGCCGCGTCGAGGACGAAGACGACGGTGACGCTGCCGAAGGCGATGAGCAGGCCGCCGAGCGCCGGGCCGATCAGGTTCAGGGTGTGGTTGGTGGACTGGAAGAGGGCGACGGCCGTCGGGATGCTGTGCCCGCGCACGATCAGTGGGATCGCCGTGATGCGGGCCGTCTCGAAGAAGGCCTTGGCGATGCCGCTGAGCAGGATCAGCACCAGCAGGAGCAGCGGGGAGTCCCGTACGACGATCATCGCGAGGACGAGGACGATCCGGACCAGGTCGGAGCCGACCATGAGGAGCCGGGCCGGCAGCCGGTCGGCGAGCGGGCCCACGAAGGCGCCGAGCAGCCCGAACGGCAGCAGCTGCGCGATGACGACCAGCGACACGTACAGGACCGGGTCGTCGGTCTCGGTGGCCACGACGTAGATCAGGGTGATCTTCGTGATGGCGTCACCGAGGAAGGAGGCGACGACGGCCAGCCAGTACCGGATGTAGGTGCGGTCCTTCAGGAGCTCAAGCATGGTCGCCTCCGTCACCGGGCGTGCCGGTGTTCAGTACGTCGTTGAGCACGGCGGCGACGCCCTCGATGTGGGGGTGGCGCATCATCGTGTAGTGGTTTCCGGCGACCGTGCGGACGTCGAAGGACTGTCCGGTCAGCTCCCGCCAGGAGGACGCCAGGTCCCAGGTCTCCTCGGCGGCGCGGATCAGCGTGACTCTGCCCTTGACGGGCGCGGGCCGGAAGTTCCACATCAGGCGCAGGTTGGCGACCCACAGGGTGTGGATGTCCCGGATCTGCTCGCGGCCGGCGTCCGGCGGTACGTAGCCGGAGGAGCGGGCGATGTCGAGCAGGTAGTCGAGATGCCCGTCCGTGTCCATGGTCCGGAGTTCGGCGAGGGGCTTGAGCCGGTCGCCGTAGTCCCACTGGAGGTTGGCGGCGATCGCCTCGACGATCTCGGCCGGGTCGGGCTCCGAGCCGGGCTCGACCACGGCGGGCGCGTGCGCGTCCATCATGACGACGGACACCTCGGAGCCGTCCTTCTCCAGCTCGCTCGCCACGGCGAAGGCGTTGGCGCCGCCGTAGCACCAGCCGGCCAGCGTGTACGGGCCCTCGGGCTGCGTCTCGCGGATCAGGGCGGCGAACTGGGCGGCGCGGTCGCCGAAGCCGTCGAACGGCAGCTTCCCGTCGACCGGCGGCGGACAGGCGAGCGCGTACAGCGGCCGGCCCGCGGGCTCGACGAGTTCGGCGAACGGCAGGTAGCAGACGACCTCGCTGCCGGCCGGGTGGGCGAAGAACACCGGGGAGCCGGTGCCCGTGCCGGAGCCGAGCTCCACCAGGTGGACCCCGGTCTCGGCCCGGTAGCCTTCGCGCAGCATCCGGGCGAAGCGGTCGACGGTGGCGCCCTGGAAGATCGCGGCCATCGGCAGCTGCTGCCCGAACCGCTTCTCGATCTCCGCCATCAGGCGCAGCACGAGCAGGGAGTGGCCGCCCAGGTCGAAGAACCGGTCGTGCAGGCCGATCGGGGAGACCCCGAGGACCTCCTCCCAGATGTGGGCGACCTCCAGCTCGACGGCGTCGCGCGGCGCCACGTAGTTCGCCGCGTCCCGCTCGATCGCCGGGGCGGGCAGCGCGCGCCGGTCGATCTTGCCGCTGGTGTTCAGCGGGAAGGTCTCCAGGCGGACGATCGCGGCCGGGACCATGTAGTCGGGGAGCGTGCCGCGCAGGTGCTCGCGCAGCCGCTCGGCGTCGAGCGTCTCGTCGGCGCTCTCGACGTAGCCGGTGAGCCGCTTGTCGCCGGGCCGGTCCTCACGGACCAGGGCGACCGCGCGGCGCACCGCCGGGTGCTCCTCCAACCGGGCCTCGATCTCGCCCAGTTCGATACGGAAGCCGCGCAGCTTGACCTGGCCGTCGTCACGGCCGAGGAAGACGAGGGTGCCGTCCTCGCGCAGCCGCGCCTTGTCGCCGGTGAAGTAGAGGCGGGCGCCCGGGGTCGTCCCGTACGGGTCGGGCACGAAGCGTTCGGCGGTCAGTCCGGGGCGGCCGCGGTAGCCGCGGGCCACGCCCCTGCCGCCGAGGTAGAGGTCGCCGGGCATGCCGACCGGCACGGGGTCGAGGCGCTCGTCGAGGACGTACACCTGGGTGTTGTCCAGCGGGCGGCCGATGGAGATCTGCCCGGTGCCGCTGTCCAGGCGGTGGAAGGTGGACCAGATCGTGGTCTCCGTCGGGCCGTACACGTTCCAGGTGCGGCCGGGCTCGACCACCAGCTGCTCGGCGAGCGACGGGGGCAGTGCCTCGCCGCCCACGAGCACGCGCAGCGAGCCGTCGCGCTGCCATCCGGCCTCCACGAGGAGGTGCCAGGTGGCGGGCGTGGCCTGCATGACGGTGGCGCCGATCTCGCCGAGCAGCGCGGCCAGGCGCCGGCCGTCGACGGCCTGCTCCTTGGTGACGACGTGCACCCGCGCGCCGCTGATCAGCGGGGCGTACAGCTCCAGGCCCGAGATGTCGAAGGTGACGGGGGTGACGGCGGCGAGGGTGTCGCCCGGGCCGAGCCCGGTCTCCCGGGCCATCGCGAGCAGCAGGTTGACCAGGTTGCGGTGGGTGACCTCGACGCCCTTGGGGCGGCCGGTGGAACCCGAGGTGTAGATGACGTACGCGAGCCGGTCCTCGCCGAAGCCGGACGCCGCACGCGCGGGCTCGGCGGACGCGCCCGCGATCGCCTCGGCGTCGGTGTCCAGGCAGACCCGCTCGCCGGGGCATTCCGCGAGCGCGTCGAGCAGCCCGGAGCGGGTCAGCAGGAACGCGGCGCCCGCGTCCCCGGTCATGTCCGCGAGCCGCTGCGCCGGATAGCCGGCGTCGAGCGGCAGGTAGGCACCGCCCGACATGGCGACGCCGAGCAGGGCGACGACAAGGTCCACCGAGCGTTCCAGGCAGACGCCGACGACGGTCTCGGGGGCCACGCCCCGGCTCTGCAGGTGGGCGGCCAACCGGCCGCTGCGGTCGAGCAGTTCGGCGTAGGTCAGCTCCTCGGCGCCGCAGGAGACGGCGACCGCGTCGGGGGTGGCGGCGGCCTGGCGGCGCACCAGGTCGTCGAGGGCGAGACCGGGCTCGCGCTCGACCGCGGTGTCGTTCCACTCGACCAGGAGGGTGTGCGCCTCGGCGGCGTCGACCAGGGACAGTTCGCCGACGCTACGGCCGGCGTCCTGCGTCATCTGCTCCAGGACGCGCAGCACCTGCCGGGCCATCCGGGCCATCGTCGACTCGTCGAAGAGGTCGGTGTTGTACTCGAAGAGGCCGTGGAAGTGGTCGGCGGCGAGCGCCGGGTCGTCGAGGAACCCGAGCATCACGTCGTCCTTGGCGGTGGCGTTGTCAAGCATCAGCTCCTCGACGCGCAGCCCGGCCATCGGCGGCGGGTCCTCGTGGACGAAGTCCACGAGGATGAAGGACGCCTGGTAGATCGGCGTGCGGCTGGGGTCCCGTTCGAGGTCGAGCTCGTCCAGGAGGGTGCCGAACGGGATGTCGTGGTGGTCGAAGGCGCCGAGCATCGTGGAGCGGGTCGCCTGGAGCAGCTCGCGCACGGTCAGCTCGGGCGCGACGGTGGTCCGCAGCGGCAGCATGGTGAGGAAGTAGCCGACCATCGGCTCGGTCTCGGGCCTGCTTCGGGTGGAGGAGGTGGTGCCGACGACGACGTCCTGCTGGCCGCTGAGCCGGGCGAGGAGCGTCTGCCAGGCCGCGAGCAGCACGATGTTGACCGTGACGTCCTCGCGCTTGGCGAGGTCCCGGATCGCCTGCGTCAGCTCCGGGGTGAGCGGGAACTGGTAGCGGGCGCCGTTGGAGGTCATCAGCGGCGGGCGCGGCCGGTCCGTGGGGAGTTCCAGGACGAGTTCGGCGCCTTCGAGCTGCTTCTTCCAGTACGGCAGGTGCTTGTGGGCGACCTCCTCGCGCAGCCACTGCGGCTGCCACTCCGAGTAGTCCGCGTAGTGCACGTCGATCTCGGGCAGCTTCGGCTCGCGGCCGGTGGCGAACGCCGTGTAGAACTCGGCGAACTCGGCGTTGAAGAGGCCCATCGAGCCGCGGTCCCAGACCAGGTGGTCGACGGTGCCGACGAGCACGTGCTCCTCGTCGGCGGTCCGCAGTATCGCGATCCGCAGGAGCGGACCGTTGACCAGGTCGAACGGGGCGCGCATCTCCTCGGTGGCGAGACGCGTCAGCTCGGCGTCCCGCTCGGCGTCGGGGACGGAGCGCAGGTCGACGTGGCGGACGGTCACCGTCATGGAGTCGTGGACGACCTGGACGGGCGCGTGGCCGTCCTGCTCGAACGTGGTCCGCATCGCCTCGTGGCGCTGGACGAACGCGTCGGTGGCCCGCTGCAGCGCGTCCCGGTCCAGCTCGCCGTACAGCTTCGAGGCGAAGTACACGTTGTACAGCGGGTCCTCGGTGTCGAACTGGTGGATGAGCCAGATGCGTTCCTGGTCCACGGTGAGCGGGATCCGGTCGCCGCCGCTACGCCGCGGGATCGGGGCGTTCGTCGCGGGTACCTGGGCGCGTTCGCGCATCTTCTTGTCGAGCAGGGCCCGCTGGGCGGGGGTGAGGCCGGCCAGCCGGTTGGCGAGTTCGGTCACGACTGCTCTCCTTCGGGCGTGGCCCGGTACCGGTTCTTGAGTTCGGTGAGGTGTTCCAGGCCCTTGACGACCTGGTCGTTGGCGAGGCCGAAGTCGACCAGGCAGGCCACCTCGTCGACGCCGATGTCGACCAGGTCCTCGATCAGGGCCTCGCACGTGTCGGGGGTGCCGAGCAGCGCGAGGGAGTCGAAGTAGCGCTCGAAGGTGGCGTCGAGCATCACGTCCCGCTCGGCCTCGGAGAGCTTGGAGTACTCGCTGCCGAAGCTGTCCTGCTGGGCCAGGAAGGTCTTCAGGTACGCCGTCAGCGGCTTCCTCACGATCTCCCGGGCGGTGTCCACGTCGGCGTCCAGGAAGGTGTGCACCATCGCCGTGACCTTGGCGCGGGCCGGGTCGTGCCCGGCGCCGACGAGGGCCTCGCGGTAGGCCGCGATCTTGTCCTTCAGGTCGGCGGGCCGCTGGGCGACGAGCCCGGTCAGCAGGTACGCACCGGCCTCACCGGCCTTGACGAACGTCTCGGGGCTGCCCTGCGCCGACACCCAGATGGGCAGTTCGGCCTGGAGGGGCCGCGGCAGCGTCCGTACGGACTGCAAGGAGCCGTCGGCGCGGGGCAGTTCGACGCTCTCACCGGCCCAGAGCCGCTGGATCGTGCCGATCGCCTCGAACATCTCCTCCTTGCGGCGCGGGTAGCGCGCCTGCCCGTCGCCGGGGGCGAGGAGGAAGTCGTCGGGGTGCCAGCCGGAGGCGGCGGAGAGCGCGGCCCGCCCGCCGGAGAGGTTGTCGACGACCGCCCACTCCTCGGCCACCCGCACCGGGTGGTGCAGCGGCAGGACGCAGCTGCCCGCGCGGATCTGGATCCGCTGGGTCTGGACGGCGATGGCGGCGGCCAGGACGGAGGGGTTCGGGTACAGCCCGCCGAAGTCCACGAAGTGCCGCTCGGGCACCCAGATCCCGGCGAAGCCGTTGGCGTCGCCGTACCGGGCGCTCTCCATCAGCAGGTCGTACTTCCCCGGGCCCGCGGCCGTGCCGTCGCCGGAGAAGAAGAACAGGCTGAACTCCATCGTGCTGCCCGCACGCCGGGTCCGGCGCGGGGCGGCCGGCTGCCGGCCCGCGCCCGTCCGCTCGCCGGTGTCCACGCCGGCGGGGCCCTTGACGCCCCGCTCGCGCATCGAGCGCTCAAGGACCGCCCGCTGCTCGGGGGTCAGCGACGCGAGCCGCTCCTGCAAGGCGCGTGCCTGCGCGGCCTGGTTCTCGGTGGTCGTGTCGTCAGCCATGGTCAGCTGTCACCCTTCAGCTTCTGTTCGGCCTCGGCGGCGGAGAGGGCTTCGACCTCGCGCAGCATCGCCTCGAACTCGTCCAGGCCGATGGACTCGGCCTGGTGGGCGCGGATCGCCGCCGCGAGCCCGGGAACGGTCGGCGCCTCGAAGACGGCGCTCATCGGGAAGTCGCCGTGCGCCTGGCGCAGCCGGCCCACGATCTGGATGGCGAACAGCGAGTTGCCGCCCAGGTCGTAGAAGTCGTCGTCCGGGCCGGTCGGGGCCGCGCCGAGCATCTCCTGCCACACCCGCGCCACCGACTGGGCCAGCTCGTCGTCCGGCCACACCGTCGCCGGGTCCCAGTCGCCGGCTTCGGCCCGGCCGCTGCCGAGCGCGTCGGTGAACGAGGTCGCGGTCAGCCCCTGCTGGTCGGCGAGCACCTCCTGGAAGTCGGCCCGGGAGACCACCACCTGCGGCAGCCCGCCGGCCAGCGCGGCGCGCGCGAGCGCCAGGCCGTCCGCGACCGGGATGCCCTGGCTGCGGCGCAGCCGCTCGTACAGCTCGCGCACCTCGGGCAGTCCGGCCATCTGCTGCTCGAACCAGTCGTCCCACTCCCACTGCGCCCAGTCGAGGGTCACCGCGGTGCGGCCCTCGGCCGAGGCGGCCGCCGCGAAGGCGTCCAGGAAGGCGGCGGCCGCGCAGTTGTCGGCCTGGCCGAAGCCGCCGACGATGCCCGTGGTCGCCGAGCCCGCCAGGAAGAAGTCCAGCGCGTCCTCGGCGAGAAGCTCGTCGAGGAGGAGGGTCGAGCGGATCCGCGCGCCGAGCACCGCCTCGAAGTCCTCGCGCGACTTGAGCGCCACGAGTCCGGTGCCCCGCGCGTCGGCGCAGTGCAGGACGCCGTCGACGCCGCCGAGCAGCGCGCGGGCCTCCTCGACGGTCCGCCGCGCCTGGTCCGGGTCGGCCAGGTCGGCGGCCCGGTAGGTGACGGCGTCCGGGTGGGCGGCACGCAGCGCGGCGAGCCGCCCGGCGCGGTCCCGCTCGGGCCCCGCGGGCAGGCCCGGCCAGTCGCTCGGTGCCGGGAACGCCGGGTCGCCGACGAGCACCAGACGGGCGCCCGCCCCGGCGAGCTGCTCGGCGAAGCCGAGACCGGCCTCCCCCGAGGCGCCGGTGACCAGATATCCGCCGCCGGCCTTCCACGCCCGCTCGACGGGTACGGGGGCCAGCTCGACCGGCGCGAACGCGCGGGTCAGCCGCTGGGTGCCCCGGTAGGCGACGAGCGCCTCGGTGCCGGGGCCGGCCAGTTCGGCGGTCAGCTGCGCCGTGAGCCGGGTCCGCGCCGCGCCGTCCACGGGCGGGACGACGTCGACGCTCCGGCAGGTCAGCCACGCGTACTCCTGCGGCAGCACGGTCACCGCGCCGTACAGGGCGGCCCGCTCCGGCTGCGTCACGGGGGTGCCGTGCGCGTCCTGGAGCTGGTCGGTGAGCACGTCGATCCGTACGGGGGTGCCGGTGCCGCTCTCGCCGATCGCCTGGGCCAGCGAGACGAGGCTGTGGAAGCCGGTGGCCATGCCGTGGGCGTGGCGCTCGGCCGCCGGACGCCCGCCCGCGTCCTCCCCGTCCGTGACCGCCCAGGCGTGCAGGACCCGGTCGGGGCTCAGCCCCTCCTGGCGCAGCTCCTTGAGGATCCGGCCCAGGTGCTCGGGATGCGCCGGGTCGGCCTCGTAGTCGTGCACCGACGTGCGGGCGTACGCCCCCGCCTTACGGACCGTGGTGACGCTCTCGCCCCGCTCGCGCAGCGCGGCGGCCCACTCCTCGGTGAGGCCGCGGCCGTCCGCCAGGAGCAGCCAGGTCGAGGCGGGCTCCGTACCCTCCGGGGCGGACGGCGCGGGGACGCGGTGCCAGACCGGGGCGTAGGTCCATCTCGACGGATCCGTGCGCACGGTGGTCGCGGCGGCCGCCTTGGGCAGCAGGAAGCTCCGGCCCTCGAAGGGGTGGCCGGGCAGCGGCACCCGGCGCCGCTCCTGGCCGGTGTGCAGCGCCGCCCAGTCGACCGGGACGCCGCGGCTCCACAGCTCGGCCAGGCCCTCGCGGACGCCACGCTCCTCGGGGCGTTCCTCGGCGCCGGCCCGCGGCTTGCGCAGCAGGGTGACGACGGGCCCGTGCTCCGGCTGGGCCTTGACCAGGCCGCCGAGCTGGCTGCCGGGTCCCGCCTCGACGAACACGGCGGGGCCGCGCTGGGCGAGGGCGGCGATGCCGTCGGAGAAGCGCACCGCGCGGCGGGTGTGGGCGACCCAGTACGCCGGGTCGGTGGCCTGCTCGTCGGTGATCCAGGCGCCGGTGACGTTGGAGAGGAACGGCGTGCGCGGCGCGTGGAGGGTGACCGAGCGCAGCACCTCCTCCAGGCCGGGCAGGGCCGGTTCGACCAGCGCGGTGTGGAAGGCGTGCGAGGTCTCCAGCTCCCGTACGGACACCCCCTGCGCCTCCAGGACGCGGCGGGCCTCGGCGACCTCCTCCGGCGTGCCGGCGACCACGCAGGAGCCGGGCGCGTTGACCGCGGCGATCGTCGCCCCGGTTCCCTCGACGGCCTTCGTGAGCGCCTCCTCGTCGAGGAGGACCGACAGCATCCGGCCGGGTGCGAGGTCCTGCATCAGCTGGGCGCGGCGGGCGACCACCCGCAGGATGTCCTCCAGGCCGAACACACCGGCCAGGCAGGCCGACACGTACTCGCCGAGGCTGTGGCCGGTCATCGCGTCCGGGCGGATCCCCCAGGAGAGCAGGAGCTGCGCGGTGGCGTAGTCGAGGGCGAAGACGGTCGGCTGGGTGTAGAGGGTCTGCCGCAGCCGCTCCCGGCTCTCCTCGCCGTCGGCGGCGAACGCCACGTCCCGGACGTCCCAGCCCAGCTGGGGCAGGAGGAGTTCGGCGCAGGTGTCGAACGCGGCGCGGAAGACCGGCTCGGTGCGGTACAGCTCCGCGCCCATGCCCGGGTACTGGGCGCTCTGGCCGGGGAAGAGGAAGACCACGGCAGGCGCGGTGTCGTCCTTGCCGGCGACCGTGCCGGCGCGGACCTGGCGCAGCGCGGCAGCGGCGCCCTCCCGGCTGTCGGCCACGACGGCGCGGCGGTGCGGCAGTTCGGCGCGGCCGGACTGCAGCGTGTGGGCGGCGTCCGCGAGGGGCGAGCGGGTGAGCGTGAGCGCGTCGGCGAGCTGTTCGGCGGCGGTGGCGAGCGCCTCGGGGGTACGCGCCGACAGCGGCAGGATCTGCCAGTCCCCGGCGGCGTCCTCGCGGAGGCTCTCCACGACGGGCGCGGCCTCCAGGACCACATGCGCGTTGGTGCCGCCGATGCCGAAGGCGCTCACCCCGGCGCGCGGCGGCGTGCCGTCGGCCGGCGCGGGCCACGGGGCGCCCTCGCCGCTGACCGTGAAGGGGCCCTTGTCGAGGGCGAGTCGGGGGTTGGGGGCGCGGAAGTGCGCGGTCGGCGGGAGGAAGCGGTGCTCCAGGGCGAGCGCGGCCTTGATCAGGCCCGTGACACCGGCCGCCGCGTCGAGGTGGCCCACGTTGGACTTCACCGAGCCCAGGTGAATCGTTCCGGCCGCGGCCTCGGGCCCGAACACCTCGTTGAGCGCCTGCACCTCGATCGGGTCGCCGAGCGGGGTGGCGGTGCCGTGCGCCTCGACGTACTGGATCGTGCCGGGCTCGACACCGGCCACCGCCAGGGCCTCGGCGATGACCTCGGACTGGCCGTGCGCGGACGGCGCGGTGAAACCGATCTTGGCGGAGCCGTCGTTGTTGACGGCCGAGCCACGGATCACGGCGTGGATGTGGTCGCCGTCGGCGACCGCGTCCTCCAGCCGCTTCAGGACGACCACGGCGACGCCGTCGCCGGAGACCGTGCCGGAGGCGTCCGCGTCGAACGGGCGGCACCGGCCGTCCGTGGAGAGGATCGCGCCCTCCTCGTACCGGTAGCCGCGCGGCTCGAACTCCCGCACCGCCACACCGCCGGCGAGCGCCACGTCGGACTCCCGGCTGAGCAGCGACTGCACGGCCAGGTGCACGCCGACCAGGGAGGAGGAGCAGGCGCTCTGCACGGTGAAGCTGGGGCCGGTCAGGCCGAGCTTGTACGAGACGCGCAGCGCGAGCATGCCGGGGTCGTTGCCGATGGCGACCTGGATCTCGTCGGAGATCCGCCCGCCGCCGGCGCCCTCGCCGCCGGAACCGTCGCCCGAGCCGTCACGGGAGGCGTCGATCCGCTCCCGCAGGTAGCCGCTGCCGGAGGTGCCCGCGAAGACACCGGTACGGCCCTCGAAGGTGCCCGCCGGGTAACCGGCCCGCTCCAGGGCCTGCCACGCGGTCTCCAGGAACACCCGGTGCTGCGGGTCCATCAGTTCGGCCTCGGCGCGGGTGACGCCGAAGAACTCGGCCTCGAACCGGTCGAACCCGTCGAGCGGGAAGCCCGCCTTCACGAATGCCGGATCGGCGAGCAGCCCCTCGGGCACCCCGGCGGCCGCCAGCTCCTCGTCGGAGTAGGCGCGGCGGCCCTCCTCGCCCGCGGCGACCATGCGCCACAGGGCGTCGACGTCACCGGCTCCGGGGAATCGGCCGCTCATCCCGATGATGGCCACGGACTGCTCGGGCAGCGGCAGTTCCGGCTCGTACGTCATGCGTTCTCCCCGTGCGGGTGGGTTGTGGACTGTGCGGCGAGCAGCTCTTCGACGGCCTGGG
Organism: Streptomyces sp. NPDC054975; assembly: GCF_053609105.1. Lineage (NCBI taxonomy): Bacteria > Bacillati > Actinomycetota > Actinomycetes > Kitasatosporales > Streptomycetaceae > Streptomyces > Streptomyces sp. NPDC054975. The sequence continues at coordinate 103,527 of NZ_JBSGWV010000017.1, forward strand.
CGAGTTCGCGCACCGTCGGCGCGTCGAAGAAGAGCCGTAGCGTCGCGGCGACCCCGAACTGCTCCTTGGTGCGGGCCACCACCTGGGTCGCGAGCATCGAGTGCCCGCCGAGGTCGAAGAAGTCGTCGTCCAGGCCGACCCGGTCGACCGAGAGCACCTCGGCCCAGATCTCCGAGAGCGCCTTCTCGACGGGTGTCACGGCCGCCTCGAACGCGCCGCCCAGGTCGGGGCGTACGGCCTCCGGGGCGGGCAGCGCGCGGCGGTCGACCTTGCCGTTGAGGGTCAGCGGCAGCCGGTCGAGGGCGACGAAGACGTTGGGCAGCATGTAGGCGGGCAGGGTCCGGCCCAGGTGCTCGCGCAGCTCGACGGTGCCGTCGGCGGCGCCCTCGGGGGACGGCACCCAGTACGCCACGAGGCGCGGCTCGCCGACGGAGTCCTCGTCGACGGTCACCACGCAGTCGCGGACGGCGGCGTGCCGGGTGAGCGTGTTCTCGATCTCGCCGAGTTCGATGCGGTAGCCGCGCACCTTGACCTGGTGGTCGAGGCGGCCGAGGTACACGTGGTCGCCGTCGGCCGTGCGCCGGGCACTGTCGCCCGAGCGGTAGCGGCGGGCACCGGGCACGGGCGCGTCGGGGTCGGGCAGGAACCGCTCGGCGGTCAGCGCGGGGCGGCCCAGGTAGCCGCGGGCCACTCCGGCGCCGCCGACGAACAGCTCGCCCGCCTCACCGGCCGGCGCCTCGGTCCCGTCGGGCGCGGCGACGGTCATGGTCCAGCCGTCGAAGGCGCCGCCGATGACGCTGCCGGCCCCCGAGTCGAGGTCGGCCGAGGTCATCCGGCGGTAGGTGGTGTGCACGGTCGTCTCGGTGATCCCGTACATGTTGACCAGTTCCGGCTTCTCGTCGCCGTGGCGGGCGATCCACGGCCGGAGCATCTCGGGCGGCAGCGCCTCCCCGGCGAACACCACGAGCCGCAGCGCGTCCAGGGCGGCGGGCTCGCCGCCGAGGGCCCGCGCCTCCTCCTCGTACCGGATCAGCTGGCGGAAGGCGGCGGGCGTCTGGTTCAGGACGGTGACCCGCTCGCGGCCCAGCAGCGCGTGGAGCTCCTGCGGGGCGCGCCGGGTCTCCTCCGGTACGACGACGAGGCGGCCGCCGTGCAGGAGCGCGCCCCACATCTCCCAGACCGACACGTCGAACGCGGCGGAGGCGAACATCGACCAGACGTCGTCGGGCCCGAATCCGAAGTGGCGGCGGGTGCCGTCGAGCAGGCCGGTCACGTTGCGGTGCTCGACCATGACGCCCTTGGGGGTGCCGGTCGAGCCGCTGGTGTAGATGACGTACGCCAGGCTGCTCGGGCCGGTGCCGGGGTGCTCGGGCGCGGTGTCCGGGTACGAGGTGAGGTCGGTGCCGTCGGGGCCGGTCACGACCGTGTGCGCGACGGGCAGTCCGCGCCCGGCCCGGTCGGTCACCAGGACCGTGGCTCCCGCGTCGGCGAGGGTGAAGGCGATCCGGTCGTCGGGGCTCGCCGGGTCCAGGGGCACGTACGCGCCACCGGCCTTGAGCACGGCGAGCAGCGCCGTCACGAGGGACGTGGTGCGCTCCATGCAGACGGCGACGGGCACTTCGGGGCCGACGCCGAGGGTGCGCAGATGGTGGGCGAGGCGGTTGGCGGCGCGGTCGAGCTCGCGGTAGCCGAGCCGGCCGTCGGTGCCGGTCACGGCGATCGCGTCGCCCCGCTCCGCCGCCTGCCGTGCGAACCGGGCGTCGATGGTGCCCGGCCCTGCCGTGGGCACTCCGTCAACGGTCACGGTGGGTGTTCCTCTCAGAGCCGTCGGAGCCGGGCGCCCGGAACCGGACCGCCGCGAGGTCCAGGACCGGTGTGCCCGGGAAGGTCGTCGCGTCGTCCAGCGCCTGCTCGTAGGCGGCCAGCAGTTCGGCCGGGGTGTCCGGGCCGAAGAGATCGGTGTCGTATTCGAGGGTCAGCGCGACGCCCGCGCCGCTCTCCTGCGCGTAGAGGCTGAGGTCGTACTTCGCGGTGTCCTGGGGGCCTGTGAGGTCCAGGGCGCAGTGGTCGAGGCCGGGGAAGACCGGTACGGACTGCTCCTTGAGGAAGCTGAACATCACCCGGAAGACGGGCAGGAAGTCGCGGGAGCGCCGGGAGACCAGGGCCTCGACCAGCTTGTCGAAGGGCAGGTCCTGGTGCGCGGAGGCGTCGATCAGCGCGGTACGGGTACGGGCGAGCAGCGCCCGGAAGTCCGGGTTCCCCTCCAGCCCGACCCGGACCGGAACCATGTTGATCAGGCAGCCGACGAGGTCCTGGAGCTCCGGCCGGGTGCGGCCCGAGACCGGGGTGCCGACGGTGATGTCGTCGGCCCCGGCCCAGCCCGCGAGGAGCGCCTGGAAGCCGGCGAGCAGGGTCATGTTGAGCGTGACGCGCTCGGTCCGGCCGAACCGCCGGATGCGGGCCGTCAGTTCGGGACCGAGGGTGCGGGTGACGACGGCTCCGCGGAAGGAGCGGTGCCGGGGCCGGGGGTGGTCGGTGGGTACGGCGAGGGCCTGCGGATTCTCGCCGAGCACCGTCCGCCAGTGGGCGGTGAGCGCGTCCAGGGTGTCGCCCTGGAGCCACGCGCGCTGCCAGGCGGCGTAGTCGGCGTAGTGCAGGGCCGGGACGGTCCCGGCGCTCTCGTCCCCGTACAGCAGGCCGAGTTCGCGGAAGAAGATCTCCACCGACCAGCCGTCGATGACGATGTGATGGAACGTCACCACGAGGTGGTGCTCGTCGGCCGCGAGCCCGAGCAGCCTGGCCCGTACGGGTGGGGCGGCGGCGAGGTCGAAGACCCACCGGCCCTCCTCGGCGGTCAGGCGCTCCGCCTCGGCCGCCGGGTCGGCGGAGCCGGACAGATCGGTGAAGGGCAGCGCGAGCTCTCCGGGTTCCCCGACGACCTGGTGCGGGATCCCCGAGGGTGCCTCGTAGGTGGTGCGGAGCACCTCGTGGCGGGCGACGAGCGCGCCGAGAGCCCGGCCGAGCCGGTCGCGGTCCAGGGCGCCGCGCATCCGGAGCACGGTCGGCACGTTGTAGAGCGTGGTGTCGGGGTCGATCTGCTGCATGAACCACAGGCGCTGCTGCGCGAACGAGAGCACGGGACGCTCCGGGCGGCCCCCGGCCGGCACTCCGGTCGTCCGGGCGGCCGCGGCGCGGGCCGCCATGGCGTCCCGTACCAGCTTCGCCATCCCGGCGAGGGTGGCGGCGCCCGCCAGCTCCTCCGGCCCGACGCGTACGCCGAGTTCGTCGTCGATCCGGTCGGCGAGGGGCTGGAGGCCCGGCGTGCTGCCGCCGCGTGCGTGCCAGTCCGCGTCGAGCGTCACGTCGGTGGGGTTGCTGGGCAGCAGCTCGGCCCACATCTGGGCGAGTTCTTCCTCGACGAATCCCATGGCTGTCATGCGTGTGGTGTCCCGGGGCGAGAGTGGCGGACGGCGTCCTGGAGCAGGGTGAGGAACCTCGGGGGCAGCGAGCCCAGGTAGAAGTGGTCACCCTCGAAGAGGTGGACCTCGGCCTCGGCGGTGGTGTGGGCGGCCCACGCGTCCGCCTCGCCCGGCGGTACGTCGGGGTCGGCATCGGCCACGAAGACGGTGACCGGGCAGTCGACGACGGCCCCCTCGGCGACCCGGTAGGTCTCCAGGGCGCGCAGGTCGGCCCGGATCGCCGGGAGGACGAGCTGCATCAACTCGGGGTCCTGGCCCACGTTCTCGCGCGTACCGCCCAGGCCCATGAGGCGGGCGAGCACGACGTCGTCGGACTCCTCCTCGCCCTGGGAGGCGCCGGCCGCGGTCAGCCGCTCGGTACGGACCGAGGGCGCGGAGCTCGCCGAGGGGACGAGCACGTGCGGGGCGGGGCCGCCGGCCCGCTCCAGGCGGCGGGCGACCTCGAAGCCGATGACCCCGCCCATGCTGTGGCCGAAGAACGCCGGCCTGCGCCGCAGCCGGGGGCGCAGCGCCTCGACCACGCCGTCGGCCAGCTCGGCCACGGTGGCGGCGGGCTCCTCGAAGAGGCGGTTCTCACGGCCCGGGTACTGGACGGCGAGCATCTCGATGTCCGGGTCGAGCGCGGCGGAGAGGTCGAAGTAGTAGCTGGCCGCCCCGCCCGCGTGCGGGAAGCAGACCAGGGTGTGCCGGGCGGCCGGCTTCGGGTGGAAGCAGCGGATCCAGGGACTCGGCGGGAGCATGGCGACCGTACGGCCGTCGGGACAGTGGGCGTCGGCGGTCATCGGGTGGGCACCGCCTCGGCCCGCAGCGCCTGATGGGCCCGGCGCGCCTCGGCGAACTCCACGACCTGCCCGGCCATCGCCAGCAACTGGCCCTGGACGTGCGGGTCGTCGCACTGCCCGTCGGGGCCGAACCCGGCGGTCGCGCTGTTGAGCGCCACCCCCAGCGGGGTCGTCCAGCCGCGCAGGGCGTGCACGACGTCCCGCAGCGCGGCGAGCGTGGTCACCGCACCCTGCCAGCCCATGCCGACGGAGAGGCAGCCGACCGCCCGGCCGGACAGGTAGGGCCGGGCGTCGTCCCGGAGCGCCTCGGTGTGGTCCAGGGCGTTCTTCAGCAGCCCGGACACCGTCCCGTGGTAGGCGGGGCTGGCCAGGACCACACCGTCCGCCGAGGCCACCTCGTCGAGGAGCCGGCGCGCCGGCGGCGGGCAGCTCGCCGCCCTCGGGTCGTACAGCGGCATGACGAGGTCGGCGCCGCCGACGAGGCTGACCTCGGCGCCGAGCCGCGCGGCCTCCGCGAGGACCACTCGAAGACCCAGCTCCGCCGTCGAGCCGGGCCGGGAGGACCCCCCGATTCCGACGACCTTCACGGCCTGCTGCATGAACTCCCCGTTTCGCGTGGTGCGTCCGGCTCACCGGCTCGCTCCGTGTGTGGTGCGGTGGTTCTGTGGGTGACCGACTTCCGGCCGTGCGACGGCCTCTCCGACCGACCTCTGAGGCCGATGCCGGCGTCCGACCACCCCCTCCGGCCGGCCCTTGGGCCCGATGCCGGCGTCCGACCGCCCCTCCAACCGATCAAGACCGGCCACAGCCTTCGCGAAGCCCACGTGCAGGTCAACGCTCGCCCGACGGGAGTTCCGATGCCGGGATTCGGACTTTCCGATGAGGTGTTCGACGACGCTCGCCGACGGTCCGAAGCGATCGTTCCCCCTGCCCCGAACCGATCGTTCCCACTGATGGGAGCCATCGGAGATGCCTGGCGGGCGCCCGTTGCCGAGCCCCCCGGCGACCCCGATGATCGAACCGGCGCCGATCGCGCCCCGCCCCACTGCCGTAGGTCCGGCACGTACTCCCACAGGGTCGACGTCCGGTCCCCACGGCCGCGCAGCCGACCGCCGACGCCTCCTGCCCGGGGAGCGGCCGGGGAAGCTGTGGCGCCACTGCCTAGCGGATCCGAGAAGCCCATGCTCCTGGCCGACACACCGGCCGCCCCCCGCATCGCCGTCGTCGGCGCGACGGGCGCGGTGGGCGGGACCCTGCTCGAACTCATCGAGGACCGCAGGCTGCCGTACCGGCACCTGCACCTGGTGGCCTCCGCGCGCTCGGCGGGCCGGACGATCCGGGTCGACGGCCACGACCAGCGGGTCGCCGACCTCACCCGGTTCGACTTCCGCTCCGTGGACCTCGCGTTCTTCTGCGCGGGCGCCGAGGTCAGCCGGGAGTGGGTCCCGGTCGCCGTGGCGCAGGGCGCGCTGGTCGTCGACAGCACCTCCGCCTTCCGCACGGCCCCGGACACGCCTCTGGTCGTCACGGAGCTCGACGCGGACCTGCTGGACCGGCGCCCGAGCGGCGGGGTGATCGCGGTGCCCGGCGCGGCCACCGTCCCGGTGGTGCGGGTGGTCCGGGACGTGGAGCGCCGCTGGGGGATCCGCCGGATCGTGGTCAGTACGTACCAGGGCGCGTCGGACGCGGGGCACGCCGGGATCGAGGAGCTCCAGGACGGCGCGCGGACCGTTCTGCAGGACCCGCAGGCCACCCCGGTGTCGGCGGTGTTCTCGCCGCCGCTCGCCTTCAACGTGCTGCCGGGCATCGGCGACGCGCTGGAGGACGGTTCGACCCGCCAGGAGCGGGAGTTGACCGAGGAGATCCGCAAGGTGCTCGGCCTGCCCGGCCTCGACGTGACGGCGACGTGCGTCCGGGTCCCCGTGGTCGGCGGGCAGGGCGTGGCGGTGTGGGTGGAGTGCCGGGCGGCCGTCGACCGTACCGAACTCCTCGCGTTGCTGAGGGCGTTGCCCGAGGTCACCGTCCACGACTCCCCCGGGGCGCCCACCCCGGCGGACCTGGGGGACCCGGACCGCGTCCATGTGGGCCGGGTCCGGGTCGCCGCCGACGCGTCCGACGGCTTCTGGCTGTGGCTGGCCACCGACAACCTCCGGGTCGGGGGCGCGCTGGACGCCGTACGGATCGTGGAGGAACTGCTCGCGCGCGGCACTCTGTGATCCCTGCCGTCAGCAGGCCGGCCGGGGCCGTTCCTGCTCCATGAACCGGATGGTCCAGTCGATGAACACCCGCATCTCGTGCGTGAGCCGGCGGCCGTACCGCCAGGCGATCTGCGTGTACACCTCGAACGGGGCCTTCCAGTCGAGGACCGTCAGCGACTTCGCCTCGACCTCGGCGGCCACCGCCATCGCGGGCAGCACGCTGATGCCGAGACCGGCCGAGACCCCGCGCTTGATCGACTCGATGTTGCCGAACTGCAGCAACGGCACGGGCTCGGCCGCCCCGGCGTTGAGCTCCGCCTCGAACATCGCCCCGTACGAGCAGCCCGGCTCGGGCGCCAGGATCGGCACGGTGCGCAGATCGCCGGTGGAGACGTCACGGGCGCCGGCGAGGACATGCCCCGGCGCGGCGACCGCGACGAGCGGCTCGGAGCCCAGGACCTCGGTCCTGACGCCCGGGTGCTCGGTCTCGGGCTCCATGAGGAACCCCAGGTCGAAGGTGCCCTGCCGGAGCGACTCGCAGGTGTCCTGGCACAGGCTCGGGCGCAGGGCGAGCTGGAGCCGGGGGTAGCGGTGGTGGAAGTACTCGAGCACCGGCGGCATCCGGTAGGAGGTGAAGCTCTCCATCGTGCCGATGGTGAGCACCCCCGACGGCTCCCCCTGGCCGGTCGTCCGGTCCCGGGCCTCCTCGACGAGGGAGAGGATCTGCTCCGCGTACGGAACGAGCCGCTCACCGGCCGGCGTCAGCCGGATGCGCCCCCGCAGCCGCTCGAAGAGCTCCACGCCAAGCGCCACCTCCAGGCTCTTGACCTGGGCGGTCACACTGGACTGCGCGTACTTCAGGTCCGCAGCGGCCCGGGTGAAGCTGAGCATCGTGGCGACGCGGTGAAAGGTGGTCAGCTGCTTCAGGTCCATGCGCTGTCCCGCGTGGGAAGGGCCGGAACGATCACTGCCAGCCCATGTCGTCCGTGCCGTCCGACACCGGCTCGACGGGCCCGGCGGACACCCCGGACCCGGCCGGCGGCACCGGGGTGTCGGCCTGCGCGACGGCTGCGGGCGCGACGAGTGCGGCGGTGGCGACAACAAGGACAGAGGCAGCCCGGACCATACGATCGCGAAACATGAAGAACGTCCCCCTGTGACGGCGTGGTCTCTGTGTCCTCAGCATCACCGCTGGTCACAGGGGGAGGAAAGCCTTCCGCGTGGCCGGATTGGGTCCTGACCCAATGGGGCCACCCTCCGTGCTGTTTCGGCCACCCCGGGGATAATGGCCGGGACGAACGGAGGGGAACGCATGCTCGAAGCGCTGGGACTGGATCAACCGACCGAGGCCGTGTACCGGGCGATGCTCACCTACCCAGAGACCCCGGCGGACGCGCTGGCCGCACGGCTCGGCATGCCGGAGGAGTCCGTACGCGAGGCCTGGCAGCGGCTGGCCGAGCTCTCCCTCGCCCAGTACCCCACCGGGCATCCGGCCGACGCGTCGACGCCGCCCCGCGCGGTCAACCCCGAGGTCGGCCTGGAGTACCTCCTCACCCGGCGCCAGGCCGAGTTCGAACTCCAGCGCCAGCGGATCGCCGGCGCCCGGGCGGCGGCCGAACGGCTGATCTCCGAGTACGAGGAACTACGCCCGGCCGACCCGCCGGTGGGTGTGGAGCACCTCGCCGACGTGGACGAGATCCGGGCCCGGCTCGCGGTGCTCACCGAGAACGTCCGGACCGAGGTGACGGTCTTCGCGCCCGGCGGCGCACAGACCGAGGCGAACATGGCGGCCTCCCGCCCCCTCAACGAACGGCTCCTGACCCGGGGCGTCACGATGCGGACCATCTACCTGGACAGCGTGCGCAACAGCCCGGCGAGCGTGGCGCACGCCAAGTGGCTGACGGAGCTCGGCGGGCAGGTCCGCACGATCGCCACGCTCCCGCTGCGGATGACCATCGTGGACCGGACGACGGCCGTCATTCCGGTCAACAGCGAGGACAGCAGCGCGGGCGGGGTCGTCCTCACCGGCCAGGGCATCCTGACGGCCCTGTGCACGCTCTTCGAGACGGTCTGGGCGAACGCCCGCCCGCTCGGCGAGGCACCCCGCCGCGACGAGGGCGAACTCGACCACCAGGAGGCGGCGACCCTGCGCCTGCTGGCCGAGGGCCACACGGACGAGGGCATCGCCAAGCGCCTGGGCGTCTCCCACCGCACGGCCCGCCGCATCGCCACGGTCCTCATGGACCGCCTCGGCGCCCGCAGCCGCTTCGAGGCCGGAGCAAGGGCGGTCCAACGAGGCTGGCTCCCCCCGGATCCGTAGGACGTCTCGCCCCTACCGCACACTCAACGGCCGCTGATCGGTCCACACCTCGTCGATGTGCGCGAGGCACTCCTCCTTGGTCCCGGTCACACCCGCGTCCCGCCAGCCCGCGGGCAGTTCGCGCCCTTCGGCCCAGATCGAGTACTGCTCTTCCCCGTTGACGACAACGGTGAACCGCTCCACGCCCGCACCTCCACGTACACGCCCGGCCAACCGGCCCGACACCCTCACTTCACCCCCCCAACCCTGGGCCCCCACCCCCCACACCACAACACCCACCCCATACCGTCTCCCGAACCCCTCTATCGCCCCAGCCGATCCGCTCCCAAGGCCGCGAGCACGTGATCCAACTCGTTCGGCATCACGGCAACAAGAAGGGCTCCCTCCGACGAGGCGCACTCGACGATCCGGGACCCCCCGTTGATCTTCACCGCCTCGCGCAACGACGGCTTCCGCACCCCCACGCACCGCAGCCCGTCCGGCAAGGACAAGGCGGCACCAGCCCTGGTCCGCCCCTCCCACCCCGTCCCGGCCGGCCCTGTCACCAGCCGCCCCCGCAGCCACCGCCCTTCGACCGACGGATGCCGGAGCAGACAGGGAACCTTGACCTCCTCCCCCCGAGCGGCACTCTCCCCCCGCCGCACCGCTCCCCGACGAACCACCCACCCCGTCACCCCGGCCACTGCCAGAAGAACCACCAGTTCGATCACCACAGCATTCAACCAGCGCCCACTTCCCACGGCATGGGGACCACGTACGCTCCATTCTGAAAGAGCAAGACATCCGGTCAGCCCGGAGAAGGGACTGAAATGAGTGCACTCGGCAAGCCGTCGGTGCGGCAGTCTTTTCCGGGCCGGGCCGCGCCGGGGAGCGGCAGAGAACACTCCGCGGACATCGCCGACGACGGGGGGCGACGGGCCCTACGATGACGAACTTCACCTTTCAGGCGACAGGAGCCGGGTCTGTCGCCGCTCATCGCATCGAGACGGCGGTCACCGGCCCAGTCACCGTCCTCACGACCGAGTTGCTGAACTCGGCGCGCGATGTCCAGGCGCCTGCCGGATTCACCAACCTGCCGCCGCTCTCGCTATGTCTCGGCCGCACGGACATGCTGGGCCGGCTGCGCGGCACGTTCGAGGCGGAGCCACGTCAGCGAGCCGCCAGGACTGCAGTCATCCATGGCCTCGGCGGCGTCGGCAAGAGCACTCTGGCGCTCGAGTACGCCCACGGACACCGCCACAACCACACAGTGGTGTGGTGGATCACCGCCGAATCTCCCGCCCGCATCGAGCAATCGCTGGCTGACCTCGCTCTGCGACTGATCCCGGCGTGGGCGGGCAGAGCATCCACCGAAGAGCGCGCCGCGTGGGCGATGATGTGGCTGCAGTGGCACCCGGGTTGGCTGCTGGTTTTCGACAATGTCGAGGATCCGGCCGATCTGCGGCCCTACATCAGCGCGCCGAACGGCTACGTCATCGCCACCAGCCGACGGTCGGCCGGCTGGCCAACCTCCGTCGTGGCGCTGGACCTGGAGGTTCTCGACCTGGCTGCGGCGAGTGAACTCCTCTGCAGACACGCGCTCGGTGAGGTCCCACCGACCCACCGTCAGCTTCAGGAAGCCCGCGCCCTCTCCGCCGACCTGGGGCAGCTCCCCATCGGTCTGACGCAGGCCGGCGCCTACCTGGCACAGAACCCGACCATCGGCATCGAGCGCTACCGCCGAAGGCTGGTCGGCGCGTTGGACAAGGCTCCCGAAGGTGTCGACCCGGAGCGCACCGTCGCCCGGATCTGGCGCCAGACGATCAGCACGCTCAGGGAACGCAACCCCCTGGCAGTCACCGTCCTGTCCACACTGGCATGGCTGGCGCCCGACGACATTCCGGTGGAACTGCTGGCCCCCCTTGCTGACGACAGCGACGACGTCCACGAGGCCCTTGGGATCCTTGGCGTCTACTGCATGGTCTCCCTCACCCGGGACACGGTGAGCGTCCACCGACTGGTCCAGACCACTCTCCGGAACCAGCCGCCCCCTGATGGCATGGCGCCGGCCGGCCGGGTGGAGGCCGAACGGCTTTTGTGCGCCGCGGTCGTCCCGCTGGAAGAACCGCCCAGCTCTGGCCGGTCCGCCGTCTGGGATCGGTTACTCCCGCACCTCGTCGCGCTCGCGGCCACCACTCCTGACGGACACGCCGACACCTTTCCCGCCGGACGGTACGCGAGCGCTGCAAGCTACCTCACCGGTCTCGGCCACGACGCCCGCGCAGTTCCGCTGCTCACGGCGGCCCTAGCCAGCTGCGAAGCGCTCGCCGGAGCCGAGCACGAACTCACCATGAAGGTCCGCGCGAACCTCGCCAACGCCTACTACGGAGCCAGGGACTTCGGTCGGTCCATCGCGCTCCTCGAACCGATGGTCGCCCAGTGCGCGCAGGTCCTCGGCGACTCGCACCAGGGGACACTCACCGTCCTCTCCAACCTCGCCAACTCCTACCGCGATTCCGGCGACCTGGAACGTGCCATCGCACTCCACGAGAAGACGTTGGCCCGGCGTAGAGAAGAACTGGGCAACGACCACCCGGACACTCTCCTCAGCTGCGAGGAGCTGGCCCGCACCTACCAAGCCTCCGGCGACCTGGAACGTGCCATCTCTCTGCACGAAGCAACCCTCACGCAGTACGAGCGATCTCTAGGACCAAGCCATCCAGCCACACTGACCAGCCGGAACGGCCTTGCGGCGGCCTACCTCGCCTCGGGCGACCTGTCCCGCGCCATTCCGATGTACACCGCCGTCCTCGCCCAATGGCAGCAGGCGCTCGGGGACAGCGATCCCGAAACCATCACCAGCCGGAACAACCTCGCCTACGCCTATGCGATCGCCGGACGCCCCGACCAGGCGGCGCGGCATCTCGAAACGGCCCTGGCCCGGTGCGAGGAGGTGTACGGCGAGGCGCACCCGGAGACCATTGCCGTTCGCGCGAACCTCGGCTGCGCCTACCGGGACGCCGGGAACCCGCCCCGTTCGCTCCCCCTTCTGGAGACCGCGGCCGCCCAGAGCGCCCACCTGCTCGGCGACGCCCACCCTCAGACCCTGAGCACCAGGAACGGGTTGGCGCAGGCGTACCAAGCCGCCGGCGACCCCGGACGGGCGATCGCCCAGTACGACGCCGTCCTCGAGCACCGTGCGACTCTGCTCGGCGAGACCCACCCCCACACCCTCGCCACCCGAAGCGGCCTCGCGAACGCCCACATCGCGGCAGGCGACCCGGTCCGCGCCGTCCGGCTGTTCAAGACCGTCGTCGCCCAGTGCGAGCAGGTCTTCGGCGAGGCACACCCGGACACTCTGGCGAACTACATCGGCCTGGCCGACGCACTGCGCCAGACGGACAATCCGGCGCGGGCCGTGCCCCTCGCGGAGACGACATTGGAACGGTGCATCCGATCGCTCGGCGAGGAGCACCCGCACACCGTGGTGTGTCGGAGCAACCTGGCCGTCGCGCACCTCACAGTCGGCAACGCCTCGCGCGCCGTCCAGCTCCTCGAACCCGCCGTGCGGAACGCCGGCCTCATCTTCGGCGAGACGCACCCGCACACGGTCACCGGCCGGACGAACCTGGCCCTCGCCCACCTAGAGTCCGGCAACGCGGCACAGGCAGTCACCGTCCTGGAGGACGCCCGCGCGCAACTGGAGGCCGAACTCGGCGGCACCCACCCGCGAACCCTCCACTGCACCGTCATGCTGGCCCGCGCCCACAGCAGGTCCGGCAGCCCCACCCGGGCGACCGAGCTTCTGGAACGCAGCGTCGCGCTCGCCGAGAAGGAACTTGGCGTCACGCACCCGGACGCACTCCAACATCGGCAGCACCTGGCCGAGATCTACCGGTCCGACGGCCGACCCGATCTGGCCGTGCCGCTGTACGAGGCCAACCTCTCCCATTGGCAGCAGACCCTCGGCGACCACCCGAATGTCCTGAACGCCCAACTCACCCTGGCGGACACCCACCAGGAAGCCGGCGCCGGCCGAAAGGCGATCGCCCTCTACCACGCAGCCCTCGACCGGATCGAGCCCGTCCTGGGCCCGGGAAACCCGCTCGTCGCACTGATCCGCGCAAGGATCGACTCGGCCGAGTAGGCAGCTGCGCGGTCTGGTCGTCAGCGTGGGCAGGAGGGTGTTCGCTTGAGTCGCGCGGAGTGAGCCCGATCGACGGGCCGCGAATTGCAGAGTTGCCGCGTGCGCGCTGGCCGGGTCGGCCTAGCCTGATGCCTTGGCATCAGGCACTGACAGGAATGCAGGAGCGGGTTGTGGGAGCAGAGATCGTGCAGTTCTTGCAGCAGGCAGGTCCGTACCTGAGCGCGGCCTTGGGCGCCTATGGTGCGGGGGTGCTGGCCCGGGCTGAGGAGGCTGCGGTGGGAGCGACGGCGAACGCAGGACGCAGTATGTTGCGCGCGGTCTGGCAGCACCGGAGCCCGGCCGGACGCCCGGAGCTGGAGGCGGCGGTACGTGAGGCGGCCGAGGAGCCGGGGGACGCTGATGCTGCAGCCGCGCTGCGCCAGCAGATCAAGTGGACGCTACGAGAGAATCCGCAGTTGCTTGCCGAACTGGCCGCCCAGCTTCCCACGACCGGTACGGTGACGATCACTGCGTCCGGCGAAAGGTCCATCGCCGCACAGACGATCGGCACGGCTGTCACCGGCGACAACACCACGATCCGTCCGTGACCCAACCCGCAACCCATGCATCGCACAGAGACAAGAAACCCCAGGTCATAGAGGTGACCTGGGGTTCCAGTGGAGCCGCCTTCGGGATTCGAACCCGAGACCTACGCATTACGAGTGCGTTGCTCTGGCCAACTGAGCTAAGGCGGCATGCCGTGCGTTCCCATGGTGGGCGCAGCGGCCTCGCCAAGTCTACACAGTTTCCGGGGTGCTCCTGACCACCCTTCGCGTGGTCCAGGACACCCCTCACGTGCAGCGCTTGCCGTCCTTCGGGGGCGTGCCCGCGAGGAGGTAGGTGTTGATCGCCGAGTCGATGCAGTCGCTGCCCCTGCCGTAGGCCGTGTGGCCGTCGCCCTCGTAGGTCAGGAGGGTGCCGGAGGTGAGCTGGTCGGCGAGGGACTGGGCCCACTTGTAGGGGGTCGCCGGGTCGCGGGTGGTGCCGACGACGACGATCGGGGCTGCGCCCGCCGCGGTGATGCGGTGGGGGCGGCCGGTCGCGGGGACGGGCCAGTAGGCGCAGTTCAGGGCCGCCCAGGCCAGGCCCTCGCCGAAGACCGGGGACGCCTTCTCGAAGGACGGGACCGCCTTCTCCGCGTCCGGCGGGCCCGTGTACGCCGCCGGGAGGTCGAGGCAGTTCACGGCGGTGTTGGCGAACATCAGGTTCGTGTACGAGCCGTCCGCCTCGCGCTCGTAGTAGCTGTCGGCCAGGGCGAGCAGGCCCGAGCCCTCGCCGCCCATCGCCCGCGTCAGCGCCTCGCGCAGCTGCGGCCAGGCCCCCTCGTCGTACATCGCCGCGATCACCCCGGTCGTCGCCAGGGACTCGCCGAGCTTCCGGCTCTCGCCGGTCGGCACCGGTTCGGCGTCGACCGTACGGAAGAAGGCCTTCAGGCTGTCGGAGGCCGCGTCGGCCGACTCCGTGCCCAGCGGGCAGTCGGACTTGCGGACGCAGTCGGCCGCGAAGGCCCGGAACGCGGTCTCGAAGCCGGCGGTCTGGTCGCGGGCGAGGTCGATCGCGGGCAGTGACGGGTCCATCGCCCCGTCCAGGACCAGCCGTCCGACGCGGCCGGGGAACAGCTCCGCGTACGTGGCGCCGAGGAAGGTCCCGTACGAGGCGCCCACGTAGTTCAGCCGCTCGTCACCGAGCACGGCGCGCAGGATGTCCATGTCCCGCGCCGTCTCGACCGTGGAGACGTGCGGCAGGACCGCCCCCGAGCGCTTCGCGCAGCCCGCCGCGAACCCCTTGAAGGCCGTCGTCAGGGCCGTGGTCTCGGCCCCGTCGTCAGGGGTCTGGTCGACCTGCGTGAACGTGTCCATCTGCGGGCCCGTCAGACACTCGACGGGTTCGCTGCGGGCCACCCCGCGCGGGTCGACGGCGACCATGTCGTACCGGGCGCGGACCGGCTCGGGGTAGCCGATGCCCGCGTATCCCTGGAGGTAGCCGACGGCGGAGCCGCCGGGGCCGCCCGGGTTGACCAGGAGCGAGCCGAGGCGCTTGCCGGGCCCGGCGGCCGCGACCCGGGAGACGGCCAGCTTGATCTCCCCCGCCGCCGGCTTCGCGTAGTCGAGCGGGGCACGGAGCGTGGCGCACTGGAACTTCGGCGCACCGCAGTCCCGCCAGGTGAGCTTCTGCCCGTAGAAGGCCCGCAGGGCCGGATCGGGCGTGGCGGGCGCGGCCTGCGACACGACCGATGTCGCGCCCGCGGGCGCGGCGGCGTCGCTTCCGCCGGTGCAGCCGGAGAGGATGAGGCCGGTGGCGGCCAGGGCCGTCGCGGACGTACGGAGCAAACGCCTGGAGTCCATCCCCGGAGCGTATCCGTACGAGTACGGACCGTGTCCAATCGTGTTCGCTCAGTCGCGCAGGGCCATCGTCATCGCCTCCACCGCGAGCAGCGGGGCCACGTTCCGGTCCAGCGCCTCCCGGCAGGCGAGCACCGCCTCGATCCGCCGCAGAGTCCGCTCGGGCGGGGTGTCCCGGGCGATCCGCTCCACCGCGTCCCGTACGTCCTCGTTGGCGATCGGTGTCCGTGCCCGGAGCTGGAGGGTCAGCACGTCGCGGTAGAAGCCGGTGAGGTCGGTGAGCGCGAGGTCCAGGCTGTCGCGCTGCGTACGCGTCTTTCTGCGCTTCTGGCGCTCCTCCAGCTCCTTCATCGCACCGGCCGTGCCGCGCGGCATCCGCCCGCCCTGCCCGCCGCCGAGCGCGGCCTTCAGCTCCTCGGTCTCCTTGGTGTCGATCTCCTCGGCGACCTGCTTGGCGTCCTCGCCCGCCGCGTCGATCAGCTCCTGGGCCGCCTTGAGGCAGCCGCCGACGTCGCCGACCCGCTGCGGCAACTTGAGGACGACGGCCCGCCGGGCCCGGGCCCGCTCGTCGGTCGCCAGCCGCCGGGCGCGGTCGATGTGGCCCTGGGTGGCCCGGGCGGCGGCCGCGGCGACCTGGGGCTCGATGCCGTCCCGTCGTACGAGCACGTCGGCCACCGCGTCCACCGGAGGCGTCCGCAGCGTCAGGTGGCGGCAGCGGGAGCGGATCGTGGGCAGCACGTCCTCGAGGGAGGGCGCGCAGAGCAGCCAGACCGTGCGCGGCGCGGGCTCCTCGACCGCCTTCAGGAGCACGTTGCCCGCGCCCTCGGTGAGCCGGTCGGCGTCCTCCAGGACGATCACCTGCCAGCGGCCGACGGCAGGGGAGAGCTGGGCGCGCCGGACCAGGTCACGGGTCTCCTTCACACCGATGGAGAGCACGTCCGTACGGACGACCTCCACGTCGGCGTGGGTCCCCACGAGCGCGGTGTGGCAGCCGTCGCAGAACCCGCACCCCGGCGCCCCGCCGAGCGCCCGGTCCGGGCTCACGCACTGCAGCGCGGCCGCGAACGCCCGCGCCGCCGTCGCCCGACCGGACCCGGGGGGCCCGGTGAAGAGCCAGGCGTGGGTCATCTTGGACGCCTCGGGAACCGGCTCACCGGCGGCATGGGCGGTCACGAACGTGTCGGCGTCCCGCGCGGCGGCGGCCAACTGCTCCTCGACGCGCGCCTGCCCGACCAAGTCGTCCCATACGCCCATGTGCCCTCCTCAGGTACGCCCTCCATTGTGGGCCACCCCACTGACACCCCGGCGCGCTCAGCCGAGACCTCCGGTCGAGCCAGCCGACACCCCCGGCAGGCTCGACCGGGACCCCCGGGGCGCGCCGGCCGACACCCCCGTCCGTCGCCGGGACGGCGCGTCAGCGACCGCCCCGACGGCGGCCGCGGCCGTCGTTCTCGTCGTCGTGCGGGCCGAGGAGCTCGTCCGCCAGGCTCGGGAGGTCGTCGAGCGGGGTCTCCTCCGCCCAGTCGGAGCGGCGCTTCGGGCGACCCTGCTCGTCGAGCTGGGGCAGCTCGCGCGTCCGGTCGTTCGACCCGGCCGACTCGGACCCGGTCGGCTCGGACCCGGCCCGCTCGTCGCGGAAGATGCCCGGCGGGACCCGGTCGGCCGGGTCCGCGCCCCGTACGGGAGGCAGCACCGCGGTCTCGTCGGCGGCCGGCACCTGAGGCAGCACCGTCGTCTCCTCCGCGTCGCGGGACGTGTCCCGGACCGGACGGAGAACCGTGGTCTCCTCCTCGGGCCGAGGAGCGTCCGGCCGCACGACGGGCGTGGGGACGGTGACCTCGTTCGGGGAGACGACGGGCACGGTCTGCGTCACGTCGTCGGGCCGGACGGCGGGTCGTGCGTCACCAGGCCGCGCGTCCTCGGGCCGTGCGTCCTCGGGCCGTGCGTCGGACTGGACGACCGGCGTCGCGACCGTGATCTCGTTCGCCGACTCCTCGCCCGCGCGCGCCTCGCGCGCGGCCTCCTCTGCCTCGGCCCGGCGTCGGGCCTCGGCGGCCTCCGCCGCCTTCTTCGCCTGCGCGGCCTCGGCGGCCTTCTCCGCCCGCGCCGCCTTCTCGGCCTCCGCCGCACGCGCCGCCTCAGCAACCCGCGCGGCCTCAGCGGCCTCAGCAGCCTCCGCGGCACGCGCCGCCTCGGCCGCCCGTTCCGCCTCGGCGGCGGCCGCGGCCTCCGCCGCGGCCTTCCGTGCCGCCTCCTCCGCCGCCTTCGCGGCGGCGGCCTCGGCCAGACGACGGGCCTCCTCGGCGCGCAGCAGGGCCTCCTCGGCCTTGCGCTGCTTCTCCAGGCGGCGTTCTTCCGCCTCCGCGCGCAGCCGGGCCTCTTCCTCGGCCTGCTTACGGCGGCGTTCCTCCTCCGCGCGGCGGGCCTTCTCCTCGGCCTCGCGCCGCTTGCGCTCCTCCTCGGCGGCCAGCCGGGCCTCCTCCGCGCGGCGGCGGGCCTCCTCGGCCTGGCGCTCCGCCTCGCGGCGCCGCGCCTCTTCCTCCTCCTGGCGCCTGCGCTCCTCCTCCTCGGCCCGGAGCTTGGCGAGCTGCGCCTGGCGCTCGCGCTCCAGCCGCTCCTCCTCGGCCTTGCGCGCGGCCTCCTCCTCCGCCTTGCGCCTGGCCTCCTCCTCGGCCTTCCGCCGCGCCTCCTCCTGGGCCTTCACCTCGGCCTCGGACAGCGGCAGCATCCGGTCAAGCCGGTGCCGTACGACGGTGGTGACCGCCTCCGGCTCCTGAGCGGCGTCGACGACGAGGTAGCGGCCGGGGTCACCGGCGGCGAGGGCGAGGAAACCGGCCCGCACGCGCGCGTGGAACTCCGGCGGCTCGGACTCCAAGCGGTCCGGGGCCTCGGTGAACCGTTCCCGCGCCGCCTCCGGCGAGACGTCGAGCAGCACGGTCAGGTGCGGGACGAGCCCGCCGGTCGCCCAGCGGTTGATCCGGGCGATCTCGGTCGGCGACAGGTCGCGCCCGGCGCCCTGGTAGGCCACGGACGAGTCGATGTACCGGTCGGTGATCACCACCGCGCCCCGCTCCAGGGCGGGCTTGACCAGCGAGTCGACGTGTTCGGCGCGGTCGGCCGCGTACAGCAGCGCCTCGGCGCGGTTCGAGAGGCCGGCGCTGGAGACGTCGAGCAGGATCGAGCGCAGCCGCTTGCCGATCGGGGTGGCGCCCGGTTCGCGGGTGACGACGACCTCGTGGCCCTTGGCGCGGATCCACTCGGCGAGCGCCTCGGCCTGGGTGGACTTACCGGCGCCGTCGCCGCCCTCCAGGGCGATGAAGAAGCCGGTCGGGGCGGGCGCCTGCACCGGGTCGGCGCCGCGCAGCGCGTCGCGCAGGTCGCGGCGGAGCGGTACGCCGGCCCGGTCGTCGGTCTTGGCGAGGACGAGGGCCGCGACGGGCAGCAGCAGCGCGCCGACCAGCATCAGCGTGAACGCCGCCCCGCCGTGGGCGAAGACGAAGCTGCCCGACGCGAGCCGGTGCGGCCCGATCGCGGCGGCGAGCAGCGGTGCGCCGAGCGCGCCGACGGCCATGGCGACCCGGGCGACGGCCTGGAGGTGCTCGGTGACCCGGGGGCGCCGGGCCTCCTCGGTCTCCTGGTCGACGAGTGTGTGGCCGGTGTTGGCGGCGACCCCGGCCGCGTACCCGACGAGTACGGCGAGGAGCAGCACCGTGGCCGTGTCCGGCACGAGGCCCATCGCGAGCAGCGCGATCCCGGTGAGGGCGATCGCGAGGGCGAGGAGCCGGCGGCGGGAGAGCGCGGTGAGCACGGAACCGGCGGTACGGATGCCGACGGCGGTGGCGCCGCTCAGCGCGAGGATCAGCAGCGCGAAGGTGACCGGGCCACCGCCGAGGTCGTACGCGTGCAGGACGGCGACCGCCGCGGCTGCCGCGACGGCTCCGGCGACCGTGGCGCAGGAGATGACGAGCAGTCCGACCGCGCCCGTACGGCCCTTCTCGGCCGTCGGGCGGCGCAGGCCCTCCAGCGGCGAGCGCGGCCGCGGGGTCTGCCCGCCGGACAGCTCGACGAAGTACAGGACGGAGACGGAGGCGGCGAACAGGCCGGCGGCGACGTACGAGCCGAGGGCGGCCTGATGCAGTGTGAACCAGTCGATGCCGGCGCCCAGCAGGTTGCTCAGCAGGGTGGCGGCGAGGAGCACGGCGGCCGCGGCCGGGACGGCCAGGAAGCCCGTCCGCAGCGAGAGCCGGCGCAGCGCGTCGAGGTGGTCGGGCAGCGGACGTACGGCCGCGCCCTCCAGCGGCGGCGCGGGCAGCAGCGCGGGGGCCGCGCCCTCGCGGGCGACGGTCGACAGCCGTTCGGCGGCGCCCGCGACGAAGACGGTGCCGAGCAGGAACCACAGGGCACTGGCCGGGACCCAGTCGATCCACAGCGGCGCGATCACGAGCAGCGCGATCCGCAGGCCGTCGGCCCCGATCATGGTCCAGCGCCGGTCGAGCGGGCCGCCGGGGCCGGTCAGTGTGGTGAGCGGGCCGAGCAGAACGGCCCCGAAGAGCACCGAGGCCAGCAGCCGGGCGCCGATCACGGCGGCCACGGCGAACGCGGCACCCCGGACCCCGCCGCCGAGGGCTCCCTCGGAGACGGCGGCCTGATGGCCCAGCAGCACCAGGACGAGCAGGGCAAGTGCGTCACCCGTCCCACCGACCAACTGCGCGCTCCACAACCGTCGCAAGGGTGGGTGGCGCAAAAGCGCCCGTACGGCACGCTCCCTGGAGTCTGCGACAAGCGCGACGTCGGAGTCTGGCTGCTCTGCTCGCGTCATCCGTCCACCCTATCCGGACCCTCTGACTCCCCGTGGCCCCCGTCCGAACAAACGTCGGGAGCCCGGGAATCGCGTAAGGGGCGAGGGTCCATGACCCCCGCCCCTTACAAGGTGCGGCCTACAAGACGCGGCTTACGAAGTGCGGCGCTCTACTCCGCCGTCTTCTTGGCGGCTGCCGTCTTCTTCGCCGCGGCGGTCTTCGCCGTCGTCGTCTTCGCCGCCGCGGTCTTCGCCGTCGTCTTCTTCGCGGCCGTCTTCTTGGCCGCCGTCTTCTTCGCCGGAGCGGCCTTCTTGGCGGCCGTCTTCTTCGCGGGCGCCTTCTTGGCCGTCTTCTTCGCCGGCCCCTTGGCCCTCTTCTCAGCGAGCAGCTCGTAGCCGCGCTCCGGCGTGATGTCCTCGACGCTGTCCCCGGTCCGCAGGGTCGCGTTGGTCTCGCCGTCGGTCACGTACGGGCCGAAGCGACCGTCCTTGACGACCACCGGCTTCTCGCTGACCGGGTCGGTGCCCAGCTCCTTCAGCGGCGGCTTCGCGGCCGCCCGGCCACGCTGCTTGGGCTGCGCGTAGATCGCGAGCGCCTCCTCCAGCGTGATCGTGAAGAGCTGCTCCTCGTCCGTCAGCGAGCGCGAGTCCGTGCCCTTCTTCAGGTACGGGCCGTACCGGCCGTTCTGCGCCGTGATCTCGACGCCCTCCGCGTCCGTGCCCACCACGCGCGGCAGGGACATCAGCTTGAGCGCGTCCTCCAGCGTCACGGTGTCGAGCGCCATGGACTTGAAGAGCGAGGCCGTCCGCGGCTTCACCGCGTTCTTGCCGGTCTTCGGGGTGTCCTCGGGCAGGATCTCGGTGACGTACGGGCCGTACCGGCCGTCCTTCGCGACGATCTGGTTGCCGCTGACGGGGTCCACGCCCAGCTCGAAGTCGCCGCTCGGCTTGGCCAGCAGCTCCTCGGCGTACGCGACCGTCAGCTCGTCGGGCGCGAGGTCCTCGGGCACGTCCGCCCGCTGGTGGCCCTCGGTGTCCTTCTCGCCCCGCTCGACGTACGGGCCGTACCGCCCGACGCGCAGCATGATGCCGTCGCCGACCGGGAAGGAGGAGATCTCCCGGGCGTCGATCGCGCCGAGGTCCGTCACCAGCTCCTTCAGACCGCCGAGGTGGTCGCCGTCGCCGTTCCCGGCGTCCGCGGCGCCGCCCGCGGCGGAGGCCTCGCCCTCACCGAAGTAGAAGCGCTTCAGCCACGGCACGGCCTGGGCCTCGCCCCGCGCGATGCGGTCGAGGTCGTCCTCCATCTTGGCGGTGAAGGAGTAGTCGACGAGCCGGCCGAAGTGCTTCTCGAGGAGGTTGACCACGGCGAAGGAGAGGAACGACGGCACGAGCGCCGTCCCCTTCTTGAAGACGTAGCCGCGGTCCAGGATCGTGCCGATGATCGACGCGTACGTCGACGGGCGGCCGATCTCGCGCTCTTCGAGCTCCTTGACCAGGCTGGCCTCGGTGTAGCGGGCCGGCGGCTTGGTGGCGTGGCCGTCGACCGTGATCTCCTCGGCGGACAGCGCGTCGCCCTCGGCCACCTGCGGCAGCCGGCGCTCGCGGTCGTCCAGCTCGGCGTTCGGGTCGTCGGCCCCCTCCACGTACGCCTTCATGAAGCCGTGGAAGGTGATCGTCTTGCCGGAGGCGCTGAACTCCACGTCCCGCCCGTCGGCCGCCCGGCCGCCGATCTTCACCGTGACCGAGTTTCCGCTCGCGTCCTTCATCTGGGAGGCGACGGTCCGCTTCCAGATCAGCTCGTAGAGCCGGAACTGGTCGCCGGTCAGACCGGTCTCCGCCGGGGTGCGGAAACGATCACCCGAAGGGCGAATCGCCTCGTGCGCCTCCTGCGCGTTCTTGACCTTGCCCGCGTAGACACGCGGCTTCTCCGGCAGGTAGTCGGCGCCGTAGAGCTGCGTGACCTGGGCGCGGGCCGCCGAGACGGCGGTGTCGGAGAGGACCGTGGAGTCCGTACGCATGTACGTGATGAAGCCGTTCTCGTACAGCTTCTGGGCGACCTGCATGGTCGCCTTCGCGCCGAAGCCCAGCTTCCGGCTCGCCTCCTGCTGGAGGGTCGTCGTACGGAACGGGGCGTACGGGGAGCGGCGGTACGGCTTCGACTCGACCGACCGGACGCCGAACGAGGTGTCGGCGAGCGAGGCGGCGAGCGCCCGCGCCTTCTCCTCGTCGAGGTGGAGCACGTTCGCGGTCTTCAGCCGGCCGTCGGCGCCGAAGTCACGGCCCTGCGCGACCCGCGCGCCGTCGACCGTGTTCAGGCGGGCGACCAGCGACGACGGGTCGGAGGGGTCGCCGGCGCGGCCGGTGGAGAAGGTGCCGGTGAGGTCCCAGTACTCGGCGGAGCGGAAGGCGATGCGCTCGCGCTCGCGCTCGACGACGAGCCGGGTGGCGACGGACTGGACGCGGCCGGCGGACAGGCCGCGCATGACCTTCTTCCACAGCACCGGCGAGACCTCGTAGCCGTAAAGGCGGTCGAGGATGCGGCGGGTCTCCTGGGCGTCCACCATGCGCTTGTTCAGCTCGCGCGGGTTGCGGACGGCCTCCTGGATCGCGTCCTTGGTGATCTCGTGGAAGACCATCCGGTGGACCGGGACCTTGGGCTTCAGGACTTCGAGGAGGTGCCACGCGATGGCCTCGCCCTCGCGGTCCTCATCGGTGGCGAGGAAGAGCTCGTCGACCCCGGCCAGCTGCTCCTTGAGCTTCCTGACCTGCGCCTTCTTGTCGGCGTTGACGACATAGATGGGCTGGAAGTCGTGCTCGACGTCGACGCCGAGGCGGCGCACCTCGCCGGTGTACTTCTCCGGCACCTCGGCGGCGCCGCTGGGGAGGTCGCGGATGTGCCCGACGCTCGCCTCGACGACGTAGCCGGGGCCGAGGTAGCCCTTGATCGTCTTCGCCTTGGCAGGCGACTCGACGATGACGAGTCGGCGGCCGCCCTGTGCGGTCTCGCTGGTCGGGGACAACTTCGCTCTTCTCTCCGGTCGACGCTCGGTGGCACGTACGGCGCAGGCGCTCCGCCCGGTCCGCACAGCGGCGGCACGGACGGTGACGCTGCCGTCGCTGCGGAGTGTGACGGTACAACCCGCCCCCGTGTCAAACGGCGAAAGCCCGCAACGGCCACTCGAACGGTAACCCGACTCCTGGCATTCCTGCCGCCCGGACTCCCGGTCCGGTGGGGCGCGGCCAAGCGGAACGACCTCGTCACACCCGCCCGAAGCACCACACCCCGAGGAGGAGGAAGCCCAGTCCGAAGATCGTCGTGAGCGTGGCGGCGACCCGTGTGGCGACCCCCTGCGCGACGGGTTCGCCGTGCGCCACGCGCACACCCGTCCACAGCAGCAGTGCCGCTCCGAACAGCGCGAACGCCGTTCCGGCGAAGATCGCAGGCCCGCTCTCCATGCCCGTACCCCGTTCCCTTCACAGGCCCTGGTGGTCCTTGAAGGCCGAGGCTGGCACCTCCCGGCATCCCTGACGCGAATTCCGGGTGAACGACGCGGACCGTCCCGTACGGGTTCACGAAGATGGCCGGTAGTGCCCCACCCCCGGCCGCCTCGTTCGCCCCCTCGCCGACGGCGGGGCGTGTCGGGGGTCACCTCGAGAAGACGGGGATCAGGTCGCCGGGATCAGGAAGCCCTCCTCCACGAGGAGCCGGATGGCCTGCGGGGTGCGGTCCCGCAGCAGCACCGGGTCCTCGCCCATCAGCTGACCGATCGCGTCCAGGATCCGGCCCGCGCTGAGCGTCCCGTCGCAGACGCCCGCGAAACCGGCCCCCACGTGGTCCACCTTGGTCGCGCGCCGCATGCCCCGGTTCTGCCGCAGCACCACGTGCTCCGGGTCCTCGGCGCCCGGCAGTCCGACCTGCTCCTGCACGACCTCGGGCGCGAGGACGAAGCGGTCGGCGAGCAGGGCCGCGTCGTCGCGCGACCGCAGATAGTCCTGGCGCTCGAAGTGGGCGACCACGGTGTCGCCGAGCGGCTGCTCGACGGGGTGCGGCCACTCCTCGATCACGATCGACGGCTCGACCGCGCCGGAGGCCACCGCCGCGTTCTTCCGCAGGGTGATCCAGCCGAAGCCGACGGCCTTGGTCCCCCGGGCCTCGAACTCGTCCAGCCACGCCCCGTACCGCAGCGCGTACTCCGCCGGGTCCGCCCGGTGGTCGCCGCTGTCCCGCAGCCACAGCTCGGCGTACTGCGTGACGTCCTGGACCTCGCGCTGCACGATCCAGGCGTCGCAGCCGCGCGGCACCCAGGAGCGCAGCCGGTCCTGCCACTCCTCGCCCTCGACGTGCTGCCAGTTGGCGAGGAACTGGGCGTATCCGCCGTCGTTGAGCCGCTCCCCGGCCTCCTGCACGAGCGTGCGGCACAGGTCGTCGCCGGCCATCCCTCCGTCGCGGTAGGTGAGACGGGCGCCGGGGGAGATGACGAACGGCGGGTTCGAGACGATCAGGTCGTACGTGTCTCCGTCGACCGGCTCGAAGAGCGAGCCCTGGAGCAGCTCGGCCTCGCGGGCTCCGGAGAGCGCGAGGGTGAGACGGGTGAAGTCCAGGGCGCGCGGGTTCAGATCGGTCGCGGTGACCAGCGTGGCGTGCTGGGCGGCGTGCAGGGCCTGGATGCCGGAACCGGTGCCGAGGTCGAGGGCGGAGGACACCGGCGTACGGACGGTGATGCCGGCGAGCGTGGTGGAGGCGCCGCCGACGCCGAGGACGACGCCCTCGTCCTTGCTGCCGATGCCACCGGCGCCGCCGACGGCGCAGCCCAGGTCGGATACGATGAACCAGTCCTGCCCGTCCGGCCCGCCGTACGGCCGGACGTCGACGGCGGCCCCGACCTCCTGGTCGCCGTCCTCCAGGCCGTCGTCCGCCAGGCCCCCGGTTTCCTGGTCGCCGTCCTTGGTGAGGCGGACCAGCCAGCCGTCCTCCAGGCACTCCTCCAGTGGCAGCGCGGCGGCGGCGCGGGCGCGGGAGACGGGGCGCTGGAGGAGGAAGAGCCGCACGAGGGTCTCCAGCGCGGAGTCCCCCCGGGTGGCGCGCAGCGCGGGCACGGTCTCGCTGCGGGCGAGCGCGGCGTAGGCGGAGGCGCCGAGCAGTTCGAGCAGGCCGTCGGCGGTGAAGTCGGCGGCGAGCAGGGCCTCGCGGAGCCGGGCGGCACGCGCGGGCACGGGGAGGCGGGAGGTCAGGCTGGTCGTACTCACCCCACCATTGTGGCCGCCGCCACCGACAATGCCTCGTCAGCCCCGCCCGCCCCGAAGTCCCGGCTCGGGAAAGGGCCTCCACGCGCGCGTGCGGGCCGGGGGCGATGCGCAGGGGCGTGAAGAGGCCCCGGGGGGGCCGGGGGCGGGGGGGGGGCCCACCCCGGATGTGCGCCGGGGGGCGGGGCGGGCGGCGCCACAACCGGCTGTTTGTGGCCCCGCCCCCCGGGGTGTT
>NZ_JBSGWV010000018.1:0-127160 GCF_053609105.1 Streptomyces sp. NPDC054975
TCCCGCCCCGCCCGCCCCCCCGGCACCCCGGGGGGCGGGGGGTGGCCCTCGCCCCCCCCCCCACGGCCGGACGTGTGAGGCGGAGGTCAGCTCGGGGGCGGGCTCGGGGGCTGGTCCTGCCCGCGCTGCCGGTCGATGTACTCCTGAGCCCTCTGCTGGGCCTGGTCGACCTTGGCGGCGTGCTTGCCGCCGGTCCGCTGGTCGATCGTGTCGCCGGCACGCTCGACGCCCTGCTGGGCCTTGTCCGGGTGCTGGCCCATCATGCCTTTGAGCTTGTCCATGATCCCCATGGGTGCAACTCCTTCGTCAGGGGACAAACGGCTCATTCGACGCTACGCGCCCCCTCCTCTTCCCGCGCGTCGAACGGCTCAATGGTCTGGACCACACAAGGGCCTGGCTAGGATCCCCGCGTGCCCAGCTACCGCGGGATCCCCGCCCTCGCCGCCGCCCTCGCGGCCACCGTCCTCATAACCTCCGGCTGTACGGAAACCCCTGACGGCTCGTCGGCCGAGGACTCCTCCGGCGCCCCCGGCGCGCGCGGCTCCGCGCTCGTCGCCGTGGACACGCTCACGGTGAAGGGGCGCGCGCCGAAGACCGGCTACGACCGGGAGAAGTTCGGCCGCGCCTGGACCGACGTCGACGGCAACGGCTGCGGTACCCGCGACGACATCCTCAAGCGCGACCTCGCCGAGGTCCGCTTCAAGGACGGCCGCTGCACGGTCGCCTCCGGGGTCCTCGCCCACGACCCGTACACCGGTCGCCGTGTCGACTTCGTCCGGGGCCGCAGCAAGGTCGACATCGACCATGTCGTCGCGCTCTCCGACGCCTGGCAGAAGGGTGCGCACCAATGGGACGCGGAGAAGCGGCGCCGGTTCGCCAACGACCCGCTCAACCTGCTCGCCGTCGACTCGTCCGCCAACCGCCGCAAGTCCGACGGCGACGCGGCGACCTGGCTGCCGCCGAACAAGGCGTACCGCTGTCCGTACGTGGCGGCGCAGGTCGCGGTGAAGAAGAAGTACGGGGTGTGGGTCACCCGGGGGGAGCAGGACGCGATGAAGAAGGTCCTCGGCCGCTGCCCGGACCAGAAGCTGCCGTAAATCGTTTCTCCGGCTCTGCGAACGGCCGTTAGCCTCCGGCTCATGGAGCTGAAGATCACGACCCTCGCCGAGCGCCCCGAGCTCGAAGCCGCGATGTGGGCGATGAAGGACCTGTGGCCGGAGTTCACGGTCAACGATCCGGTGGGCTGGTCCCACTACGGCCGGATCGTCGCCGAACTGCCGGAGTACGTCCTCGTGGCCACCGACGCCGAGGGCACGGTCGTCGCCCGCGCGCTCAGCGTTCCCTTCCGGCTCCGTGCCGAGGGGCGCGGCGAACTGCCGGCCACCGGCTGGGACCAGGTGCTGATGTGGGCGTTCTCCGACCGCAGGCACGGGCGTGTTCCCGACACCGTGAGCGCGATCGAGGTCACCGTGGATACCAGCGCGCTCGGCAAGGGGCTCTCGGCGAGGATGCTCGGCGCGATGCGGGACAACGCCCGCGGCCTCGGCTTCTCGGAGCTCGTCGCGCCGGTGCGCCCCAACGGCAAGCACCTGGAGGCCGCGTCCTCGATCCACGAGTACGCCTTCCGTACCCGTGAGTCGGACGGCCTGCCCCACGATCCGTGGCTGCGCGTCCACGTCCGGGCGGGCGGCACGGTGGAGGCGGTCTGCCCGGCCTCCATGACCGTCGCCGCCTCGCTGGAACAGTGGCGCGCCTGGACGGGGCTGCCCTTCGACACCGACGGGCCGGTCGAGGTCGACGGCGCGTTGGTCCCCGTCCACTGCGAGGCCGCGCGCGGGTACGCGGTCTACGTGGAGCCGAACATATGGGTCCGCCACCGCCTGTGAACCCGGCGCGGGCTGTGAACAGGCCCCGCCTGTGAACCGTACGAAGGGTGTGAGGGCCGCCCCCCTCCCGGCGGCCCTCACACCCTGGCGCGTACCGCGTGCTCGCGGTCAGCGGCCCTTCTTCTTCTCGTCGATGACGTCCTTGGCCGCGGGCACCTTCGCCGTGACCGGCTTGCCGTAGCCGCTGAACGTCATCGTCCCCGGCTCCTCGCCGCCCGCTTCCACGATCTTCAGGATGAGGGGCTCACCCTCCGTCGCCACGTAGACCGTCGTCGTCTCGCCGCCGGACTTCTGGACGAGCATCAGCGCCTTCTTGCCGCCGACGGTCGTCTCCTTGCTCTTGACCGAGAAGTTGATCCCCGTCTCGAAGTCGGCGAGGAGCGCCTTCACGTCGCAGAGTTCGAGGTTGTCCTTGGCCTCCGGGTCGGTCACCGGGGTCTTCACCCAGCGGCCCTTGAGTTCCTTGAGGATCGCCCTCTGGACCTCGGCCGACTCGCCTTCCCCCTGCGCCCGAAGGAAGGCCTCGTCGAAGCGGAGGTAGACGTCCTTCTCGTCGGCCTTGACCAGCTCGGCCGTGCCCGTCGTGCCGACCGTCAGAGTGCCGGCGCACTTTCCGGTGGAGTCCATCGCCAGGTAGGCCTTCATCGGGCCGTCGGTCGTCTTCGCGGCGAGGTCCAGGGTGAGGGAGTCGGCCTTCTTCGTCGCGGTGATCGCCTTGTTGGCGATCTGGGGGCCCGTCAGGTCCCCGAAGGGCCCGGAGGCCTTCGCGTCGTCGGAGAAGGGCCCGCAGGCGGTCGCGCCGAGCGCGGCGGCGGCGCAGAGCGCTGCGAGGGCGGCGCGACGGCGGGTGCGGGGGTGGCGGGCGGCGGCAGACATGGTGGGTTCTCCGGGGGTGGGAGGAGGGCTGTTCGGGGGTTGCGGGAGGGGTGGCCGGGGGGCCGGTGGGGGAGCCGGACCCTGGATCAGGCGGAGGGTCAGCCGATCTTCAGCTCCCACTGGGAGGCGTTGTAGTCCAGGCCGGGGTTGACCTCGACCGTGAGGGACTTCGCGTCCTTCGGGGCGTCGAAGGCGTAGACGATCGTCGACTTCTTGCCGGGCAGGATGGTGCCGCTGAAGCCGGTGCCGACCTCGTCGTCGTAGATCTGCTCGGCGGTCACGCCGTCCTTGCCGGCGCGGGCGGTCAGGGTCGCCAGCGTGGCGTCGAACTTCTCCTTGCCGCTGTTCTCGATGACCACGGTGACCTGGTACGCCTTGTTGCCCGCGGTGTGGCCGGACGCGTACTCGCCGGGCTTGTACGCCTTGGCCTCGGAGACCGTGACCTTCAGGTCCTCGTAGGCGGCGCTGTCCCCGGCCGTGAGGCCCTTGGTCACGCCGCCGCCCTTGCCGCCCGTGGCCCCGCCCGACGGGTCCTTCGGCGCGGCGTTCTCGATCTCCTTGCCGAGCTCGTTGACCGCGTCGTTGACGACCGTGAACGTGATCACCGCGCCGACCACCGACAGGATCAGGGACACGATGCCGAGGACCGCGCCGGTCGTCGTCACGCCCTTGTTGCTCGCCTGGCCGCGCTTCACTCTGCCCCGGCCCACCAGGCCCAGGACGAGCGCGATGACGCCGAGGATGCCGGCCAGCCAGAAGAGGAACGGGACGAGGCCGGAGACCGTGCCGATGATGCCGAGGATCAGGGCCGCGGTGCCGAGCCCGTTGCGCACGGCCACCTGCGGCGCCTGCGGGGTCTGCGTGTCGTACGACATGGGTGTCCTCCAGGACATGACGTGTCGGTGGTGAGCGATGCCCCACCGGAACCCCGTGGAGCGATGACTCAATAAGACCAGAGCCTGTGAACCGAGTCAACACGGTTCACAGGATTTGCCTCCGATCACGCTGTGAAGCGAGGGCTCTTGCGTCCATCGGTAAGATCGGGGCTCACAGCACAGGGTCGGGCAACGCAGAGGAGGCGCCAGGTGCCGGAGCACGCAGCAGAGGTGACCGCCGCCGGGATCGCCCGGCTCGCCGGGGTCGGACGGGCCGCCGTCAGCAACTGGCGGCGCCGCCACGCCGACTTCCCCCGGCCCGTCGGCGGCACGGAGACCAGCCCCTCCTTCGCGCTCGCCGACGTCGAGAACTGGCTGCGCGCCCAGGGCAAGCTCGCCGAGGTCCCGCTGCGCGAGCGCGTCTGGCAGCAGGTCGCCGGCCACCCGGCGGGCGCCGTCACCGCGCTCGCCCACGCGGGCTGCGCCCTGCTGCTCGTACGGGACCGGTCCAGCGCCTGGCCGAAGCTCGCCGCCGTCTCCGACGAGCGGCTCGCCGAGACCCTGCCGGTCGCCCTGGAGGAGGTCCTCACCGAACGCCTCGGCGCCGAGCGTGCGGTCCTCACCCCCACCCCGTCCGAACTGGCGCCCTCCGTCCCCCTGTTGCGGGGAGCCGCCGACCTCGCCGCCGAGACCGGGGCCCGTCAGGCGTTCGAGTTCCTGCTCGGCCGCCACCTCGACGCCAACCCGCGCCAGTACACGCTGACCCCGCCCGGCCCCGCCGCCCTGATGGCCGCCCTCGCCGCCCCCGCCGCAGGACCCCGCCCCACCGTCCTCGACCCGGCCTCCGGCACCGGCAGCCTGCTGCGCGCCGTCGAGCACGCCGGTGCCCTGCACGGCCAGGACGCCGACCCCGACCTGGCCGCGCTCACCGCGCTGCGCCTCGCCCTCGCGTGCGACGCCGACATCCGCGTACGGACCGGCGACAGCCTGCGCGCCGACGCGTTCCCGCACCTCGCGGCGGACACCGTGCTCTGCCACCCGCCGTTCAACGAGCGCAACTGGGGCCACGACGAGCTGGCCTACGACCCGCGCTGGGAGTACGGTTTCCCGGCCCGTACGGAGTCCGAACTGGCCTGGGTCCAGCACGCCCTGGCCCGGCTGCGCCCCGGCGGCACCGCCGTCCTCCTCATGCCGCCCGCCGCCGCCTCCCGCCGCTCGGGCCGCCGCATCCGCGCCGACCTCCTGCGCCGGGGCGCCCTGCGGGCCGTCGTCGCCCTGCCCGCCGGCGCGGCCCCGCCGTACGGCATCCCGCTCCACCTCTGGGTGCTCCGCAAACCGGCCGCCGGCGTCACGCCCTCCCCGGAGCTGCTGCTCGTCGACACGACAGCCACCACCGCCGACCACACCGGCGCGGCGGGCCGTGACAAGCTCGACTGGCAGGCCGTCCACACCGCCGTCCTGGGCGCCTGGCTGCCGTTCGACAAGCACGGCACGGTCGCCGAGACCCCCGGCGCGAGCCGCTCGGTGCCCGTCATCGAACTCCTCGACGACGACGTCGACCTGGCCCCCGCCCGCCATCTGCCGCCCCCCGCCGCGGGCGGCGGCGCGGCCGAACTGCTCGCGGTCCGCGACCGGCTGGCCGAGACCCTCGGGCACACCGTCGCGCTCACCCCGCCGCCCGCCCAGCCCGCCGCCACCGCGCCCGACCCGGCGGCGGCCGCCCGGCTCGGCGGCGTCACCGTCGGCGAACTGGCCCGCACCGGCGCGCTCGAACTACGCGCGGGAGGCACCGGCACCAGCTCCTTCACCGGTGCCCCGCTCCGGGTCCTGACGGAGAACGACGTCTTCGCCGCCCAGCCGCCTTCCGGCGTCCTCCCCGACGGCGCCCCCGAGGAGCCCGTCCTGCTCGCCCCCGGTGACGTCGTCGTGCCCGTCCTCGGCGGCGGTTCCCTCGCCCGGGTCGTCGACACCGCCACCGCCGGCGCCGCCCTCGGCCGCAACCTCCAACTCCTGCGCCCCGACCCGGCTGCCCTCGACCCCTGGTTCCTGGCGGGCTTCCTGCGCGGCACCGCCAACACCCGCCAGGCCAGCAGCTACGCCTCCACCGCCACCCGCCTCGACGTCCGCCGCCTCCAGCTCCCCCGCCTCCCGCTCACCGAACAGCAGCGGTACGGCGAACGCTTCCGCGCCCTCGCCGAGTTCGAGGACGCCCTGCGCCTCGCCGCCCGCCTCGGCGAACAGCTGGTCCAGGGCCTCTACGACGGCCTCGCGGACGGCACGGTGGCGCCCTGAGGAATCCGGTCCGGCAACGGTTCGGTACAACCCTGGGGACGGTGTCGGTGTCGGTGTATACGCTCGACTCCGCAACCGATCGCGTGCCACCCCAGTGCCCAGGAGCAGGAATGTACGGCCACGGCTATGCGCCTCCGCCACCACCGCGTGCCCTTCCGACGTCGGTGATCGTGCTCCGCGTGCTCTTCGCGCTGCTGCCGGTGTTCAGCATCGGGTTCCTGACCTGGGGGACGATGATCCGGCTCGCCGTCGTGACCCGGCGCGCGCTCGACTGGGTGCTGTGCGGGGTGTCCGCCGCCGTCATGATCACCGGACTGGCCCTGATGCCGACGGACATCGAGACGACGCAGGCGGACATCGCGATGGGGCTGGTCCTGCTCAACGCGGTCGCGTTCACCGTCTACTTCCTGATCGTGGACATCCGCCACGACAAGGTCCGCCTCGGCGCCGTCGCGCCCGCCGCCGCGTACCACCCGTACGGGGCGACGGTGCCGCGCCACCAGGCCGGTTACGTGCCCCCGGTGCAGGCGCAGCCCGTTCCCCAGCAGCCCCCCGTGCCCCCGCAGCCTCAGCCGCAGCCCGTGGTCCCGCCGCAGCCGACGGACCGGCCCGCACCCGCGAACCCCCGGCTCGACCAGGTCCGCGCCGAGCTGGACGAGCTCAGCAACCTCCTCCGTAAGGACGAGGGGAAGTGAACGGACGCGTCATCGGCGGCCGGTACGAACTCTCCACGGTCATCGGCCAGGGCGGCATGGGCCAGGTCTGGACGGCGTACGACGGACGGCTCGACCGCCGCGTCGCCGTCAAGCTGCTGCGCCCCGCCACCATGACCGGCCCCGCGACCGCCGCCGAGGAGCTGCGGCGGCGCTTCGTGCGCGAGTGCCGGGTCACGGCGCAGGTCGACCACCCCGGCCTGGTCACCGTCCACGACGCCGGCAGCGACGGCGACGACCTGTACCTCGTGATGCAGTACGTCGACGGCGCGGACCTCGCCGACCATCTCGCCGAACACGACCCGTACCCCTGGGAGTGGGCGGTCTCCGTCGCCGCCCAGCTGTGCGCGGTGCTCGCCGCCGTGCACGCGGTGCCGATCGTCCACCGCGACCTGAAGCCGCGGAACGTGATGGTCCGCCCGGACGGCACCGTCACCGTGCTCGACCTCGGCGTCGCCTCCGTCCTCGACACCGACACCACCCGCCTCACGCACACCGGCTCGCCCATCGGCAGCCCCGCCTACATGGCGCCCGAGCAGGCCATGGGCGGCGCGGTCGGCCCGTTCACCGACCTGTACGCGCTCGGTGTCCTGCTCCACGAACTCCTCAGCGGGAACGTCCCGTTCGCCGGGTCCACCGCCCTCGGCGTCCTGCACCGGCATCTGTACGAGCCGCCGCTGCCGGTCCGCCAGCTGCGCCCCGAGGTGCCGGAGGCCCTGGAGGCGCTCGTGCTGCGCCTGCTCTCCAAGGACCCGCAGCACCGCCCCTCCGGGGCCCACGAGGTGTACGAGGCCCTGCTGCCGCTGCTCCCCGCGCGCGGGGCCCCGGCCGGGCCGCTCGACCCGACCCGCCCCTTCCTGCGCCCGCACGCGCCCTGGCCCGACCGCGCCTCGGCCCCGCCCCCGCCCGTGGCCCCTCCCGTCACGCCGCCCGTCGCCCGCCCGGACGTGGCCGCCACCGTGGACGAGGTCAAGCGGCTTCTCGGCGAGGGCTCCCTGACCCGGGCCGTGGACCTGCTCGGCTCGATCCTGCCGGCGGCCGCCGCCGAGCACGGCGAGCACTCGCCCGTCGTCCGCATCCTGCGCAAGCAGTACGCGACGACGCTCATGGACGACGGCCAGTACCGCCGTGCCCTGCCCGAGCTGCGCCGCCTCGCCGAGGACCGCGCCGCGGAGGCGGGCCCGGCCGACGCGCAGACCCTCCAGTTCCGCTACGAGGCCGCGCAGTGCCTGGAGCAGCTGGGGGAGACGGCCGCCGCGCTGACGGAGTACCGCGCCCTGCTGCCGTTCCTGGAGCACGGCACGGACCAGGCCCGGTTCTTCGACGTCCGCCGCCGGATGGGACAGCTGCTCCTGTCGATGGGCGACCACACGGCGGCCCACCAGCAGCTCCAGGCGCTGCTGTACGACACGGAGCGCGCGTACGGCCCGTACCACGCGCTCCCGACCGACCTGCGCCGCGCGCTGGCCCGCCAGCAGCAGATGGGCCGCTTCAGCTGACGGTCCGCGTCGCCTGACGGGGCGCTTCACCTGGCGGAGCACTTCGCCTGACGGGCCGCCAGGATCACGACTCGACAACTGATGGGCAAGTGGATCTTCCGGGTCCGTTTTGCCCGTTCGGTGCGCTGTAGCGTTCGCGTCTGATCATGCACACGTCCCCAAGGAATCCTTCATGACGACGCCTCCCGCCACTCCCGAGCAGCCTGTCGCGCCCGTAGAGCCCGCGAAGAAGAAGCGCAGCATAGGCAAGACGATCCTGAGCATCGTCGTCGCCATCGCGGCGATCCTGTTCTGGAAGCTCGGCCTCCCCTACCTCACCGGCGACGCGCCCGTGGCCGCCAAGGTCGGCGAGTGCGTCACCGTGACCGGCCCGGACAACGCCCCCGAGGTCGAGAACAAGCCGTGCGGCGAGAAGGCGCCCGACCTCTACAAGGTCGTCAAGGTCATCGACGACACCTTCGACGTCGAGAAGTGCGGCGACGTGAGCGAGGTCGCGCTCGCGCAGCAGCTGGAGTCGTACAAGTTCGTCCTCTGCCTGAACCCCGTCAAGTAGCGGACGCGGCACACGCACGACGCACACGCAGGGGCCGGACCCGGGACGGGTCCGGCCCCTCCATGCGCGTCAGCCGTTGGTGGTCGCGAGCTTGGCGGCGAACCCCAGGAACAGCGCCCCCGCGCCGCTCGTCAGCCCGGCGGAGAGCCGCCTGCGGCGGCGGAACTGCGCGGAGAGGTAGGTGCCGGCCAGGATGAGGACGGTCACGTAGCTCACGCTGATCACCTGGTAGATCCCGGCGAGCAGGGTGAAGGACAGCGCCGGACGGGGGTAGGCCGGGTCCACGAACTGGACGAAGAAGGAGAGGAAGAACAGGATCGCCTTCGGATTGAGCAGGGTGATCACGAGCGAGCGTCGGAAGGGCCGCTCGTCCCCGCTGCCACCTGCCTCTGCCTCTTGGGCCTCCCCCGATGGGTCGCGGCGGCGCCACATCCCCCAGGCCGCGCGGATCATCCCGAGCGCGATCCAGGCGAGGTAGCCGGCTCCGGCGTACTTGATGACCGAGAAGACCATCGCGTTCGTACGCAGCAGCGAGGCGAGCCCCGCCGCGGTGGCGACCATGAGCAGCGCCTCTCCCAGGAAGACACCGGTCGCGGCGCGGTATCCGGTCCGTACGCCCCGGCGGGCGGCGACGGACAGCGTGTACAGCGAACTGGGGCCCGGGAGAAGAATGATGAGAAGGGTCCCCAGGGCGTAGGTGGAGAGGTTGGTGACTCCCAGCATCGTCATCTCCTTCCGTCCGGTCCGCCGCGGCGGCTATCCGACGTTGTTGCCGGTACGCACGTTGTGCGCGGTGACGAGTTCGTCCACGTCCGCGATACTGCGCAGCGCGTACTCCTCGGTGATGTGCGTGAAGTTCTCGGCCCAGGCGGCGGCGAGCTCCTCGATGTCGAGGAGGTCCTCGTCGCCGAAGCGGTCGTACAGTTCGGCGCGCCGCTCGGGGGTGATGGTGATGTCCAGGCCGGCGAGGTACGCGTCGATGTCGGCGCTGTTCTTGAAGAAGTTCGGCCGCTCGTAGTCGACGAGGAGGTCCCAGGCGGGGCTGTTCGGCAGCGGTATGAACCGGGAGAACTCCACCGAGGACAGCTCCACCTCGCCCAGCATCTGCCGGATGCCGTCGATGGTCCGGTCCAGGGTCCGGGCCCGCTCGCCGGGCGCTCCGGCGATGTACGAGGCGTGCACGGAGATCCCGGCCTTGTTGAGCATCCGGATCGCCTCCAGGTTGGTGGCGTCGGTGGTCTTGTTCTTCCGCTGGGCCTCCAGCATCTCCGGATCGGCGGCGTCCAGGCCGATGTTGACGCGGGTGACCCCGAGACGGCGGCACTTGTCGACGTTGTTGCGCTTGGTGAGGCCGAGCGCCCGGGCGTAGACCATGACCTCGAGTTCGCCGTTGTCGATGCGCCGGCGCAGATGCGGGGGAGTCGCGTCGATCAGGGCGTCGACGTACCGGGGGCTGGCTGTGAAACTGTCGTACACCTCGAAGAAGAGGTTGATGCCGAATTCCCGGTTGTAGACGTCGATGGCCTTCCAGAAGCCGCGCGGATCACCGGTGTTGACCCTGAGGTCGGCGATGCTGCAGTACGTGCAGCGCTTGTATCCGTTCTCGCAGCCACGGGCGTTGTTGACGGTGATGGGGATGACCTTGTGGCTGTGGAGATGCCCGAACTGCTCGCGGTAGTTCTCGGCGTAGACGTCGAGTTCGTCGCGTATGAACCCGAGGTCGGGGATCGTGTTGCGGTCGGTGAGGGCGTACTGGGGCGCGGGGTTGCGCACGGCGACGCCGTCACGGCGGTGCACGAGGGAGGAGACGTCGGTCACCGGGCCTCCACGGATCAGGGCGCCGATGAGTTCGACGAACGGCGTCTCGCCGACGTCGTTGGCGACGATGTAGTCGATCTCGGGCCGGTTGTCGAGGATCAGCTCGGGGAAGAACCCGGCGTGGTCGTCGCCCAGGACGACCCGCGCGCCGGCCGCCTTGGCCGTGGCCGCGATCTTGAGGGCCTCGCCGTAGGTCGGCGTCAGCGCGCTGATCCCGACCACGTCCGGCGCGAACTCCCGTACGGCCTGCTGCACCTGCGCGGTGTTGCTGATGCCCCCGTCGACCACCCGAAGCTCCACCCGCCCTCCGTATGAGTCGCGCACGGCGGTGGCGAGCTGGACGACGCCGATGTGGGGGTAGCAGGCGTAGTTGGAAGCGTTTCCGTTGGCCGTGGGGTTGGGGGCGTTGGCGAGCAGCACCTTGAGCGACATCGATGTCCTTTCGTGGGGAAGGTCGACGCGCTGTGATCGTGCCCCGCCGAGACGATCTCTGTCAGCACCCCACCCGCCCCTTCAGGCCGCACCCTCCGGGACTCGAACGCGGGTGCAGGTGACCCCGCGTGACAAGCGTCTCCGCATGTCATTTCCGCGTCACCAAAACAAAGCGGACGTTATGAATCCGGGAAATGGGCCCTCTCGCGCCCCCGATGAGCCGCCCATGCTCCCGCCGCTCCCTCACGCTCCGTAACAACCACGACGAGCTCCTGCGGGCGTCCCCCGGCCCATGGTTGGCCGAAAAGCACCGCTTGGCTGTTTCGCGGCGGAGTGCGCGGCCCTAGGTCGTCTCCTGCCCCGGCTTCCTCAGTACCTCCGTCAGGGCGGAGATGCTCTGCTCGCCGTGCCCGGCGTCGACAGCCCGCCGCAGCAGCTCGTGGAAGGGCTTCTGCCACGCCACGTCGAGACCGGCTTCCATGCCGAACTCCTCGTCGCCGGCGACCCCGGCGAGGAACGTGTTCACGGACGAGGCGGGTGCGCTGTAGTCGCGGCGGTCGATCTCGTCGGCGAAGACGGGCAGCACCGAGCTGATCATCTCGAACCACTTGGCGCTGAACCGCACCATGGACGCGGCGTCGAGCCCCCGCGCCCGAAGCGCCGCCGCGCCCTGGAAGAACCCGACGAGCGCGGGGAGCAGCGTGCCTCCGACGGCCATCTCGTAGAGCGCGGCGAGGTCGGGATCGGTTCCGAGGAACACGGTGTCCCCGCCGAGCACGCGCAGCGTGGCCTCGAACTCGTCGAAGACGCCCCGGGCGCCGCCGTAGTACAGGAGAGTGGTCTCGGCGCCGACAGCGGACGGCACGTCCTTGACGGCCCCGTCGAGATGGCGCGCACCGTGCTCGACGGCCCACGCGTTCATCCGCCGGGCACCGGCGGGCGACCCGCTGTTGAGCGTGACGAGCGCCCGCCCGTCGAGGGCATGGGCGGCCGGCTCAAGGGCGGCGATGGTGTCCTCGTACGTCGTCAGGCATACGACGACCAGCGGACTCGCGGCAACGGCGTTCTCGACACGCGCCGCGTGAACGGCTCCCTTGGTCACGAGAGGCACGGCCTTGGCGGGAGTCCGGTTCCAGACGGTGGTCGGATACCCGGCGTCGAGGAACGCCTCGGCGAGCGCCTGCCCCATGGACCCCAGTCCGACGACGGTCACGGGGGGTTGAGAGTACGCGGGCATGCGGAAGCTCCTGTCGGGTGGTGGGTGGCTGTACGACCCATGCTGGGCGTCCGCCCGCACGCCGACAAGAACTGACTTTTTTTGTCAGCGCCCCCCCGCAGCCGCCGGATCGTGGCGGGACGCGATGCGGTGGGGCACGAGATCAAAGACCAAAGAACCGGGGGAAAGAACCCTCCCTCCCCCTCCAGCCTCCCCGGGACGGCCCGTCACCCACACGAGCGAACTGTGCCAACTGGGCTGGATTTGGGTCCGGTTGCCTGGCATATGCTCACGGCCACCGAACTGAAAACAGTTCGGCCCCCGGCCGGGACTCGCAATCCCGATCGAGGGCCTGACCAACGAGGAAGCACTACCTTCCCGATGGATACCCAGCACCTTAGCGCGCCCGCTCGTCTCGGGGGCGTCATCCACGTCAACGTGAAGCACACCAGCTGCTTCACCGTGATCGGCAACCACCTCGCCCAGCACGAGGAACTCTCGCTGCTCGCGATCGGCCTCGCCGTGTACATCCAGTCGCTGCCCGACGGCACCTGCATCTCGATCAGGTCGCTCGCCGAGCGCTTCCCAGAAGGCGAGATCCGCATCGCCGCCGCGCTGCGGGACCTGGAGGCGTACGGCTACCTGGCCAGAACCCTCGAACGTCTGCCGAACGGCCGCATGGCGACACGCACGGTCTCGTACAACCGCCCGGGGGCGACGCCGTCGGACGCGGACGCTGACGAGGACCGGGGCGAGGACCGGGGCGAGGAGCGGGACAGGGGCCGGGGCCGGAGCAGGGACGAGGAGCCGGACCCCGAGCCGGAACCGGAACCGGAGCCGGAACCGGACCCCGAGCCGGAACCGGACCCCGACCCCGACCCGGAGCCCGAGCCCGACGGCCCCGCGCGCGACCGCGCACCCCGGGCTGAGCGGGTCCCGGCGCCCCCGCCCCCGCCGCCGATTCGCCTGCCGGAGGGCCCGGCGGCGGACCTGCTCGTCGGCCTGCGCGCCCTGGATCCCCGCCTGCTGCTGTCGGTACGGGACATCCAGCGCCTGGCCCCCGGCGTCGACGCATGGTTCGCACGTGGCGCCCACCCGGACGCGGTCCGCCGCACACTCACGGCGTGCCTCCCGGACCGCCTGAAGTACCCGCCGGGCCTCCTGGCGCACCGCCTGACGACCCTGCTCCCGCCGCCACTCCCGGCGAAACCCCCGCGGCCGGACCCCATGCAGACCTGCGAGGACTGTGACCGCGCCTTCCGCGCCCCGGAACCGGGCCGCTGCCGCGACTGCGACACCTCGGCTAAGAGGCTCGCGGCGTGATCTGACAGGGGGCCTCAGGAGGTGGGCGCGTCCAACTGCCGCTCCAGCCGTACCTCGGTCACGCTCACGTCCTCCGGAGCGCCGAACGCCTCGACCATCACGCCGTTGCCGATGTCGGTGACCTCCAGAGCCAGGTGCTCGGCACCCACCCGCAGGTCGATCCTCGCCACGGGCTCGCCCGCGAAGTCCGGCATGCGGTGGATCCGCGCCGCCGGGTAGTTCAGGCTCGTCAGCTTGTTCCGCATCTGCTCGTACGTGGCCGTGTCCGTCCCCGAGAACGCCTTGTGGAAGCGCAGTTGGTGTCTCTGGGCGGCGCACTCCTCTTCCGAGGTCAGCGGCACGGGGTCGACCAGGATCGGGAGCGTGGAGTCGGGGGTCGGCTCCGTTGCCGCGGGGACGTCCACGGAGGCCGGTGCCACGTCATCGACGCCGTTGGAGACGTCCGGGGCACAGCTCTGCGAGATGAGGTCCGCCATCTCCAGGAACCGCGCCTCCGCGCCGTCGTCGCTCGCCGCGACGGTGTGACCAAGGAGGCCTGATCGGCGGTTGCCTTCTGCGCGCCGAAGCTCGCCAGGACGACGACGCCGCCGAGCGCGGCCACCAGCAAGGACTTGGGGAGGAGAGTGATTCGCATGCGCGTACCCTGCGGGCAGCGGGCCACCGCCCACATGAGCACCCGTACTCAATTCAGGCTCGCGCCTGATCGAGCAGTTCAGGAAGCAGCGCTCCCCGGCTCGCCGTCCTTGACGCCACCGACGAAGGCGGCCCAGACGGGCGCGGCGAAGAGGAGGGCGGGGCCGGCGGGGTTCTTGCTGTCGCGGACGGGGACGAGGGGGAGGTTGTCGGCGACTTCGAGGCACTGGCCGCCGTTGTCGTTGCTGTAGGAGCTCTTGCGCCATATGACGGTGCTCAGATCGACGGGTCGCACGATGCTTCCTCCAATGTCCGCGTGATGAATTTCCTTGAGTCGGCCGGGGACAGGGCCAGATCACGGACGACATCGTATCGGCGCTGGAGTTGGTCGACGGCGGCCGTTTCCTCGACGACATCGCCAGAGTAGGCGGTCTCCACCCAGGCGATCGTTCGGCCGTCTGTTGCCTTCAGGAACATCACGTCCGTGTTCGCGAGGGCGTACAGTCCGGCGGAGTGTGGCACCACTTGGATGGTGACGTTCCGGCGGTTGCCCACCGCGAGGAGATGCTCCAACTGCTCCTGCCACTGCGCCCGAACCGGCAGCGGCGTGCGTAGCGCTGTCTCCGAGAGGATTGTGCGGAACGTGGGAGCGTTGTCCCCTTCCAGCAGCGCTCGTCGCCCCAAGCGCGCCTCGACCTGCCGGCTCAGCTCGTCGCCCTCAAAGTCGCCGCCTGCCTCCATCAGAGTGTGTGCGTATGCCTCCGTCTGGAGCAGACCCGGCAGCACGTAGGCCGCGTAGTGCCACATGCTGATCGCCTCGGCCTCCAGCGTCATGTACCCCCGGTACTTCTCCTTGAACTGCGTCGGATCCCCCAACGCCAGCTCCCACAGCACCAGCAGCATCCCCGACGTCCCGTAGTACGTGTCCAGGGCCTGGACCACCTCCGGGCCGCCGAGGGTCTCGCCCTTCTCCATCTTGGAGAAGAGGGACCAGTCCCAGCCGACCACCTCGCCGAGGCGCCGCAGGCTGTCGCCGCGCTCGGCCCTCAGCTTGCGCAGCTCCTCCGCGAACCGCTTCCTCGGCTCCTGGCTGCGGCCTGTCACCACCCGTCTCGCCGGCATCGCGCGCACTCCCTTGTGGAAGATGTGGAACTACCCGCGCGACGTGGGGAAGTACAACCCCGCAGCGCTCATCGTTCCTGGAATCGGGTCCATTCTCGTAGTGCCCGGATCACAGAGGGTAATTCACGAGGAGAGCGGGAATCCATGGAGTGTGGCGCTTTCATGTACGACAAAGTGGCTTGCGTGGTAGGAGAGTTCCGCGGCAGCGTCGGCTCGTACGCCATGCTCCGGCCCGTCGGCGGCGGCCGGGAGTGGCAGGCCGATCCGGCGGCCCTTCGCCCGGCGACCCCGGAGGAGCGGCTGAGCGCCGGCGTCAGGGCGGCCAACGCCCGTGCTCGCACCGTCGACCTGGACCGCCCGCCCGTGCCCGTCCCCGACTGCGAGGCCTGTGCCCTCCTCGCCGATCAACGACGCGACGCCCGCGCCCGGTTCGACGGCAGCGCCGAGACGGACGCGAACGTCCTCCTCCGCCGTCACCTCTTGGCGGACCACCGGGCCGAAGGAACGGTCACCACTTGAACAGCACGCCGCGCCAGGTCCACCCCGCCCCGATCACCGCCGCCACCAGCGGGTTCCGCATGTCGCGGGAGTCGAAGCGGAACGTCTCCACCTTCTGGCGGCGGCCGTCGGGGCCCTGCTCGTAGCGGAACTGCCGGGCGACGTGGGTGCTCCGCCCGCGACCGTACTGCTTGCCGGGGGATCCGGGTGTCGAGCCCTCCCACCGCTCGTCGAGCGTGCGCACCTCGTGGGTCTCCGGGACCAGGCGCATCCGGGTCTTGAGGGTCATCCTCAGCTCCGGGACACGCCACTCCGCCACCAGGTCGGCCTTCTCCGCGGGGAGGCCGTTGCGGACGCGGAACGGCACGTCCGGGCCGCCGACCGCGAGCAGCGCGGCCCGTACCTCCGCCGCGGACAGCGGCACAGCGCCGATGTCCGGGTACGTGGTGCCCACGACCTTGTCCCACAGGCGACCCATCGCCCAGCCCCCATCCTGCCGTCCTGGACAGATGTTCCCACCCTCGCCGCCAGGGCTCATGCTTGGCTCCGTGACCACGATCGAGGCCGAGCCTCTCCGCACGCCCCGGCTCACCCTCCATCCCTTGGCCGTCGCGTACGCCGAGGAGATGGCCCGCGTGCTCGCCGACCCCGCGCTGTACTCCTTCATCGGAGGTGAGCCGCCCACCGTCGCGACGCTCCGGGCACGTTACGAGCGGCAGACCGCCGGCTCGCCCGAGGCGGGCGTGTCCTGGTGCAACTGGGTCGTCCGCGAGCGGGAAGAGGGGTGTCTCGTCGGCACCGTTCAGGCGACGGTGCGGGACGACGGGAGCGCCGAGGTCGCCTGGGTCGTGGGGACGCCGTGGCAGGGGCGGGGGTTCGCCCGCGAGGCCGTGCGCGAGCTGGTCGGGTGGCTCACGACGCACGCGCGCGTGGGCACCGTCGTCGCGCACGTCCACCCCGACCACGCCGCGTCCGCCGCCGTCGCCACCGCCGCCGGGCTCACGCCCACCGACACGTGGCACGACGGCGAGGTCCGGTGGCGGCTGACCGTGGCGTAGAGCCCGTCCGGCGGACGGCGTCGCCGACTCAGCGGCTGACCCCGCCGACGGGGGACAGGGCCGGCTCGTGCACCACAGGCTCGTTCAGAGGCTCGGCGACCAGCACCGGGGCGGACGCGGCGACCGGCGAGTTCAGGCGGATCTCCTGGACCCCCCGCCGCATCCCCACCCGCAGGCGCTTCGACAGCGGGCGTTCCACGCCGACATGGATCAGCCAGGCCAGGACCATCATGGCGGCCGTCACGGACACGACGAGGGGGAGCGGCGCGACACGGTCACGGAAGTGGTGGATCAGCGTGATGCCGATCGCCATGTGGATCACGTAGAGCGGATACGTGAGCGCTCCCGCGGTCTTCAGCCAGGGCCACCGGACGCGGTCCAGGTGCCCGAGGGCCACGGCCGCGATCGCGAGGAAGCCCAGCGCGATGACCAGACGGGCCGGCCACGTCGGAAGCTGCTGGGAGAGTTCGACACCGAGGTTCATCCGCATACGCCCGCGGACATAGTGCTGGGCGAGGAGGAACTGGGCCCCGACGATGGCCCACAAGAGCATGGTGGGCCGATATCGGTGCATCAGGTAGAAGGCGATGCCCGCGACGAAATACGGCGCGTACTGCGGCATCGCGAAGAATTCGAGAAGCCTGGATTCGGTGGTCGGCGCGGCGACCGCGGCCGCTGTCCATACCCCGCAGAAAAGAACGCAATTTCGATATGTGACACCGCAGAGCACGACGAGCGCGAAGAGGGCGTAGAACTTGAGTTCCACGAACAGCGTCCAGTACGAGTGGTCGACGTTCCCGACGCCCAGACCGCCCTGCATCATGGTCAGGTTGACCAGGACGTCGCTCCCCTGCTCCAGGTGGCGCAGCTCCTGGACCTCGGGCAGGAACCACAAGGTGAGCGCGCTGAGCGCGACGCCCGCCCAGTAGGCCGGGAAGAGCCGGGACACCCGGGAGACGGCGAAGTCGCCGACCGTGCGCCCCCACACGCTCATGCAGATGACGAAGCCGCTGACGATGAAGAAGATCTCGACGCCGAGCCAGCCGTACGCCGCGAAGGGGCGCAGCGCGGGAAACAGTTCTGACGTGTTCCTGTCCCACGCGGAATCAAGGCCGATGTAGTGGTAAAGGACCACGACGAGGGCTGCTGTGATCCGGATTCCGTCCAGGGCGAAGAGACGGTTCGCCGGCTCTCCGCCGCTTTTGGCCCCAGTGGTGCCGGGCATTGATGCGGCCTTCCCCAGGAATGAGTTGGTCCGGCAAGACCGTACAGTCGGCGAACAGGGAGTTCACAGCTCGACCAACGTGTCCCTTCTCACGCGGTAAAGGGGGTTTGCTCGGTTCATTTCCGCGCAGAAGAGGGGGTCGGCTTCACGCCGTCCGTGCGAGCTCCGGCCGGGTCGGCGCCTCCGGCGCGGCGACCGGCGCTCTCCTGTGCCGCAGCCGGGCCCCCAGCAACCAGACCGCGAGCAGCACCATCGCGCAGGCCCCCAGGCCAAGGCCCGCCCGCAGCCCCGGCGTGCGGAAGGCGCAGGTCACGGAGGGGCCGTCGGCGCGGACCGCCACCAGCCCGCCGTACGCGTCCGCCGGGCGGCCCTCGCACGTCCAGCCGGCGATCCTCGGGGCCGCGACCACGACCGTGCCCTTCGTACCCGGGCGGAGCTGCGCGCGGATGCCGCGGTCCGTGACGTCGACCGACACCGGGGCCGACGCCCGCAGCTCCGCGACCGCGGCCGCGAGGCGGTCCCGGTCCAGGCAGCCGACCTCGTGCTTCTTGCCGCGCTTGCCCTTCAGGGCCACCGTCGTGCCCGCTGTCTCCTGAACGCCCAGGGACGTCAGCGCCGCCCGGCGCTTCGGCAGCTCACCGGTCATCTTCACCGGCGTACCGCCCGTGCCGAGCCGGGCCGTCCCCCGGAAGTCGGGGGCCCAGAGGAAGACCTCGCTGCCGACCGGGCAGGCCGCGCCCTTCGCCGGCAGCGTGTACACGGACGCGCCCAGCAGCAGCTCCTGGTTGCGGAAGGGGGAGGCTCCGTACCGGGGCACGGTGGAGCCCTCCGGACGGACCGTCACCAGGGGCAGCACCGACTCCGTACGCACCGGACGGTCGCCCCGCCACCGCGCGCCGACGCCGAACAGGGCGTCCGTCACCGGGTTGTCGAGGCTCTGCAGATTGCGCCCGCGCGAGGTCCAGCCGCCGCCGAGCGCGGCCAGCGTCCTGGTCAGCACCGCCGGCGTGTGGCTGCTGTAG
The DNA here is from genome assembly GCF_053609105.1 of Streptomyces sp. NPDC054975. Taxonomy (NCBI): domain Bacteria; kingdom Bacillati; phylum Actinomycetota; class Actinomycetes; order Kitasatosporales; family Streptomycetaceae; genus Streptomyces; species Streptomyces sp. NPDC054975. The sequence continues at coordinate 19,042 of NZ_JBSGWV010000018.1, forward strand.
TAGGCGGCGCCCTGGCCGCCGAAGAGCATCGGCTCGTTGCCGGTGATCTGCTCGCGGCCGGAGTCGGTGCGGTACGCGGGCCAGCCGTCGGCCGCGCCGAGCGCCGCCGTACGCCGGGTCTGCTCCGCGCCCCAGGCCGGGTAGTCGTCGAGCCGGCCGAGCCGTTCCCGGTCCGCGTACGCGGTGGTCGCGGCGGCCTGCCCGACGAGCGCGCCCGCCAGGAGCACCGCCGCCACCACCGGGAGCTTCCCGCGCCGGGCCAGCCACAGCCCGCCGCAGGCCGCGGCAAGACCGAGGGCGAACAGCGGGTACGACCAGCCGGTCACCAGGTCGCTGGCGACCGCGCCCCCCGCGGCCACGGCCACCACGCCGACGCCGCCGAGCAGCGCGCGCCGCCCGGGCCAGCCGTGCGAGAGAACGGTCCAGGCGGCGATGACGAGGACACCGGTCAGGACGAACGTCTGCCGGTACGGGCTGCCGTTGGGGGTGGCGAAGACATGCCAGACGAGGTGCGTCGGGCCCCATTGGAGGGAGAGCGCGACGGCGACCACGAACCCCGTCCACAGCCACCGCTCCCGCCGGGGCACCTTCCGGTGGAAGGCCAGCGCGCAGGCGAGCAGCAGGGTGCCCGTGCCGACGAAGGCGGCGGGCGTGGTGAAGCTGTACGTCGCCGGGAGCAGCCGGGCGAAGAAGTCCGTTCCGCTCGCCGCCTGGAACTGGTTGGTCCAGCCCGGGTACGCGCGCGTGGAGCCGAGGAACACCGGCACCAGGATCGGCGCGGCGAGCCCGATCCCCAGCAGCACGGTCGCCACCGCCCGTACGACCACCCGGACCCGCAGCTCGTGGACGACCGCGAGCCGGACCAGGAGCACCAGCGCGGCGCCGATCGTCGCCATGTACGCGGTGTAGAAGTTGCCGACCCAGCACACCGCCACGACCAGCGGACCGAGCAGCGGCCGACGTCCCTGCCGGACCCACTCGCCGACCAGGCACAGCAGCGGGAAGGCGATCAGCCCGTCCAGCCACATCGGGTTGTACGTGGCCTCGATGACCGACCAGCCGCAGAGGCCGTACGACGCGCCGACGACCGCCGCCGCCCACCACACGCCGGGCCGCAGCCGGAGCAGCGCCACGGTCATGGCGGCCGCGGCGGCGGCCATCTTCAGGATCGTGACGGCGTAGACGGCGTACTCGATGTCCTCGCGCGGGAAGAGCGCGACCAGCGGCGCGAACGGGCTGCCCAGGTACGTGCCGAGGTCGGGCAGGAAGCTGCTGCCCCAGCCGGACTGCCAGTTGAGCAGCAGCCCGCCGTCCGCGCGCCCGTGCAGCAGGTCCCAGAGATGGGCGTGGTACGGGACGAACTGGTTGGCCAGGTCGTTGACGCCCCGGCGTTCCGGCCCGAAGGGGAAGGTGCGGGCGACCGCGTCCCCGGCACAGACCGCGAGCGCGGTGAGGAAGGCGGCGAGCGCGGCGGCGGGGCCGGTGGAACGGCTCACGGCGGCCGATGTCGTCTGAGCAGGCATGATGGTGTGAATATGTCAGTACGGAACACGAAAAGGTGATCCATCGGGGCCAGTTCACGCAATGGTCGCCTGGCGGTCATGTTTCGAATCGGCCGGGGACACCCCCATGGGCTGTCGTGTCCTTCGTGCTTCTCTCGATCGTGGTCCCGTGTTTCAACGAAGAGGAGATCATCGGTCGTTTCCACGACCATGTGACCGCCGAACTCTCCCGTTTCGACGGAGAGTTCGAGCTGGTCTACGTGGACGATGGAAGCCATGACCGGACCCTCCCGCTCCTGGAGGGGATCGCCGACTCCGACCCTCGCGCCCGTTACGTCTCCTTCAGCCGGAACTTCGGCAAGGAGGCCGCCATGCTGGCCGGTCTCCAGCACGCCGAGGGCGACGCCGTCGTCATCATGGACGCCGACCTCCAGCACCCGCCGGAGCTCGTGCACCGCATGCTGGCCCTGCACGCCGAGGGGTACGACCAGGTCATCGCGCGGCGCACCCGCAAGGGCGACCGGGTCACCCGCACCCTGACGGCCCGCGCCTACTACTGGGCGATCAACCGGCTGGTCGACGTCGAGCTGGTGGACGGCGTCGGCGACTTCCGGCTGCTGTCGCGCCGTACCGTCGACGCGATCCTCGAACTCACCGAGTACAACCGCTTCTCCAAGGGCCTTTTCGCCTGGGTCGGATTCCGTACCACCACATTCGAGTACGAGAATGCGGTGCGTGAGGAGGGCCGCTCGAAATGGACCTTCGGAAAACTGCTCAACTACGGACTCGACGGACTCCTCTCCTTCAACAACAAGCCGCTGCGGGCCGCCGTCTATCTGGGAATGGTCCTGGTCTCGGTCGCGCTCGCCTACGCGGCCTGGATCGTCGGTGACGCGCTCGTCAACGGTGTCGACACGCCCGGATACGTCACGCTGCTCGTGATCGTCACGGCGCTCGCCGGTGTCCAGATGGTGATGCTCGGTCTCGTCGGCGAGTACGTCGGCCGTATCTACTACGAGGTGAAGCGGCGGCCCCACTTCCTGGTGAAGGCGACGAACGCGGACGTTCCGCGTCCGCGGACCGCCACCACCCGAACGCGTGAGTCGTTGATCGAGACAGTCACGTCGAAGTAGTGGCCCCGGCCACGGCGACTGCCTACCATCGATCACCGCAAGGTCGTTCAAACTGACGCACGACCCACGCCGGGAGGCTCCTTTGCACCGCCGCACCGCGCTCTCCGTCTCCGCCGCGCTCCTCGCCGCGGCTCCGCTCCTCGCCGCCTGCGGCGGTGAGGCCCACCCAGGGGCGGCGGCCGTCGTCGGCGGCGAACGCATCGAGGTCTCCAGCCTCCAGGCGCAGGTGCGGGACGTGCGGACCGCGCAGGAGGCGTCCCCGCAGGCCGCGCAGCTGATCCAGGCCACCGGCGACCTCAGCCGCGAGAAGCTCAACGTGATGATCTTCGACCGGGTGGTCGACAAGGTCGCCGAGGACAACGGGATCACGGCGTCGCGCGGCGAGATCCAGAAGACGCGGGACGAGTTCACGAAGCAGAGCGGCGGCCCGGAGCAGCTCGCCGCGACCCTGCTCCAGCAGCAGGGTGTCGCGCCCGACCAGATCGACGGGGTCGTCCGCCGCACGGTCCTGATGAACAAGATCGCTGAGAAGCTGGGCATCGCGAACACCCCCGAGGGCCAGAAGAAGCTCCTCGAAGTCTTCACCGCCGCCTCCAAGGACCTCAGGATCGACGTGAACCCGCGCTTCGGGGCGTGGGACGACACGAAGATCCAGCTGGGCACGTTCACGGCGCCGTGGGTGCGCCAGATCAGCCAGGACCCGGCGGCCGTGGAGGCGGGCGCGTAGGGGGCGTCCAGCGGCGCGACGTAGGGTCGGAAGGGTGAACGAAGAATCACCCGTGGAGCCCGTCGGTCCTGTCGCGCCCGGCCGCATCGTCCTCCTGACCGCCAGCCATCGCGTCGCGCCCGGACTGCTGTCCTGGCCCGCGTGGCAGGCGCTGCGCGACGCCGACCGGGTGCTGTGCGCCGACGAGCACCACCCGCAGCTGCCGTACCTCCGCGAGGCGGGCGTCGCCGTGGAGCACGCCCGCCCGACCGCTCAGGAGTTGGTCGAGGCGTGCGCCGGGGACCGGACCGTGGTGGTCCTTCCCTCCGGCGAGGGCGACCAGGCGCTGACGGACGGGCTGGCCCGGCTGGCCGGCTCCGGCCGCGTCACGATGCCCGACCTGGAGCTGCTGCCCGGCTCGTACGACCTGCCCGGCGCCCGCCTGCTGGACCTGGTGCAGGTCATGGACCGGATCAGGCGCGAGTGCCCGTGGTCCTCGCGGCAGACGCACAAGGGGCTCACCAAGTACGGCATCGAGGAGGCGTACGAACTCGTCGAGGCGATCGAGGACGGCGACCGGGACGAGCTGCGCGAGGAGCTCGGGGACGTCCTCCTCCAGGTCGTCTTCCACGCCCGGATCGCGGAGGAGGACGAGGAGGAGCCGTTCTCCGTCGACGACGTCGCCGCGACGATCGTGGAGAAGCTGATCCACCGCCACCCGCACGTCTTCGGCGACGCGAAGGCCGAGACCCCGGAAGAGGTCAAGGAGCACTGGCTGCGCACCAAGGCGATCGAGAAGCAGCGCGCCTCGGTCACCGACGGGGTGCCGCTCGGGCAGCCCGGCCTGGCGCTCGCCGCGAAGCTGGCGGGGCGGGTCCGCACGGCGGGCCTGGACGTCGACCTGCCGAAGGGTGACGGCATCGGCTACGACCTGCTGGCCCTCGCCGCCCAGGCGGAAGCCTCCGGCACGGACCCGGAAGCGGCCCTGCGCGCGGCGGCTCGCGCCTACCGCGACGCGATCAGGGCGGCGGAAGGGCAGTGAGCCCCGCTCCACCCGTCGCCGGGCGGGTCAGGGCTGGTGGGGCGTCCTCGCCGCCGGGTTGTGCCAGTGGGGCTGCGGGCGGTCGATGAACCATTCCGCCGTGCCCAGGGGACGGGAGAACGTTCCCGCGCACGGTACGTGGTCGTGGTGGACCCGGGCCGCGCCCAGGCGCTCCAGGGCCGGGAGGGTCTCCGCGACCAGCGGGTGGGGGCCCGCCACGTAGACGTCGTGGGCCGGCCAGTTGCCGCAGGTGTGGAGCGCCTGGAGCAGCCGCGCCGTCGCCTGCTCGCGCGGACGCCCCGGCGCGGAGGCGATGTAGGTGACCTTCAGACCGGGTATCCGCTCCCGCAGCCGCTCCACGTCCCCCTTGCCGTACAGATACTCCTTGGCCCGCGCCACCAGGAAGAGCCGCGCCTCGACGTCCGCCGGCCGCTCCGCCACCTCCTCCAGGAGCGCCTTGACCGGCGCCCAGCCCGTCCCCGCGGCGACGTAGCTGCGCGGGACGTCGGGCGCGGTCCGCGCCGTCAGCGCGCCGCCCGGCGCGCTCAGCCGGAGCGGCTCGCCCTCTCCTACCGCCTCGACCAACGCCGTGCTCATCGCACCGCCAGGGATCCGGCTCACGTGCAGGTCCACCGTCCCGTCCGCGCGGACCGCGTTCGCCAGGGAGTAGGTACGCCACACCCGGGGGACCCGGAGCGAGCTGACGCCGACGTACTGCCCGGGCCGGTACGCGAAGGGCCTGCGCGGCTTCAGGGTCAGCACCGCCAGGTCCTCGTCGAGCCGCTCGTGCCGGACGACGACGGCGTCCCACCAGGCCGGCTCGCCCTCCGCCTCGGCCTGCTCGGCGCCCCGCATCATGAGTTCGACGACCTGCCCGTACGCCTCGGCCCACGCCTTCTCGGCCTCCACGCTCCACGCGGCCCCGGCGGCGTGCGCGAAGGCGGCGGTCAGGCTGGTGCCGACGGCGGCGTAGAGCGCGGGGGAGGCGAGGAACTTGCGGTGGTCGCGGCCCAGATGGGCGAGGTAGTCGGGAAGCCCGGGGTCCTCCAGCTGGGTCACGACATGCGTGAGCGCGGCGAAGAGCCGGTCGCGCTGGGGCCGCAGGTCCTCGGGGAAGAGCTCACGGACGCCCGGGTTGTGCCAGAACAGATGGGAGTAGAAGAAGGCGACGGCATGCTCGGCCCGTCTCTCGACGACGGCGAACGTGCTTCTCAGTAACTGGGCATCCACGCGGGAGAATCTAGGCCACCCGCCTTCACAGGACGATCACATCTCGCGGACCGGGCCGCCCGGAGGCCGACGGCAGCGTGACCTTGTACCGTCTCAGGGTGAGCACGCCCCCCGCCCCCGAGCTCTTCACCTGGGAGTTCGCGACCGATCCGTACCCCGCCTACGCCTGGCTGCGCGAGCACGCGCCCGTTCACCGGGCCAAGCTGCCCAGCGGGGTCGAGGCCTGGCTGGTGACCCGGTACGTGGACGCCCGGCAGGCCCTCGCCGACCAGCGGCTCTCGAAGAACCCGGCGCACCACGACGAGCCGGCGCACGCCAAGGGGAAGACGGGGATCCCCGGGGAGCGCAAGGCCGAGCTGATGACCCATCTGCTCAACATCGACCCGCCCGACCACACCCGGCTGCGCCGGCTCGTGTCGAAGGCGTTCACCCCGCGCCGGGTCGCCGAGTTCGCGCCCCGGGTGCAGGAGCTGACCGACCGGCTGATCGACTCCTTCGCGGCGAAGGGCACCGCCGACCTCATCCACGAGTTCGCCTTCCCCCTGCCCATCTACGCCATCTGCGACCTGCTCGGGGTGCCGGAGGAGGACCAGGACGACTTCCGGGACTGGGCCGGGATGATGATCCGGCACGGCGGAGGGCCGCGCGGCGGGGTGGCGCGGTCGGTCAAGAAGATGCGCGGCTACCTCGCGGAGCTGATCCACCGCAAGCGGCTCGACCCCGGCGACGACCTGATCTCAGGGCTCATCAAGGCCTCGGACCACGGCGAGCACCTCACCGAGAACGAGGCCGCCGCCATGGCCTTCATCCTTCTCTTCGCCGGCTTCGAGACCACCGTCAACCTGATCGGGAACGGGGTGTACGCCCTGCTGCGGAACCCGGGGGAGCGCAGCCGGCTCCAGGCCTCGCTCGCCGCCGGGGAACGGGACCTGCTGGAGACCGGTGTCGAGGAACTGCTGCGCTACGACGGGCCGGTGGAGCTGGCGACCTGGCGGTACGCCATGGAGCCGCTGACGATCGGCGGCCAGGAGATCCCGGCGGGCGACCCGGTCCTCGTCGTGCTCGCCGCCGCCGACCGCGACCCGGCGCGCTTCGACGAACCGGACACGCTCGACCTGTCCCGGCGCGACAACCAACACCTCGGCTACGGGCACGGCATCCACTACTGCATCGGCGCCCCGCTCGCCCGGCTCGAAGGGCAGATCGCTCTCGGCACGCTCCTGACGCGCCTGCCGGACCTCCGTCTTGGTGCGGATCCGGCCGATCTGCGGTGGCGCGGCGGGCTCATCATGCGTGGATTGCGCACGCTTCCGGTGGAGTTCTCCCCTCGTTCCCCTTCCGCGTGAGCTGACACTCCGTCAAGACTGTGACTTTTACGTGATCTCCGCTGCATCGACTTGTGACTGACGTTCGAATGCCGCTACGTTCACCGTCACCTCAGCAGTCACGCGAAAGGCAGCTCCGCATGCGCTCCGGGAACGGACGACACCGCAGACCCCGCCAGGCCCCCGCCATCGTCGTCGCCGCAGGCGTGACGGGCTCGGCCCTCGCGCTTCCCCTGCTCGGGGCGGGTTCGGCCTCCGCCGCCGACGCGGCCACCTGGGACCGGGTCGCCGAGTGCGAGTCGGGCGGCCAGTGGAGCGCCCACTTCGGCAACGGGCTCTACGGCGGGCTGCAGTTCACCCAGGAGAGCTGGGAGCGTCACGGCGGTCTGGCGTACGCGCCGAGCGCGGACCTCGCCAGCCGTGCCCAGCAGATCGTGGTGGCCGAAAAGGCACTCGCCGCGGGTGACACGCAGTGGGCGACGTGCGCCCCGATCGCCGGGCTGACCAACGACGGCGTCAAGCCGGACGTCGTCCCCGGCCCCGCGGTCACGCCGAGCGAGCCGATCGGTCCGCTCCCGGAGTCCAACCGCACCCTCGGTCTCCCGGACGTCGTGGCTCCGCCCGAGGCGCTCGCAGGGCCCGAGACCACCCCGACTCCCTCCACGCCCTCCCCCTCCGTCACGCCGACCGCTCCCGGCACCGGCAAGCACCGGGGCGAGGCCGCCCCGGAGGAGACGGGCGAGACGACCGCGGCGGACAAGTCGCCCGAAACGGGCCGTCACGCCTCGCCGACCGACACTTCGACCGGCACCCCGACGGGCGCTCCGACCGACACGCCGGCAGCGGACGCCACCGACGAGGAGAAGGCCGCGAATCCGGGTAGTGAGGACACTGCGGACACTGCGGGCAAGAAGCCCTCCGAGGGCATCAAGGATGCTATCGGTGCATACACCGTCAAGCCCGGCGACAACCTCACCGAGATCGCCCAGCGGAACGACCTCCCCGGCGGCTGGGGCGCTCTCTACGACGCCAACCGGTCGACCGTCGGGGCCGATCCGAACCTCATCCTCCCTGGCCAGAGCCTCGATCTGACGATCGGAACGCCCGTGGAGACGGCCCCGAAGTAGGGGCGGTTCGGGGATGAATGTCCGGTTCTGTGCAAGTGAGACATGGGTCTCTTCGTCTCAACTGGCGTGTCTCGTCCGCAAACTCTCCTTCCGTCACCTCTCACCTGCGTAAACGCCCTTTGTCCCGGGGCAAGTACGGGCGTTTTGTCCCCCATGGACGTCTTTGAACTTCCCCCGGGTCTGTGTCTACGGTCGTCACCGCTCGCCACCGCGGGCCCCGTCGACCGAAACGCCGAATCCTGCCGTCGGCCGATGGGAACAGTCGTCGCGTCAAGCGCCGTAGGCAGGAGCGGGGGACCCAAGGTAAGTGCCGCCCCCGGCCGTTGAGACAGACGGCCGACGGACCGGCTTGGGGTGAAGCCGCGCGCTAGGTCGCGCGGCCGGGCAACTCACATCGGCCCGAACCCGACAGCTCACCTCGTAGGCGTCGGTGAGGAGAATCTCCATGCTGTTTTCCGCCAAGGGCAAACACCGTCGTCCCTCCAAGGCCACCCGCGCCGTCGCCCTCGCCGGTGTCGCCGGTGTCGCCGTCGCCGCCCCGCTGATGACCGCCGGCACCGCCTCGGCCGCCACCGTCTCCGAGTGGGACAAGGTCGCCCAGTGCGAGTCCGGTGGCAACTGGTCCATCAACACCGGCAACGGCTACTACGGCGGCCTGCAGTTCTCCAGCTCCACCTGGGCCGCCTTCGGGGGCACCGCGTACGCCGCGACCGCCGACCAGGCCTCCAAGTCGCAGCAGATCGCGATCGCCGAGAAGGTCCTCGCCGGTCAGGGCAAGGGCGCCTGGCCGAGCTGCGGCGTCGGCCTCTCCTCCGCCTCCCCGAACACCGGTGCCGTCGAGGAGGCGCCTGCCGCGCAGGCCGCCCCGAAGCAGGAGCGTCAGGCCGAGCAGCCGACGACCCGCAGCGAGCAGCGGACCGCCCCGAAGGCCGAGTCCAAGAAGACCGTCACCACCCCGACCGGCAAGAAGGTCAAGAAGGGCGACGGCGAGTACAAGGTCGTCTCCGGCGACACCCTGAGCACCATCGCCGCCGAGCACGACGTCAAGGGCGGCTGGGCGAAGCTCTTCGAGCTCAACAAGGACGTCGTCGAGGACGCCGACCTGATCTACCCGGGCCAGCAGCTTCACCTGAAGTGAGCCCGGCGGCTCGCGTGAGTCCGGCGGCTCACGCGAGCCCTACGACCCTCCCGCGGTGACCACCCCGGTCCGGAGCGCCTCTCCCCCGTGCGCTCCGGACCGGGGTTCCGCGCGTCCGGGGTGCCGTGAGGCGGGGGCACCCCATGGTTACCGCTGAGTAGTTCCGAGGCCTTTGGCCCCAGATGCGTGCCCTTGGGTCCTTTTTCGTCCCAGGGGGCGGGCGCCCGGCTGGCTGGAGCCCGCGAGCCGGTTAGGCTCTTGTCGCAAGGCCAAAGCGACCCTGCACCGCAAGCGTCACATCTAGCGTCACATCCCAGAAGGAGATGCTCGTGCCGTCCATCGACGTCGTCGTAGCCCGGGAAATCCTGGACTCCCGAGGCAACCCCACGGTCGAGGTCGAGGTCGGCCTCGACGACGGCAGCACCGGCCGTGCTGCCGTTCCGTCCGGTGCCTCCACCGGTGCGTTCGAGGCCATTGAGCTCCGTGACGGAGACAAGAACCGCTACCAGGGCAAGGGCGTCGAGAAGGCCGTCCTCGCCGTGATCGAGCAGATCGGCCCGGAGCTCGTCGGCTACGACGCCACCGAGCAGCGCCTCATCGACCAGGCCATGTTCGACCTGGACGCCACGGACAACAAGGCCTCCCTCGGCGCCAACGCCATCCTCGGCGTCTCCCTCGCCGTCGCGCACGCCGCGTCCGAGGCCTCCGACCTCCCGCTCTTCCGCTACCTCGGCGGCCCGAACGCGCACCTGCTGCCCGTTCCGATGATGAACATCCTGAACGGCGGCTCGCACGCCGACTCCAACGTGGACATCCAGGAGTTCATGATCGCGCCGATCGGCGCGGAGTCCTTCTCCGAGGCCCTGCGCTGGGGCACCGAGGTCTACCACACCCTCAAGTCCGTCCTGAAGACCAAGGGCCTGTCCACCGGCCTCGGCGACGAGGGTGGCTTCGCCCCGAACCTGGACTCCAACCGCGAGGCGCTCGACCTCATCGTGGAGGCCATCAAGCAGGCCGGCTACGTCCCGGGCAAGGACATCGCGCTGGCGCTCGACGTCGCCGCGTCCGAGTTCTACAAGGACGGCTCGTACGAGTTCGAGGGCAAGAGCCGCACGGCCGCCGAGATGACCGAGTACTACGAGGAGCTCGTCTCCGCGTACCCGCTGGTCTCCATCGAGGACCCGCTGTTCGAGGACGACTGGGACGGCTGGAAGGTCCTCACCGACAAGCTGGGCTCCAAGGTCCAGATCGTCGGCGACGACCTGTTCGTCACCAACCCGGAGCGCCTGGCCCGCGGCATCGAGGACGGCGCCGCCAACGCGCTGCTGGTCAAGGTCAACCAGATCGGTTCGCTGACCGAGACCCTGGACGCCGTCGAGCTGGCCCAGCGCAACGGCTTCAAGTGCATGATGTCCCACCGCTCCGGCGAGACCGAGGACGTCACCATCGCCGACCTCGCCGTCGCCACCAACTGCGGCCAGATCAAGACCGGCGCCCCGGCCCGCTCCGAGCGCGTCGCCAAGTACAACCAGCTCCTGCGCATCGAGGAGATCCTCGACGACGCGGCCGTCTACGCCGGCCGTAGCGCGTTCCCGCGGTTTCGCACCGCGAACTAAGAGGCACAGCAAGGGCTGACATCCGGCCCCGTGAGGCAGCCTCCGTACGTCCCCGCACCCGGTCCCGTACCGTGTGCGGGGACGTACGTACGTAAAGGGGAGGCGCGCACATGGCCCGGGACCGGTTCTCGACCGCGACCAGGATCAAGCTGCTCGGTGAGCAGACCGCCGCCCGCGTCTACCGCTCCCAGACCCGCCGCCAGGCCCGCCGCTCCCGGCTCACCGGCCGCGCGGCCTTCCTCGCCCTGGTGGTCTGCTCGCTGGTCGTCGCCCTCGCGTACCCCATGCGGCAGTACGTCTCCCAGCGCGGCGAGATCGCCGAGCAGGAGCGCCAGGCCGCCGAGGCCGCCGCGCGCGTCGAGGAGCTGCGGGACGAGAAGGCCCGGCTCCAGGACCCCGCGTACGTCCGTCGGCTCGCGCGCGAGCACCTGCACTACGTGATGCCCGGCGAGACCGGCTTCACCGTGAACGACCCCGAGGTCGAGCGTGCCCGTCGCACCGAGCAGGGCGAGGCGGACCGCCCCTGGTACTCCGACCTCTGGAACGGCGTCGACCGCGCCGACTCGGACCGCTAGACGAGCCCGCCCCCAGCCCTCCGCCCCCACCCTCCACCCGACGAGAAGACAAGACGCAACGATGGAAACGCCCCCTCCGCAGACCGCCCGCACCGAGCCGACCGAGGCGGACATCGCCGCGTTCGAGGCCCAGCTCGGCCGCCCGCCCCGGGGGCTGCGCGCCATCGCGCACCGCTGCCCCTGCGGCAACCCGGACGTCGTCGAGACCGCGCCGCGGCTCCCGGACGGCACCCCGTTCCCCACCACGTACTACCTGACCTGCCCCCGGGCGGCCTCCGCGATCGGCACGCTGGAGGCGAACGGGGTCATGAAGGAGATGCAGGCCCGGCTGGGCACCGACCCGGAACTGGCCGCCGCCTACCGGGCCGCGCACGAGGACTACATCGCCCGCCGTGACGCCATCGAGGTCCTGGAGGGCTTCCCGAGCGCCGGCGGCATGCCGGACCGGGTCAAGTGCCTGCACGTCCTCGTCGGCCACTCGCTGGCCGCGGGCCCGGGTGTGAACCCGCTCGGCGACGAGGCGCTCGCGATGCTGCCGGAGTGGTGGGCCAAGGGCCCCTGCGTCACCCCGTGCGCCGACAAGGACGCGGAGAAGGAAGGCGAGAAGTGACCCGGGTCGCCGGCATCGACTGCGGTACGAACTCCATCCGCCTCCTCGTCGCGGACGTGGACCCGCAGACCGGTGAACTGATCGAGCTGGACCGGCGGATGACGATCGTCCGGCTCGGGCAGGGCGTCGACAGGACCGGCCGCCTGGCGCCCGAGGCGCTGGAGCGGACCTTCGCCGCGTGCCGCGACTACGCGGCCGTCATCGAGGAACTGGGCGCCGAGCGGCTGCGGTTCGTGGCCACCTCCGCCTCCCGGGACGCCGAGAACCGCGACGAGTTCGTGCGGGGCGTCGTGGAGATCCTGGGCGTCGAGCCCGAGGTGATCACCGGCGACCAGGAGGCCGAGTTCTCCTTCACGGGGGCCACCGGCGAGCTGCACGGCACGGAGAAGTACCTCGTCGTGGACATCGGCGGCGGCTCCACCGAGTTCGTCGTCGGCAACAAGCACGTCGAGGCCGCCCGCTCCGTCGACATCGGGTGCGTCCGGCTCACCGAGCGCCATGTCCGCAGCGACCCGCCGGCCGCCGAGGAGGTCGCCGCGATCCGCGCCGACATCCGCGCCGCCCTCGACCTGGCCGAGGAGACGGTGCCGCTGCGCGAGGCCGAGACCCTCGTCGGGCTCGCCGGCTCGGTCACCACGGTCGCCGCGATCGCGCTGGGGCTCCAGGAGTACGACTCCGAGCAGATCCACCACTCCCGTGTCCCGTACGAGAAGGTCGCGGAGATCGTCGACACCCTCCTCGCCTCGACCCACGACGAGCGCGCCGCGATCCCCGTGATGCACCCCGGCCGGGTCGACGTCATCGTCTCCGGGGCGCTCGTCCTGCTGGAGATCATGGAACGGACCGGGGCCCGCGAGGTCGTCGTCAGCGAGCACGACATCCTCGACGGAATCGCACTCTCGGTGGCATAACAGACACCCCCCGACACGCCTTGCGACACCGCGTCGGGAAAGTTCGTGAAGTTCTTCACAAGGAAAAGGGCCCTGATGGGGGTCGTGGAGGGCCAACTGGGCCTCCAGCGCCCCTGTCGGGGCTCTTTCGTAGGCCGAGGGCCCTGTTCGCTCGATGTTTCCATCGTGTGAACGCACCCTGTGGTTCGGGGTTACCGGACCCTCTCCGGGCCAGTTCAGTAGGGGTGAACAACGTTCACCCCTGCATCGTGGTTCCTTTGCACGACCATGACCTGGGTCACGTGGGCGGCGGAGTGTAGCAGAGGTGCTCCACAACCTTGTGAAGGGGCGCACGAGCGACCCCCCTGGGAGGGGTGGATACTCGGATGCATGAGCACCACGGAGCGTCCCAGGATCCTCGTAGTAGGCGGTGGGTACGTAGGCCTGTACGCAGCTCGACGCATCCTCAAGAAGATGCGTTACGCGGAAGCGACCGTCACGGTCGTCGACCCGCGCTCGTACATGACGTACCAGCCCTTCCTCCCCGAAGCCGCCGCAGGCAGCATCTCCCCGCGCCACGTCGTCGTCCCGCTGCGACGCGTCGTGCGCGGAGCCGAGGTGCTCACCGGCCGTGTCACCACCATCGACCAGGACCGCAAGGTCGCCACGATCGCGCCGCTCGTCGGCGAGGCGTACGACCTGCCGTTCGACTACCTGGTCATCGCGATGGGCGCGGTCTCCCGTACCTTCCCGATCCCCGGCCTGGCCGAGCAGGGCATCGGCATGAAGGGCGTGGAGGAGGCCATCGGCCTCCGCAACCACGTCCTGGAGCAGCTCGACAAGGCCGACTCGACGACCAACGAGGAGGTCCGCCGCAAGGCGCTGACCTTCGTCTTCGTGGGCGGCGGCTTCGCCGGCGCGGAGACCATCGGCGAGGTCGAGGACATGGCCCGCGACGCGGCCAAGTACTACACCAACGTGAAGCGCGAGGACATGCGCTTCATCCTGGTCGACGCCGCCGACAAGATCCTTCCCGAGGTCGGCCCGGAGCTGGGCCGCTGGGGCAAGGAGCACCTCGAGGGCCGCGGTGTCGAGATCTACCTCTCGACGTCGATGGACTCCTGCGTCGACGGTCACGTCGTGCTGAAGAACGGCCTCGAGGTCGACTCCAACACGATCGTGTGGACCGCGGGCGTCAAGCCCAACCCGGCGCTCGCCCGCTTCGGCCTCCCGCTCGGCCCGCGCGGCCACGTGGACGCCCAGCCGACCCTCCAGGTCACCGGCACCGACTACATCTGGACCGCCGGCGACAACGCCCAGGTCCCGGACCTCGCCGCCCGCAAGGCCGGCGTGGAGAACGCCTGGTGCCCGCCGAACGCCCAGCACGCGCTGCGTCAGGCGAAGGTCCTCGGCGACAACGTGGTCTCCGGCATGCGGGGCTTCCCGCAGAAGGAGTACTCGCACTCCAACAAGGGTGCGGTGGCGGGCCTCGGCCTCCACAAGGGCGTCGCCATGATCGTCATGGGCAAGATGAAGATCAAGCTCAAGGGCCGGCTCGCCTGGTACATGCACCGTGGCTACCACGGCATGGCCGTGCCGACCTGGAACCGCAAGATCCGCGTCTTCGCCGACTGGACCCTCGCGATGTTCCTCAAGCGTGAGGTCGTCTCCCTCGGTGCGATGGAGACGCCGCGCGAGGAGTTCTACGAGGCGGCCAAGCCCGCCCCGGCTCCCGCCGCCGCGAGCCAGGAGAAGGCCAAGGCCTCCTAGTTCCACCCCGCTGTTCCCGCAAGGGCCGTCCGCCATCCGTGGTGCGGACGGCCCTTCGGCATGTCCGCCCGGGTGTTTTGCCGAGTCGTTGCGCGCCTACGGGACGAAAAACCCCTACGGAGGGTGTTTACGTGGTGACGAGCATTTCTGGGGCACGACATCACGGAGGTGTGCACCATGGCCGACGCCGCACTGCGGCTGACCACTCTCGCGGAGGACCTGCTGGGGGCCCCGCTGCCGGTGCGGCTGCGAGCCTGGGACGGCAGCGAAGCCGGCCCGGCGGACGCCCCGGTCCTGATCGTCCGCAACCGCCGCGCCCTGCGCCGGATGCTCTGGAAGCCCGGCGAACTCGGCCTGGCCCGGGCCTGGGTGGCCGGTGAGATCGACGTCGAGGGCGACCTGTACGAGGTCCTGGACCGGCTCGCGGGGCTGCTCTGGGAGCGCGGCGAGGAGACCAGGAGCGCCCTGGAAGCGGTACGGGACCCCAAGCTGCGCGCCGCGGCCGCCGCGGTGCTGAAGCTGGCCGGGCCCTACCCGCCGCCCGCGCCGCCTGCCGAGGAGATGCGCCGCCGCACCGGCTCCCGGCACAGCAAGCGCCGCGACAAGCAGGCGATCAGCCACCACTACGACGTGGGCAACGACTTCTACGCCCTCGTCCTCGGGCCCTCGATGGTCTACTCCTGCGCGTACTGGACGGACGGCGGCACCCTGGAGGACGCCCAGCGCGACAAGCTGGACCTGATCGCCCGCAAGCTGAACCTGAAGGAGGGCGACCGGCTCCTCGACGTCGGCTGCGGCTGGGGCTCCATGGCCATCCACGCGGCCCGCGAGTACGGCGCGCAGGTCGTCGGCGTCACCCTCTCCCGCGAGCAGGCCGCCTTCGCCCGCAAGCGGATCGCCGAGGAGGGCCTGACCGACCGGATCGAGATCCGCGTCCAGGACTACCGGGACGTCAAGGACGGGCCGTACGACGCGATTTCGTCCATCGGCATGGCCGAGCACGTGGGCGAGGTCCGCTACCGCGAGTACGCCGACATACTGCACTCCCTGCTCAGGCCGGGCGGCAGGCTGCTCAACCACCAGATCTCCCGCCGTCCGGAGCCGGACGAGGCCGCCTACGAGGTCGACGCGTTCATCGACGCGTACGTCTTCCCCGACGGCGAACTCGCCCCGATGGGCCGCACCCTGACGACGCTGGAGAACGCCGGCTTCGAGGTGCGTGACGTGGAGGCGATCCGCGAGCACTACGCCCTGACGCTGCGCCGCTGGGTGGCCAACCTGGAGGCCGACTGGGACCGGGCCGTCCGGCTCACCTCGCCGGGCCGGGCGCGGATCTGGCGGCTCTACATGGCCGCCTCGGCGGTCTCCTTCGAGCGCAACCGGATCGGCGTCAACCAGTTCCTCGCCGTGAAGACGCCGGAGTCCGGGACCTCGGGCGTGCCGCTGCGGCCGCGGGTCTGGAACGAGAGACGGTAGGCGCCCACGTACGGCGAAGGGCCGGGCTCCCGCGGGGGAGTCCGGCCCTTCGTTCCGAGGCGCTGCTACTCGGTCTTGATGGCCGTCAGCATGTTCAGCCTCGCCGCGCTGCGGGCCGGCCAGAGGGACGCCAGGACGCCGACCAGTCCGGCCAGGACCAGGAAGATCGCGATCCGGTCCCAGGGCAGGACCAGGGCGTAGCCCGGCAGGCTGTTCTTGAACGTCTCGCCGATCGCCCAGCCGAGGAACGAGCCGAGACCGATGCCGACCACCGCGCCGAAGAGCGAGATGACGACGGCCTCCAGACGGACCATCCGCTTCACGCGACGCCGGTCGAGACCGATCGCCCGCAGCATGCCGATCTCCTGCTGACGCTCGAAGACGGACATGGCCAGGGTGTTCACCACGCCCAGGATCGCGATGATCAGGGCCATCGCCAGCAGCCCGTACATGATGTTCAGGAGCAGGTTGATCTGGCCGCCGAACAGGTCACGGATGTCCTTCTGGTCCATGACGGTGATGGCCGGGTTGTCGCCCATGGCCTTCGCGAGCGCCTTGTCGTTGGCGGCCGAGGCGCCGCCGTCCATCGAGACGAAGATCTGCGGGATGTAGGGCTTCTGGTCGTGGGCGGTGATGGTCTTCGCGTCGATGACGACCGGCGAGACGAACTCGCTGTCCTCGAAGATCGCGCCGACGGTCACCTTCCCCTTCTTCTTGTCGCCGAACTCGATCGGCAGCGTGTCGCCGACCTTCCAGCCCTGCTTGGTCGCGGTCTTCTCGGCGACCGCGATCCGGCCCTGGCCGAGGGTGCCGAGCGAACCCTTCAGGGTGTTGAGCTTGATGAGCTTCTCGATGTCGCCGGGGGTGACACCGGAGGCCGAGACGTCCTTGCCCTTGAGCGTGAACCAGCCGGCCTGCTGCGGGGAGACGGCGGTGGCGCCGGGCGTCTTCCTGATCGCCTCCAGGGCCGTCGCGTCCAGTCCGTCACCGGCGCCGTCGGCCATGGTGATCATGTAGTCGGCGCGGATCTGATCCGTCGTCATCTTGTCCAGGGCCGTGCCGACCGTCGTACCGAGCACGGTCAGGCCCGTGACCAGGGTCAGACCGATGGCGAGCGCGGACGCCGTGGCACCGGTACGGCGCGGGTTGCGGACCGCGTTGAGGCCGGCGAGCTTGCCGGAGACCCCGAAGACGCCGACGAACAGCGGGCGGATCAGGGCGATCACCGGGCGGGAGAGCAGCGGGATCAGCACGATCACACCGATGAGGGTGGTGAACGCACCGCCCGCGATGAACATCCGGCCGTCGTCGCCGCCCTTGCCGGCGCCGAGCACGATCAGGACCGCGCCGAGCGCGGTGATCGCGGCGCCGATGGAGTTGCGGACCACCAGGGACTTGGTCGTCGCCGCGGCGTGGACGCTGCTCATGGCGGCGACCGGCGGGATCTTCGCGGCGCGGCGGCCGGGCAGCCAGGCGGCGAACATGGTGATCAGGACACCGACGGCGAGCGCGGCGATCAGCGGGGTCGCACCGAGGACCAGCGGGCCGCCCGGCACCTTCAGGTCGAAGGCGTTCATGCCCGCGCGGAGCCCCACGGCGAGCGCGATGCCCAGGCCGTAGCCGACGGCGGAGGCCACCAGGCCCACCAGACCGGCCTCGGCGAGGACGGAGCGGGTGATCTGCTTGCGCGAGGCACCGACGGCGCGCATCAGCGCGAGCTCCTTGGTGCGCTGGGCGACCAGCATGGTGAAGGTGTTGGCGATCAGGAAGACACCGACGAAGAGGGCGATGCCGGCGAAGCCGAGCAGCACCTGCTTCAGTGCGCCGAGCCCGGCCTCGATGTCCTTGGCCTGCTGGTCGGCGAGCGCCTGCCCGGTCTGGGCGGTCGCGGCCTTCGGGACGACCTTCAGGACCTCGTCGAGCAGCTTGTCGGCGTCGGTTCCGGGGGTGGCGACGACGATGGCGTCCCGGTAGAAGCCCGGCTTCACGTACTGCTTCTGCGCGACGGCCTTGTCGAAGAGGACCAGGCTGCCGCCGGCGCTGACCGCGCCGTCGTCGGTGGTGAAGATGCCCGAGAGGGTGTACTCCTTCACCGGCCCGTTGGTGGCGACACGGACGGTGTCGCCGACCTTGTAGCCGCCCTTGGCCGCGGTGTCCTTGTCGAGCGCGATCTGCCCGTCCTGGAGGGGGCCCGCGCCCTGGGTGAAGTCGTACGCCCGGTCCTTGCCGTCGGCGCCGGGGGCGAAGTTGGTGCCCTTGTTGGACCAGCCGACGCCGATCAGCTTGCCGTTCTTGTCGGGGACGCCGGCGAAGCCGTCGACCCGTCCGGTGACGGAGGCGACGCCGTCGAGCGTGCCGATGCGGTCGATGACGGCCTGGGAGAGACCGGGGGTCTTGGCGGCCTCCTCCGGGCTCGGGTGGAGGTTGACGGCGACGGCGACGTCGTCGTAGCTCTTCGCCGACTGGTTGCGGAAGGCCTGGGAGAGGGTGTCGGTGAAGACCAGGGTGCCGGAGACGAAGGCCACGCCGAGCATCACGGCGAGGACGGTCATCAGCAGCCTGGCCTTGTGCGCGAGCACGTTGCGCAAGGCGGTACGGAACATGGTGTGTGTGTCCTGGAGTGGAGCGCCCCCTGCGGGGGCGGAACGTCGAAGGGCCGCGGACGGGGCGGAGCCCCCGGGCGTCAGCTCGTGCGGCCCTTGGCGTCGAAGGCCTTCATCCGGTCGAGGACGCCGTCCGCCGTGGGGTGGAGCATCTCGTCGACGATCCGGCCGTCCGCGAGGAAGATGACGCGGTCCGCGTAGGAGGCGGCGACCGGGTCGTGGGTGACCATGACGACGGTCTGGCCCAGCTCGCGTACCGAGTTGCGCAGGAAGCCCAGGACCTCGGCGCCCGAGCGCGAGTCCAGGTTTCCGGTCGGCTCGTCGCCGAAGATGATCTCGGGGCGGGAGGCCAGCGCGCGGGCCACGGCGACGCGCTGCTGCTGGCCGCCGGAGAGCTGCGTGGGGCGGTGGCTCAGCCGACCGGAGAGGCCGATCATGTCGATGACCTTCTCCACCCACTGCTTGTCGGGCTTGCGGCCCGCGATGTCCATCGGCAGCGTGATGTTCTCCAGCGCCGTCAGCGTCGGCAGCAGGTTGAAGGCCTGGAAGATGAAGCCGATCTTGTCCCGGCGCAGCTGGGTCAGCTGCTTGTCCTTGAGGGTGCCGAGCTCGGTCTCACCGAGGCGGACCGAGCCGGACGAGAAGGAGTCGAGGCCCGCCACGCAGTGCATCAGGGTCGACTTGCCGGAGCCGGACGGGCCCATGATCGCGGTGAACTCGCCCTGCCGGAAGTCCACGGTGACCCGGTCCAGGGCGACCACCTGGGTCTCGCCCTGTCCGTAGACCTTCGAAAGATCCGTGGCGCGGGCGGCCACCGCGGTGGCGCGGGACACGGTGGGGGTGGTGGTCACGAGGGACTCCTGTCACTGCGGGATGTTCGGGAACCACTCCATCGTTTCGAACGTTGGGGCACGGGTCGTCCGTCCACATGCCCGTTCGCGGGGGCGACTGGAGTCGGACCGTCGGGCCCGGCCCTCCTCCTGAGGTATGACGGGATCCCTGAGACGCGGTACCCCCGGGGGGATGGTCCGGCCGGGCGGTGCCGGTGCGGCGACTTTCCGTCATTCCGGTGGGCCGGACTTTGCGGCCGCGAGCCCCGTCACAGTTCGCCGAAACAGGCCTCACCTGCGCTGACGCACCCTCAGACGTCAATAAAATAAGACAACATCGGGCCATCGTTCGGCTGAACGAGGGACGCGCCCCGATAGGCTCCTGTGCCAACGCGGAGCCGCGCTCCATGCCCGGATGGTGGAATGCAGACACGGCGAGCTTAAACCTCGCTGGCCTTCGGGCCGTGCCGGTTCGAGTCCGGTTCCGGGCACAACTCACCCGTCGACGGCCGTGCCGGCCCCCGGGCCTCTCTAACGATCTCGGAAAGATCCTCCCCGAGCACTAGGGAGTTTCTTTTGCTTCCGCATTACTCTTGACGCAAGGCCGCGCAGTGCGGCCATGGAGGAGTGAGATGAGGAGCAGCAACCCGGTCTTCTCGCGACGGGGGTTCAGCCGCGACAACGGCTACGCCGGCTTCAACGCGCAGCAGCCGCAGGCCGGGGGCCCCGCCGTCGGAACCAACCCGTACGCCGAAGGCACCACGAACCCCTACGCGACGAACCCGTACGCGCAGGACACCCAGCTCGGCGCCCCGCAGCAGGCCCGCGGCGATGTGATGACCATCGACGACGTCGTGAGCCGTACGGCCATGACGCTCGGCACGGTCGTGATCACCGCCGCCCTGTCGTGGTTCCTGCTGCCGGTCGACGAGGCGAACATCGGCAAGTCCTACGGCATCGCCATCGGCGCCGCCCTGGTCGCCTTCGTCCTGGCCATGGTGCAGTCCTTCAAGCGCAAGGCCTCGCCCGCGCTGATCCTGGCCTACGCGGCGTTCGAGGGTGTCTTCCTCGGCGTCATCTCGGCCGCGGTCTCGACCTACATCTCGCCCGGTGTGGTCGCGCAGGCGGTGCTCGGCACGATGGCGGTCTTCGCCGGCGTGCTGATCGCCTACAAGATGCGCTGGATCCGTGTGACCCGCCGTTTCTACGGCTTCGTGATGGCGGCCGCGATCGGCTTCATCCTGCTGATGGCGGTCAACGCGCTGTTCTCGCTCTTCGACGGCGCCGGTGACGGCCTGGGCTTCCGCAGCGGCGGCCTCGGCATCCTCTTCGGTGTCATCGGCATCATCCTCGGTGCCTGCTTCCTCGCCCTCGACTTCAAGCAGGTCGAGGACGGCGTGACGTACGGCGCCCCGCGCGAGGAGTCCTGGCTGGCGGCCTTCGGCCTCACCCTGACCCTGGTGTGGATCTACCTGGAGATGCTGCGTCTGCTGTCGATCCTGCAGGGCGGCGACGACTGACGCACGACCCGTGTGTGACGAAGGGCCCGTCCGGCTTCCGCCGGGCGGGCCCTTCCGCGTCTGGTCCCGGCCTAGGCCCTGAGCGCCGCGTCCAGGAGGACGCGTGCCGCGTCCTTCGCCCGGGCGGCCGGCTCGGGGGAGCCCTCGATGCCGGCGACGGCCATGGCGCCGTTGGCGAGCAGCGCGAGCTGGTCGGCCAGCTCCGTGGGGGCGCCGAGCGCCTTGGTCTGGTCCGCGAAGTACTCCCTCAGGGCCTGCTTGTGGCCCCGGGCGATGGCGGCGACGTCCGGGGAGATGCCGCCCATCTCGCCGAAGGTGTTGATGAAGGCGCAGCCGCGGAAGCCGGGGTCGGCGAACCAGTCGCCGAGGTAGTCGAAGACCGCGAGGGCGCGCTCGTACGGCGTGGTGGCGTGGGTGGCCCCGTGGGCGGCGATGGCCTCCCTGACGGCGCTGTCACGGCGGTTGAGGACCGCCCAGACCAGATGGTCCTTGGACGGGTAGAGCTGGTACAGGCGCTTGAGCGAGACGCCGGACGCGGTGCGGATGGCGTCCATGCCGACCGCCTGCACCCCGCGCTCGTCGAACAGCGCCTCCGCGGCTTCCAGGAGCCGCTGCTCGGCGGTCTCGGTGTCCATCGTCCGCTCACCCCCGGTATGGGAGAACCATCGTTCTCCCACTCTACCCGGGTGGTGTCAGAGCAGCCTGCGGGCCGCCCGGCGGAGGTCGTACTCGTGGATGATCGCCTTCGCGTGGCCGTACGCGAGGTCGTGCTCGCCCCGGAGCCAGCTGACCTTCTCCTCGAAGCGGACGAGGGAGGGGCCTTCCTCGACGGTGCGGAGCCAGTCGGAGACTTCACGACCGGTGCAGTGGGGGATGCGGGCGAGCAGGTTGCGGTGGGTCTCTTCGGAGAAAACGTAGGACATGCGGCGCCTCCGGACGCGTGTTGCCGTGTGCTCCTTCCCGTCACCGTGCCCGAGCGTGGGCGCGTTGGCAACAGTGCCGGACCGGCGCGTAGGGTCGCGGCGTGCTTGATACGAGTGAACTGACCGCCGCCGTCGAGCGGTTCGCCGACCGTTTGCGGTCGGCCCCGCAGAGCCGTCTCCAGCGTGGCGCTGCCGCCGAAGGGCTCGCGCTGGCCAGGGAGTTGGCGCTCCGGTCGCGACGGATCGAGGGCCTGGAGGGGGAGTCGGATTCCGGTGGACCGGTCATGCGGGACGCCGGGGTCTTCGTCGTCGCCGACCAACTCCTGGTCGCCGGAACCGATCTCGCCGAGGCACTGCGAACGGCCCCGGCCGGTCCCTGGGAGCGGGAACTGGGCGAGGCCGTGAGGCTGGTACGGGAGTCCGCGGCGCGCTCGGGGCTCTGACGGCACCTGGCGGGCGCCGACGGCATGGGCACCCATGACGGCCACCGGCCGGGCTCTGGCGGCCCTTTGGCGGGCCATGACGGCCTGAGCGGGGCCCCTGAGGGCCCCTGGGGCTGCGGCGGGCCAAGCGGGTAGGCCGGGCTCAGCGATGCGAGCCGGGCTACAGCGAGGCGATCACGCGGTCGGCGAGGATGTAGACGTTCTCGTCGTCCGCTTCGCCGAAGGAGAACGTCAGGGCGTACGCGCCCGAGACGCCCGAGCCGCCGAGCAGGACCGGCGTACGGCCGGTGCGCAGGGCCTCGGCGAGGCGCTCCGCGGTCTCGCGGTGTCCGGGGGTCATGCAGAGCGTGGTGCCGTCGGCGAAGACGTACACGTCGAGCGTGCCGAGCGGGCCCGGGCGCACGTCGGTCAGTGCGGTGCCCGTGTCGGCGAGCTCCTCCAGGCGGGACACCGTGCGCTCGTGGTCGGTGACGACCGGCGTCTGGACCGGGACGAAGTCGGGGTGCGAGGGGTGGCGGCGGCGGGCCGCGGCGAGCTCGGGGGAGTCCTCCGCGTACTCGGTCAGCTCGGGGAACTCCTCCAGGACGCTGTCCACGCCGGCGCCGTCGAGCGCGGCGGCCTCGGCCTCCATCGCCTCCAGGGCCATGGCCTCCAGGCCCGCGAAGTCGGCCTGGCGCGGAACGTAGAAGGGGC
Source organism: Streptomyces sp. NPDC054975 (assembly GCF_053609105.1). Lineage (NCBI taxonomy): Bacteria > Bacillati > Actinomycetota > Actinomycetes > Kitasatosporales > Streptomycetaceae > Streptomyces > Streptomyces sp. NPDC054975. The sequence continues at coordinate 42,194 of NZ_JBSGWV010000018.1, forward strand.
CGTCCTCGGTCGTGCCGCCGAGACCGCCGAGCAGGGAGGGCGCGTCGGCCGCGTCCCGGGCCTCCTGGGCCGCCCAGAAGGCACGCGCCTCGGCGAGCTCGCGCTCGCGCTCCTCGGCCAGCGCCTCGGCGACCGCGGCGCGTATCTCCGAGGCGGGCGTCTGGCGGGCGTGCGGGACGGACACCCCGTGCGAGGCGGCGAGTTCGCCACGCAGGGCGACGACCTGCTTACGGAGACCGTGGGCAGCGCGCAGGGCGGCGGCGCCCACGACCGTGGCGGCGGCCGTGGTCACCAGCAGGGCAAGAGACATGGCGCTCACTGACGTACTCCCGATTCCGAGTCGATCCCCCGACTTCCTACATCAGCCTGCCGTGGGAGTGCGCCCCCTGTCAGTGCATTACGTCACGAATTGGACAGGTATTTCGGCCAGGTGTTTAGTCCCGTTGCTGCTGTGACCTGGGGTTATGGGTCTCCCCCGGGACGTAGGTCACATCCTGGGGGAGATTCGGTCACGGCTGGGACGCGACGGGGTTAGGAGAGGCGCTCGATGACCATGGCCATGCCCTGGCCACCGCCGACGCACATGGTCTCCAGACCGAACTGCTTGTCGTGGAACTGGAGGCTGTTGATGAGCGTGCCGGTGATCCGGGCGCCGGTCATGCCGAAGGGGTGACCGACGGCGATGGCGCCGCCGTTGACGTTCACCTTGTCCAGGTCCAGGCCGAGGTCCTGGTAGGACGGGATGACCTGGGCGGCGAAGGCCTCGTTGATCTCGGCCAGGTCGATGTCGCCGATGGTCAGGCCGGCGCGCTTGAGGGCCTGCTTGGAGGCCTCGACCGGGCCGAGGCCCATGATCTCGGGGGAGAGGCCCGAGACGCCGGTGGAGACGATGCGGGCGAGCGGGGTCAGGCCCAGCTCGGCGGCCTTGGTGTCGGACATGATCACGAGCGCGGCGGCGCCGTCGTTGAGCGGGCAGCAGTTGCCGGCGGTGACCAGGCCGTCGGGGCGGAAGACGGGCTTGAGGCCCTGCACGCCCTCCAGGGTGACGCCGGCGCGCGGGCCGTCGTCGGTGGAGACGACGGTGCCGTCGGGGAGCGTCACCGGGGTGATCTCGCGCTCCCAGAAGCCGTTCTTGATGGCCTGCTCGGCGAGGTTCTGGGACCGTACGCCGAACTCGTCCATCTCCTGGCGGCTGATGCCCTTCCAGCGGGCCAGGTTCTCGGCGGTCTGGCCCATGGCGATGTACGCGTCCGGGACGAGGCCGTCCTCGCGCGGGTCGTGCCAGGTGGAGCCCTCGGAGGCGGCGACGGCGGCGGTGCGGGCCTCGGCGTCGGCGAAGTAGGGGTTGTGCGTGTCGGGCAGGGAGTCGGAGTTGCCCTTCACGAAGCGGGAGACCATCTCGACACCGGCCGAGATGAAGACGTCGCCCTCACCGGCCTTGATGGCGTGCAGCGCCATGCGGGAGGTCTGCAGGGAGGAGGAGCAGTACCGGGTGACCGTGCAGCCCGGGAGGTGGTCCATCCCCATCTGGACGGCGACGATCCGGCCCAGGTTGTTGCCCTGCTCGCCACCGGGCAGGCCACAGCCGAGCATCAGGTCGTCGATGTCGCGCGGGTCCAGCTCGGGGACCTTGGCGAGCGCGGCCTGGATGATCGTCGCGGTGAGGTCGTCGGGCCGCAGCTCCTTCAGGGAGCCCTTGAAGGCCCGGCCGATCGGGGAGCGGGCGGTCGAGACGATGACGGCTTCGGGCATCACGGCTCCAGGAGGATGCGGAGAGGGCGGACAGAACGGGAAGTTACCTGTACGTACGCGACGGGTCACCGCCTTGACGGTGTGACGCGGGACTCTTTTCTAAGCGACCGCTCAGTGGGTGAGCCGTAACCTGCGCCGGCCCGCCCTAGCCACCCCCCGTGTACCCCCGTCCCACAGGGCGGGACGGGGGGGCACACGGGACGGCGCCCTGGCGGGCGCGTCCGCTCCGTGAGCCCGTGCTCCGGCGCCGCGCGCCTACAGGTGGCGGGCGTCCTCGGCGTCCGGGGAAGCGGGTGCAGGGGTCTCCGCGGCGGGGAGGCGGCGCCGGCGCCGGTGTTTCAGGAGGGCCCACGGCGCGCGGGCGCCCGTGACCTCCGTGCCGGCCTCCCGGGCCGCCTCCGCCGCCGCCTTCGCCACCGGCAGCATGTCCTCGTGGCGGTCCGGCTCCAGCCGGTCCGTCTCCGGCCACACGCCGAGCACCGCGCACACCGTCGGCAGGACCGCCATCGCCGCCGTCGCGTACCCCTCCGCCGAGGGGTGGTAGTTGTCCGCCCCGAACATCTCCCGGGGGTTCGCCGCGAACTCAGGGCCCAGCAGGTCCCCCAGCGACACCGTCCGCCCGCCCTGCTCCACGACCACGATCGTCTGCGCCGCCGCCAGCTGCCGCGACACCCGCCGCGCCATCCACCGCAGCGGCTGGTAGACGGGCTCGATCGTCCCCAGATCCGGGCAGGTCCCCACGACCACCTCCGCCCCGGCCGTCCGCAGCCGCCGCACCGCCGCCGCGAGCAGCCGCACCGACTCCGTGGCCGGCATCCGGTGCGTGACGTCGTTCGCGCCGATCATGATCACGCAGACGTCCGGCGGACCCGTCGGAGCCGTCAGCAGCAGAGAGACCTGGCGCTCCAGATCGTCCGAGCGCGCCCCCGGCAGTGCCACGTTCCGCAGCACCACCGGCCGCTCCGCCACCGCCGCGAGCCCCGAGGCGAGCAGCGCACCCGGCGTCTGCCCGGCCCGCCGCACGCCCTGGCCCGCCGCCGTGGAATCACCCAGAAGGGCCAGCCGCAGCGGGACCTGGCCGGGTTCCGAGGTCGCGAAGGAGCGTCCGTACAGCCCTTCCGCCCCCGGCGGCAGGGGCGCGACCCCGCCGCCCACGTTCCGCTTCGCCAGCTGTACCTCGGCCAGGACCACGCCCACCGCCGCCACACCGAGGAGCCCGATGCTCCCGCCGCCGTACGCCGCGCCCGCCGCGATCCGCCGTGCCACCCTCGCCCTCGACATAGGGGCAGTCACCTCCTTCAAGCCGTTCAGGAAGTAACTGCCCCGTAACCCGCTCCGACTACGCATACGCTGGACGCACCATTACGGAGACCCCGGAGATTACGGTGCAATTCCACGACTCGATGATCAGCCTCGTCGGCAACACCCCGCTGGTGAAGCTCAACAACGTGACGGCAGGCATCCAGGCCACCGTCCTGGCCAAGGTCGAGTACTTCAACCCCGGCGGCTCGGTCAAGGACCGCATCGCCCTGCGCATGATCGAGGCGGCGGAGGAGAGCGGCGCGCTCAAGCCCGGTGGCACCATCGTCGAGCCCACCTCCGGCAACACCGGAGTCGGTCTGGCGATCGTGGCCCAGCAGAAGGGCTACAAGTGCATCTTCGTCTGCCCGGACAAGGTGTCCACGGACAAGATCAACGTGCTGCGGGCCTACGGTGCCGAGGTCGTGGTCTGCCCCACCGCCGTCGACCCCGAGCACCCCGACTCGTACTACAACGTCTCCGACCGGCTCGTCCGTGAGACCCCGGGTGCCTGGAAGCCGGACCAGTACTCCAACCCGAACAACCCCCGCTCCCACTACGAGACCACCGGCCCCGAGCTGTGGGAGCAGACGGACGGGAAGATCACCCACTTCGTCGCGGGCGTCGGCACCGGCGGCACGATCTCCGGCACCGGCAAGTACCTGAAGGAGGTCAGCTCCGGCAAGGTCACCATCGTCGGCGCGGACCCCGAGGGCTCGGTCTACTCCGGCGGCTCCGGCCGCCCGTACCTGGTCGAGGGCGTCGGCGAGGACTTCTGGCCGACCGCGTACGACCGAAACGTCACGGACCGGATCGTCGCCGTCTCCGACAAGGACTCCTTCCAGATGACCCGCCGCCTCGCCAAGGAGGAGGGCCTCCTCGTGGGCGGCTCCTGCGGCATGGCGGTCGTCGCCGCCCTGGAGGTCGCCAGGGAGCTCGGACCGGACGACGTCGTCGTCGTGCTGCTCCCGGACTCCGGCCGCGGGTACCTCTCGAAGATCTTCAACGACGAGTGGATGGCCGACTACGGCTTCCTGGAGGACACCTCCTCCGCCACCGTCGCCGACGTCCTGCGGCACAAGGAGGGCGTGCTGCCCTCCCTCGTCCACATGCACCCGGAGGAGACGGTCGGGCAGGCGATCGAGGTGCTGCGGGAGTACGGCGTCTCCCAGATGCCGATCGTCAAGCCGGGCGCCGGTCACCCGGACGTCATGGCGGCGGAGATCGTCGGCTCGGTCGTCGAGCGCGAACTCCTCGACGCCCTGTTCACCCAGCGCGCCTCCCTGGAGGACCCGCTGGAGCGCCACATGAGCCCGCCGCTGCCGCAGGTCGGCTCCGGCGAGCCGGTCGCCGACCTGATGTCCGTCCTGGGCGAGTCGGCGGACGCGGCGATCGTGCTGGTCGAGGGCAAGCCGACGGGTGTGGTCAGCCGTCAGGACCTGCTCGCCTTCCTCGCGAACGGCGGGGCGAAGGGCTCCACGAAGTAGCCCGAAGCCTCTCCGAGCGGGCGTTCGCGCAAACGGTACGAGCGCGACACGTACGCGCAGCACCCGCTTAACACGCGTCCTGCACAGTGGTCGTTGTCGGCGTCAGGGACTACGGAGCGGCTCCCGGACCTCCTCAGGACGCCACAGGACGCGGAGACCGGCCCTGACCCGGGCCCGTGTCCCCCGCGGGGACCGCCGTCGTCCCGCCCCCCAGTGATGGGGGTGCGGCGGTCCCCGCGCTACTCCCTCTCGTCGCGGCGCGGCGACAGCGGCAGCCGGTCGCGGAAGGCGTGCACCGCGTTCACGCCCACGATGCCGAGCCACGCCACCATCAGGCCCGCCAGGTTCGCCTGGGTGACCGCGATCGCGGAGAGCGGGATCGCCAGGATCAGCGAGATGATCCCGAAGCCGAAGCGCTCGCCGAAACCCTCGGGTCCCTGCGTGCGGGGGCGGACGCCGCGCGCGGTCGCCACCTGCTGCTCGCCGAGCCGGCGCCGGACCTGCCGCTCGATCGTCGTGTCCAGGCTCTGTTCCACCTTGCCGAGGAAGGAGTCGACGAGGGCGGCCTCGTACTCCGTGCCCAGCTCCTTGCGGGCATGCAGGGTGGCGTCCAGTTCGCTCTTGAGCTCGTCCATACTCGCCAGGGTAGACAGCGGCGGCCCGCCGCGTCGGTAGGGCTAGCCCCCGGCTTTTCTTGCCCTGCTGCATACTTTCATGCAGAGTTCAGAGTTGCTGAATAAGTGGGCGGGACGAGCGGAAGGGGGACGGCGTGAGCGACAGCCCGGCCGGACGGCTGCAGGCGCTCTTCGAGGGGCACCGGCTGACACCGACACAGCGACGGATCGCGCACTGCATGGTGCGCCGCGCCGGTGACGTGGCGTTCCTCTCCAGCGTGGAGCTGGCCGAGCTCGCCGGGGTCAGCCAGCCCTCGGTCACCCGCTTCGCCGTCGCCCTCGGCTTCGACGGCTACCCGGCCCTGCGCCGCCACCTCCGCGAGGTCGCCCCGGCCGGAGAGGCTCCGAGCGAGGCCGGCGAGCACAACGAGTACCAGCAGGCCGTCCTCGCCGAGATGGAGAACCTCCGCCACCTCGCCGAGCTGCTCGCCGACCCGGCGCCCGTCGAGCGCGCCGGGCAGCTGCTCGCCGCCTCGCGCCCGCTGCCCGTCCTCGGCCTGCGGGCCGCGTCCTCCCAGGCGCGCGGCTTCGCGTACTTCGCCGCCAAGGTCCACCCCGACGTCCGCCTCCTCGACGAGGGCGGCTCGATGCTCGCCGACCGTATCGACGCGACGGTACGGGCCGGGGCCACGGCCCTGCTCTGCTTCGCGCTGCCCCGCCACCCCCGGGAGGTCGTGGAGGCGCTGGAGTACGCCCAGGCCGCCGGGCTCACCGTGGTCACGGTCGCCGAGTCGGCGTTCGCGCCCGTCGCGGCCCACAGCGACCTGCTGATCCCGGCCGCCGTCGGCACCGGACTCGCCTTCGACACCGCCTGCGCGCCGATGCTGCTCGGCCGCGTGCTCCTGGAGGCGATGGCGGACGAACTGCCCGACGCGCAGGCGCGGTTGGAGGAGTTCGACACCAAGGCGGCGGCGCGCGGCCTGTTCGTCGAGTAGCCGCGCGTCCCGGCGAGGGGCGGCCCCGCTCAGACCTCCAGTTCGCTCTCGATCCTCTTCAGCTGGTGGCGGGCCATCGCCAGGTTCGCCCGGTCCTTGTGCAGCGCCAGGTACAGGAACAGGCCGCTCGTCCCACGCCCCTTCAGCAGCCTGATCAGGTGGTACTGCGTGCCGAGCGTGATCAGGATGTCCTCGATGTCCTCCTGGAGACCGAGCATCTCCATCGTCCTGACCTTGGCACGGACCACGTCCGTGTTGCCCGCCGCGGCCACGGTCAGGTCGAGTTCCTTGCCGCCGCCGATCGTGCCGAGGGCCATGCCGCTGGTGTAGTCGACCAGCGCGGCGCCGATGGCGCCGTCGATGGACGCGGCTTCCTTGAGGGCGGTCTCGGTGTTCGCCATGGGTGTCGCACTTCCTTTTCGGTTTCGGGTGGAGCGTCGAATCTGAGCTACGAGTGGTTCCGGTTCAGGTCTTTCGGGTCTTTCGCGTCCCTGCGTTCCAGCGCCCCGTCGACCAGCTCGCCGATCCGGGCGCTGGAGCGCCGGGCCTCCAGATGCAGCCGGCCCACGTTGATCCGGGGCTCGGCAAGCAGGGTGAGCACGGCGACGCCGCCGGCCGCGTACGTGGCGACGTAGCCGTCCTCGCCCCGTACGAGCAGCTCACGGAAGCCGCCCTGGCCGGTCGACTCGGTGAGCCGCTGGGCGACACCGAGGGCCGCCGCCGTCAGCGCGGCCACCCCCTCCGCCTCGGCGTCGACCGTGTCATGGGCGAGGACCAGGCCGTCCGCGCTGGCCGCGAGCGCCCCGGTGAGCTGGGGCAGTCGGGCCCGCAGCCGTCTCAGCTCACCGAGCACCTCGGCTTCTGCCGACATCAGTAATCTCCTCTCGGCGCGCAGGCGCAGGGCACGCCTCATCACAGATGTGCCTCCAGGGCGTCGCGGAGCCGGCGCAGCAGGGCGATGTCCGGGTCGGGCGCGATCTCGCCGACCCAGGCGGGGACAGGAGGCGGCGCGGCGACCACGGGGTCGGGCGGGGTCTCCACGAGGCCGGCGGCGGCGAGGCGCCGTACGTCGAGCAGGGTGTGGAAGGCCGTCCGGCCCAGCACCCGCGCGATGTCCGCCGGGGTCCGTACGCCGTCGGCGGCGGCGAGCAGCGCCCGCTGGCGCAGGCTCACCGTCTGCCCGGGGGCGGGCGCGCGGGGCACGACCGGGGCGGTGTCCACGCAGCCGTACGGCCAGACGCTGTCGAGCAGTTCACGGCGCCGTACCGTCTCGCGCTCGACGGCCTCGGTGGAGACCGGCCGCACCGGACCGAACCAGTGGGAGACCCCGTAGCGGAAGCGGGTCGGGCCGGTGGCGGGGGCGAGCGCGAAGAACGCGGCGTCGTAGACGGCGCCGAGGTGGCAGATCTCCAGCTCGCCGTCGCGCAGCCGGCCGCTCTCCACCAGGAACCGGCCCACCTCGTGCCGCGCCCCCGCCCGGTCGACGGCCTCGTCCCAGCCCTCGCGGGCCAGCCGGCCGCCGGCGGTCAGCAGGACGTCGAGACCGGGCGAGGCGGGGCTCTCGGCGTGCACGACGCGGCCGTCGACGAGGTAGAGCGTGCCGTGGTCGCGGAGCAGGGCGCCGGTGGCCCGCTCGGCGGCCAGGCGGACGAGCATGGGGGAGACGGTCATCCGAGCACCAGCTTCTCCGCGAGGTCACGTAACCGGATTCGGGCGAGCGCGAGGTTGCCGGTGTCCCGGTCCAGCCACAGGTGGAGGAAGACGCTGCTGTCGAAGGACGTCTCGACGAACCGCAGGACGTGGTAGCCGTCGCGGGTCGTGACGATCAGGTCCTCGACGGGCGGCCCCTTGGGCAACGCGCGCTCCCGGAGGGCGACATCGGTGCCGGGGCGCAGGGCGATCTCCGTGCTGGGGCGCGCGGACGGGGCGCCGGGCGGGCGTGTGGGCAGCGGCGGGATGACGGCCGGCCTCGTGATCGCGGGGGACAGACCGGCGGGGGCCGACGGGGCGGCCGGGGCGGTGGCGGGCGGAGGGGAGGTCGGGGACGGCAGGGCGGGTACGACGGCCGGGCCGGCCGCCGCTCCAGCCGCGGGCGGTCTCGGCGGAGGGTTGCCCGCGAAGGAGTCGTACTCCGCGGCCGCGCGGGCCAGTTCGGCGGCCTCCGCGGCCGTCGCCTCGTGGTCTCCGACCGGCGATTCGCCCGCCGCGCCGAGGGCGAGCCCGCTGGTCCAGTCGACCAGCCAGGCTCCGCGTGCGCCCGGCAGGCTCATGGCCTCCTGCAGGCACTCGTCGATTCCGGGCACGCGGATTCCCCTCCCGATGCAGCGCGCGGGCGTACGGCAGTGACCGTGACGTTACTCAACGTTCTCGCCGTGGGGAGGAGTTCTGGCATTTTCCATCGGAACATGCCCGCAGCTTGCTTGAATTCGCCCCCGCTCGCTCAGTCCTCGCCACGTACGCGCAGGACGACCCGATTGACCACCCACAGCCCGATCCCGAGGGCGAGCAGCACACCGGCCCGGACGTACACGTCGGCCGAGCGGTCCGCGAGGGGGCTCGCCAGAACGAGGGCGGTGAGGGCGCCGAGGACCGGGAGCGCCGTCGGCGCACGGAAGTGGGCGTGCTCCACCCGGTCCTTGCGCAGCACCAGGACGGCGATGTTGACCACGGCGAAGACGCACAGCAGCAGGAAGGCCGTGGTGTCGCCGAGGCCCTCGATCTCACCGGTGGTGACGAGCCCGAGGGTGAGGAGGGTGGCGAAGACGATGCCGGTGAGGGGCGTGCGGCGGTTCTTCAGGACCTTGCCCATCACGCGCGGCAGGACGCGCTCGTTGGCGAGGCCGTAGCAGAGCCGGGAGGCCATCATGATGTTGATGAGCGCGGAGTTGGTGACCGCGAACAGGGCGATCAGGGCGAAGAGTTTCGGCGGGAAGTCGACCCCGCCGGCCTTCACGACCTCCAGGAGCGGCCCACTCGACTTCTCCAGCGTCCGGTGGTCGACGAGGAGCGAGGAGACCAGGGCGACCAGGACGTAGACGGTGCCGGTGACGGCGACGCCCGTGAAGATGGCGCGGGGGAAGGTGCGGGCCGGGTCCCGCGTCTCCTCCGCCATGTTGACCGAGTCCTCGAAGCCGACGAAGGCGAAGAAGCCCAGTGCCGTGGCCCCGAGCACGCTCGTGACCAGCGCGAACCCGGTGCCCGACGCCTGGAATTCACCGAGCCGCGACGGCTCCCCCTCGCCGCCCAGGACGGCCCAGGCGCCGATCCCGAGAATGATCAGCAGGCCGGTGAGCTCGACTAGCGTGAGGACGACGTTGGTCTTCACGGACTCCGACACCCCGCGCAGCGCGAGACAGGCGAGGGCGAGGACGAAGGCGACCGCGATGAGCGTGGCGGGGACCGCGTCCGTGAACTCCTGGAAGTAGTCGCCGCTGAAGGCGCGGGCCGCGGCGCTCGCGGAGGAGAGCCCCGAGCACATCACCATGAACGCGACGATGAAGGTGAGGAAGGGGACCTTGAACGCCTTCTGCGTGTAGAGCGCGGCACCGGCCGCCTTCGGGTACTTGCCGACCAGTTCCACGTACGAGGCGGCGGTCAGCAGCGCGACGACGAAGCCGATCGCGAACGGCAGCCAGAGGGCGCCGCCGACCTTGCCCGCCACCTTGCCCGTCGTCGCGTAGATACCGGTGCCCAGGATGTCGCCGATGACGAAGAGGATCAGCAGCTTGGGCCCGATCACCCGTTTCAGCGCGGGTTGTTCGGGCTGCTGGGGCGAGGGTGGCGGTGGTGCGGTCTCCGGCGTGGTCATGGGGCGGCCCCTCCTGTTCAGGCGTCAGGAGAAGGCCTGCCCGGGCATCGGTCACGTGATGCCCCGGGCACCGTCACTCGTTCGGGCGAACACATGTACGGAGAGCGTCAGATGCGGCGTTCCACGGAGGCTGCCATGTCGTCCAGGTCCTTCGCGAGCGCCCGGCTCACCGCCTTGGCCCCGAGGCCGCTCAGCAGCTTGGTGAGGAAGCCCATGCGGTTGCCCTCGGCCGGAGTCGCCGAGAACGTCATCCGTACCGACGTCGCCCCCGTCCCGGCCGGGAGCAGCGCGATCTCCGAGACGTAGTGCATGCCGTGCGAGTCGGCCACCGTGACGTAGCGGTCCGGCGGCTCGGCCTCGGTCACGGTCATCTCCTCCGTGGCCTCCTTGCCCATCATCCGCCGGGTCTCCCGCCAGCGGGTGCCCACGCCGAACACGCCCTCGGTCAGCACCTCGACCCGTTCCACGCCGCTGAGGACCCGCGGCATGTCCTCCAGGTCCGTCAGCGCCTCCCAGACGGGTCCGGGAGGCGCCTCGATCCGGCGTTCTACGGTGATGCTCCTGGTAGCCATGGTCATGGCTCCACGGAACCACCGGCCCGTCGGTCCAGCAACGCGTCGGCGTGCGCCCCGCCCGCCTCCGCGACGATCTCGTCGAGCGTCTGCGCCCCGCGTACGGTCGAGAAGGCGACCTTGTCCCCGTCGTCCGTGACGGTGAAGCCGTGGACGGCCGGCCGGGGCAGGCTGTTGTACGCGTAGGGGTGGGCGAAGTAGTACGCGCCGGTGTCGGGCACCGCGACGATGTCGTCCGGCCGCAGCAGGGGCAGCGCGCGCGCCGTGGCGATCATGTCCCCGGCGAAGCAGGCGGGCCCGGCCACGTCCTGGACGACCTCCTCCCCGCCGCGCGGCCCGCCCTCGGAGTCGTACGCGAGGACGCGCAGCGGCCAGGAGAGCGGGTCGTAGACGGTACGGGTGGCCACCTGCACGCCCGCGTGGGTGACGGCGACCGGCCGGCCCCCGGAGGTCTTGGTGTACTCGACGCGGGCCAGGATCGTGCCGTGCTTGGCGAGCAGCGAGCGGCCGAACTCGGTGACGAGGCCGTACCGCCCGTCGAGGAGCCCGGGGACGGTCTCGGCGAGCAGCGCGGCGTACTCCGCATAGGTGGGCGTCTCCTCCTCGGAGGCGAAGTTCACCGGCAGTCCGCCGCCGATGTCGAGCGTGTCGATCTGCTGCCGCCCCGCCTTGGCGTTGATCTCCTCCGCGAGGTCGTACACGGCGGCGACGCCCTCGGCCATGAGGGCGAGCGGGACGCCCTGGGAGCCGGTGTGGGTGTGCAGCCGGGTCAGCCAGGGCCGGTCGAGGTACGCCCGTACGACGGCGTCCCGCGCGCCCTCGTCGCGGAGGGCGACCCCGAACTTGGAGGTGGCGGTCGCCGTCGACAGGGCCCCGATGGAACCGGCCCCGATCTGCGGGTTCACCCGGATGCCGAGCGGCGAGAGCGTCGGGGCGGAGGCGACGAGCGCGTCGAGCCGGGCCAGTTCCTGGAGGTTGTCGGCGTTGACGGCGATCCCGAGCGCGAGGGCCTGGCGCAGGTCGGCGGGCGTCTTGGCGGGCGAGTCGAGCACGGTACGGGAGGCGGGGAGGCCGGCGGCGCGGGCCAGGGCCAGCTCGCCCGGGCTCGCGACCTCGACCCCGAGCCCGCACGCGTCGAGCAGGCGCAGGACGGGCACGAGGGGGCAGGCCTTGACCGCGAAGGCGTGCAGGACGGGGGCGTCGGTGACGGCGGCGAAGGCGGAGACGAGGGCGGCGGCGGAGGCGCGGATGCCCTCGGTGTCGAGGAGGGCGACGATCTGCCGGTCGGGGTCGGTGGAGGAGATCAGGCCCTGCGTGACGGCGGCTCGGACGGCCCGGTCGCGACGGGCCCCGGCGTGGTGGGAAGCCATGGATCCATAGGACCACCGGGACGGGCGCCGCCGCAGCTGTTGACTACAAGTATTCAGCAGTCCAGGATGTGAATAACTGATTCACATCGGAGGAGGCTGCCCCATGTCAGGACCCCGCCCCGTACGGGCCCCGCGCGGTACGGAACTGAGCGCCCTGGGATGGCAGCAGGAGGCCGCCCTCCGGATGCTGCAGAACAATCTCGACCCCGAGGTCGCCGAGCACCCCGACAAGCTCGTCGTCTACGGCGGCACCGGCAAGGCCGCCCGCGACTGGCGCTCCTTCGACGCGATGGTGCGCACCCTGCGGACCCTGAAGCAGGACGAGACGATGCTCGTCCAGTCCGGCCGCCCGGTCGGCGTCATGCAGACCCACGAGTGGGCCCCGCGCGTCCTCATCGCCAACTCCAACCTGGTCGGCGACTGGGCGAACTGGGAGGAGTTCCGGCGCCTGGAGCAGCTGGGCCTGACCATGTACGGCCAGATGACGGCCGGCTCGTGGATCTACATCGGTACGCAGGGCATCCTGCAGGGCACGTACGAGACGTTCGCCGCCGTCGCCGCGAAGAAGTTCAACGGGACCCTGGCCGGAACCATCACGTTGACGGCCGGTCTCGGAGGCATGGGCGGCGCCCAGCCGCTCGCGGTGACGATGAACGACGGCGTCGCGATCTGCGTCGACGTCGATCCGCGTGCGATCGAGCGCCGCATCGAGCACCGCTACCTGGACGTCAAGGCCGACAACCTGGCCCACGCGCTGGCCCTGGCCACCGAGGCCCGGGACGCCCGCCGTCCGCTCTCCATCGGTCTGCTCGGCAACGCGGCGGAGCTGCTGCCGCAGATGCTGGCCGAGGGCGCCCCGATCGACATCGTGACCGACCAGACCTCGGCCCACGACCCGCTCTCGTACCTGCCGATCGGCGTCGACTTCGACGACATGGCCTCGTACGCCGCCAAGGACCCGGCGGGCTTCACGACCCGGGCGCGCGAGTCGATGGCCAAGCACGTCGAGGCCATGGTCGGCTTCATGGACGCGGGCGCCGAGGTCTTCGACTACGGCAACTCCATCCGCGGCGAGGCCCAACTGGCGGGCTACGACCGCGCGTTCGCCTTCCCCGGCTTCGTACCGGCCTACATCCGGCCGCTCTTCTGCGAGGGCAAGGGCCCGTTCCGCTGGGCGGCCCTCTCGGGCGAGGCGTCCGACATCGCCAAGACGGACAAGGCGATCCTCGACCTCTTCCCGGAGAACGAGTCGCTCCACCGCTGGATCAAGATGGCCGGCGAGCGCGTCCACTTCCAGGGCCTGCCCGCGCGCATCTGCTGGCTCGGCTACGGCGAGCGGGAGAAGGCCGGCGAGCTCTTCAACGACATGGTGGCCTCGGGCGAGCTCGCGGCCCCGCTGGCCATCGGCCGCGACCACCTCGACTGCGGTTCGGTGGCCTCCCCGTACCGTGAGACCGAGGCGATGCTCGACGGCTCCGACGCGATCGCCGACTGGCCGCTGCTCAACGCCATGGTCAACGTCGCCTCGGGCGCCTCGTGGGTGTCGCTGCACCACGGCGGCGGCGTCGGCATGGGCCGCTCCATCCACGCGGGCCAGGTGTCGGTGGCGGACGGCACGAAGCTGGCCGGCGAGAAGATCCGCCGCGTCCTGACGAACGACCCCGGCATGGGCGTCATCCGCCACGTCGACGCGGGCTACGACATCGCGGAGCGGGTGGCGCAGGAGAAGGGCGTACGGGTGCCGATGCGCGAGGACGGCAGTGCGGACGGTGCCTCCGCGTGAGCGAGACGTTCCACGCCATGTGGCGGTCGCTGCGGCCCATCGGCCGCAGCGCCGCCTCGGGCGGCTACCGCCGGTACGCCTGGACGGGCGCCGACGCCGACTGCCGGCTCTGGTTCCAGATGCAGGCCGAGGCGCGCCGCCTGAACTACGAGGTCGACCGCAACGGCAACCAGTGGGCCTGGCTCGGCGATCCCGCGGCCGGTGACGCGGTCGTCACCGGCTCGCACCTGGACTCCGTACCGGACGGGGGCGCCTTCGACGGCCCCCTCGGTGTGGTGTCGGCGTTCGCGGCGCTTGACGAACTCCGCCGCAGGGGAGTGGAGTTCGCCAGACCGTTCGCGATCACCAACTTCGGTGACGAGGAGGGCGCGCGCTTCGGCCTGGCCTGCGTCGGCTCGCGCCTCACGGCCGGGCAGCTGACGAAGGAGCAGGCGTACGCGCTCCGGGACGCCGACGGGATCACGCTCCCGCAGGCGATGGAGGCCGCCGGGTTCGACCCCGAGGCCATCGGCCCCGACCCCGAGCGCCTCGCTCGGATCGGCGCGTTCGTCGAACTGCACGTCGAGCAGGGCCGCGCCCTCGACCTGTCCGGCGACTCGGTCGGCATCGCGTCCGCGATCTGGCCCCACGGCCGCTGGCGGTACGACTTCGCGGGCGAGGCCAACCACGCGGGCACCACCCGCCTGGTCGACCGCCGCGACCCGATGCTCACGTACGCCGAGACGGTCCTGGCCGCCCGCCGCGAGGCCGAACTCGCGGGCGCCGTCGCCACGTTCGGCAAGATCGCGGTCGAGCCGAACGGCGTCAACGCGATCCCGTCGCTGGTCCGGGGCTGGCTGGACGCGCGGGCCGCGGACCAGGAGTCCCTGGACGCCGTGATCGAGGGCGTCGAGAGCGCGGCCCGCGACTACGCGTCCCGGCACGGCATCGACCTCACGGTCGTACGGGAGTCCTTCACGCCGGTCGTGGAGTTCGCGCACGCGCTGCGGGACGAGTTGGCCGCCGTCCTCGGGGAGAAGACCCCGATCCTCGGAACGGGGGCCGGGCACGACGCGGGTATTTTGTCCGCATCGATCCCGACCGCCATGCTGTTCGTACGGAACCCCACGGGCGTCTCGCACTCCCCGGCCGAGTTCGCGGCCGAGGAGGACTGCGTCGCGGGGGTGCTCGCACTCGCCGACGTACTGGAGGGCCTGGCGTGCAGGTGACGACGTACTGGCTGGAACACGCCTGGCTGGACACCAACGTGGAGCCGGGCGTGGCGCTGGACGTGAGCCAGGGCCGCATCACGGCCGTACGCAGGGGCGTCGACCTGCCGCCCCCGGGCGCGGAGGTCCTCCGGGGCCTGACGCTCCCGGGCCTGGCGAACGCGCACTCGCACGCCTTCCACCGGGCGCTGCGCGGGACGGTCCAGGTCGGCTCCGGCACGTTCTGGACGTGGCGGGAGGTCATGTACCAGGTGGCGTCCCGGCTGACGCCGGAGACGTACCACGCGCTCGCCCGCGCGGTGTACGCGGAGATGGCGCTGGCCGGCATCACGGCGGTCGGCGAGTTCCACTACCTCCACCACGCGCCGGGCGGCACGCCCTACGCCGACCCCAACGCGATGGGCGAGGCCCTCCTCCAGGCGGCGGCGGACGCCGGCATCCGGATCACGCTCCTGGACACGGCGTACCTGTCGTCCGGCTTCGGCGCGGCGCCGGACAGGCACCAGCTGCGCTTCTCGGACGGCACGGCGCAGGCGTGGGCGGAACGGGTCTCGGCGCTCAAGGAGCGCGAAGGCGTCCGGATCGGGGCGGCGATCCACTCGGTCCGGGCGGTCCCGGCGGACCAGCTGTCGACGGTGGCGGACTGGGCGCGCGAGCGGGGCGTACCCCTGCACGTCCACCTCTCGGAGCAGACGGCGGAGAACGACGCGTGCCTGGCGGCCCACGGCCGCACGCCGACGCAGCTCCTCGCGGACCACGGTGTCCTCGGCCCGAGGACGACCGGCGTCCACAACACCCACCTCACGGACACGGACATCGGGCTCCTCGGCTCGTCGACGACCGGCACCTGCATGTGCCCGACGACGGAACGGGACCTGGCGGACGGCATCGGCCCGGCGGTCGCCCTCCAGCGGGCGGGCTCGCCGCTGTCGCTCGGCAGCGACAGCCACGCGGTGATCGACCTCCTGGAGGAGGCGCGGGCGATGGAGCTCAACGAACGCCTCCGCTCCCGCACGCGCGGTCACTGGACGGCCGCCGCGCTGCTGCGCGCGGCGACGGCCGACGGCCACGCGGCCCTCGGCTGGGCCGAGGCGGGCACCCTGGAGCCGGGCGCGCTCGCCGACTTCACGACGATCGCCCTGGACTCGGTCAGGACAGCGGGACCGGTGCCGCGTCTGGCAGCCGAGACGGCGGTATTCGCAGCGTCGGCCGCGGATGTGCGGCACACGGTCGTGGGCGGCCGCCCTGTCGTACGGGACGGGGTCCACCAGTCCGTACCGGACGTCGCCGGGGCCCTGACGGACTCGATCGCCGCACTGCGCGGCTGACCCGGCTGAAGGAGACACCCTTGACCATGAACACCGGCCCGGCGGCGAGGAACACCAGCGAGGCGACCTCCGCCCCCACGAGCGCGAAGAGCGCCGTGGCGACGACCGCGACGGCCATCGTCAACATCGCCAGCCTGGTCACGAACGATCCCTCCCTCGGTGATTGCAGTCCTCTGGGCCTGATCCAGGACGCGGCCGTCGTCATCGAAGGCGACCGGGTCGTCTGGGTCGGTGAATCAAGCAAAACACCCGCCACTGACAACCGGGTCGACGCGGACGGCCGGGCGGTGATCCCGGGGTTCGTGGACTCCCACTCGCACCTGGTCTTCGCGGGAGACCGCACGGCGGAGTTCAACGCGCGGATGTCGGGCCAGCCGTACAAGGCGGGCGGCATCAGGACGACGGTGGCGGCGACACGGGCGGCCACCGACGAGGCCCTCTCGGCCAACGTGGCGCGCTTCATGGACGAGGCACTGCGCCAAGGCACGACCACCTTCGAGACGAAGTCGGGCTACGGCCTGACGGTCGAGGACGAGGCGAGGGCGCTGCGGATCGCGTCGGAGCACACGGACGAGGTCACCTACCTGGGCGCCCACATCGTGTCCCCGGACTACGCGGACGACCCGGCGGCGTACGTCGAGCTGGTGACGGGCGAGATGCTCGACGCCTGTGCGCCGTACGCCCGCTGGGTGGACGTGTTCTGCGAGAAGGGCGCGTTCGACGGGGACCAGGCGCGGGCGATCCTGACGGCCGGCAAGGCGAAGGGCCTGCACCCGCGGGTGCACGCGAACCAGCTGAGCTACGGCCCCGGTGTTCAGCTCGCCGTGGAACTGGACGCGGCGAGCGCGGACCACTGCACGCACCTGACGGACGAGGACGTCGCCGCCCTGGCCTCCGGCAACACGGTGGCGACGCTCCTGCCGGGCGCGGAGTTCTCCACGAGGGCCCAGTGGCCGAACGCCCGCCGCCTCCTGGACGCGGGAGTGACGGTCGCCCTGTCGACGGACTGCAACCCCGGCTCGTCGTTCACGTCGTCGGTCCCGTTCTGCATCGCCCTGGCGGTACGCGACATGGGGATGACCCCGGACGAAGCGGTCTGGTCGGCCACGGCAGGCGGCGCCAAGGCCCTCCGCCGCACGGACGTGGGCCATGTGACCCCGGGCGCCCGTGCGGACCTCACGCTCCTGGACGCCCCCTCCCACGTCCACCTGGCCTACCGCCCGGGGGTTCCGTTGGTGAAGGGCGTCTGGCGGCGGGGGACGCGGGTGGTGTGACGGCGATCGGTTCGCCCCGAGAGCTGGTTGGCACGCCCCATTGGTCGCTTGATCACCATCCGTTCCCCTCGGTCACAGATCGGGCGAGTAGCCCTGTCCGGGAGTGATTTCGACCGGTACCGTCCTGTAGCGGCAGGACTCAGGGGGGAAGACCGGGGGGTCGGAGTTGAGCGCTGTCCGTGGTCAGGCTGTCCGTGTGCGGGGGAAGCACGGTGGGCGGCGGCGAATCGTGCAGGTCATGGCGCCAGGAGAGCTCACCGCCGGTGCGGTGGGGGCGTGGCGGGAGCTTCGGGGGAAGGCGGGCCGGCCCGACAACCCGTTCATGGGGCCCGAGTTCACCCTTGCCGTCGGCGCCGTGCGGCCCCGGGTGCGGGTCGCCGTGTGGTGGGAGGACGGGGAGCCCGTCGGGTTCTTTCCGTACGAGAAGGGGCCGTTCGGGCACGGGCGGGCCGTCGGGCTCGGGGTGTCCGACTGCCAGGGCGCCGTCCTTCGGCCCGGTCTCGCGCCCTCGCCCCGTGCGCTTCTGCGTCTCTGCGGGCTCTCCGCCTGGGAGTTCGACAACCTGGAGGAGGGGCAGGCCCTGCTGGGCGGGCGGCCCGCCTTCGAGGCGTTCGCCTCACCCGTCATCGCCATCGGCGACGGTTACGCCGCGTACGAGGACGTCCTGCGCGTCCAGTCGCCCAAGTTCCTCAAGACCACCCTTGCCAAGGAGCGGCGGCTGGGGAGACAGGTCGGGGCTGTTCGGTTCGTCTTCGACGAGCGTGATCCCGGAGCCCTGCGCACCCTCATGGAGTGGAAGTCCGCCCAGTACCGCCGTACCGGCAGGCGTGACCGCTTCGCCAAGGAGTGGATCAACGCCCTCGTCCGGCACCTTCACGCGCTGCGCGAGCCCGGGTGCTCCGGTGTTCTGTCCGTGCTGTACGCCGGTGAGCGGCCGGTCGCCGCGCACTTCGGGCTCCGTTCCCGCACCGTCCTCTCCTGCTGGTTCCCGTCCTACGACCCCGAGTTCGCGAAGTTCTCGCCCGGACTCGTCCTCCATCTGCGGATGGCCGAGGCGGCCGCGGCCGCCGGGATCGGCCTGCTCGACCTCGGCCGGGGCGACGCCGAGTACAAGGACGCCCTGAAGACCGGCGAACTGACCGTGTACGAAGGGTCGGTGACCCGCCCCGGGTTACGCGCCGGACTCCACTGGCTCTCCCACGAGCCCGCCCGCCGCGCCCGCGGCTACGTACGCGACCGGCCCGTGCTCGCCGCGCGCGGCCGCCGCACCCTCAACCGGCTCGCCCGGCTGCGCGGCGCCGCAGCCGGTCAGGCCTGAGCCGACGACAGCGGGGGGAAAGCCAGAATGCGACCATCACACGCCCTCTCCGTCGTCGACCTCGACCTCGACTCGCCCGACGGTCCCGTCCTCTCCCTCCGGCCGGCCCCCGGCGGACCGCCGCCCGGCCCCGGTGACGTCTACGCCCTCGTGCGACTCCGCGGCAGGCCGGCCGCCACTCTCCTCGGACACGTGCCGGAAGGGTACGACCCCGCCGAGGTGCTCGGCCGACTCGCCCGGGAGCGGCTCACCGAGCCCCCGCCCGAGCCGCTCGTCGTACCGCCCCGCGCCTGCGTCGTCGTCGCCACCCGCGAGCGCGCCGACCAGCTCGCCCGCGCCCTGGACTCCCTCCTCGACCAGGACCATCCGGACTACGACGTCCTCGTCGTCGACAACGCGCCCCGCACCCGGGACACCGAGGAGCTGGTCACCGGCAAGTACGGCGGCCGCGTCCGGTACGTCCGCGAGGACACCCCCGGGCTCGCCGTCGCCCACAACACCGGACTCGCCCACGCCCGCGCGGGCGTCGTCGCCTTCACGGACGACGACGTCGTCGCCGACCCGCACTGGCTGACCGCCCTCACCGCGCCCTTCGCCGCCGACCCGCGGCTCGGCTGCGTCACCGGCCTCATCCTGCCCGCCTGGCTGCGGACCCCCGCCCAGATCCTCCTCGAATCCCACGGCGGCTTCGCCAAGGGCTTCGCGCCCCGGCTGTACGACCCGATGCGCCCGCCCGCCGACGAACCGCTCTTCCCGTTCACCGCCGGCAGCTTCGGCTCCGGCGCCAACATGGCCTTCCGGACCTGGGCCCTGAAGGCCGCCGGCGGCTTCGATCCGGCCACCGGCACCGGCACGGCCGCCCGGGGCGGGGACGACCTGTACGCCTTCGTCGCCGTCCTCTCCGCCGGATTCCGGCTCCGCTACACCGCCGACGCCCTCGTCTGGCACCACCACCGCGAGACCTGGCAGGACCTGCGCAACCAGGCCTTCGGATACGGCGCCGGCCTCACCGCGTACCTCACCGCCACCCTCGTCCGGCGCCCCGCCCTGCTGCCCGCGCTCCTCGCCCGGCTGCCGCGCGGACTCGCGTACGCCAAGGACATGACCGCCCGGCGGGACACCGGCAGCGGTGCCGTGCCCGGCGCGCACGGCACCCACACCCACCCCTGGCCTCGCAGCCTCTCCCGACTGGAGCGACGCGGCATGCTCTACGGACCGCTCGGTTACGCCAAGGCACGGCTCCGGATGCGGGGTTCGAGATGAGCGCACCCGCCCACACCCGTATCCCGGTCCTCCTCTACCACGCGGTGTCCGACGACCCGCCCGACTGGATCGCCGAATTCACCGTCACACCCAAGGAGTTCGAGGCGCAGCTCGACGCGATCGTCGACAGCGGCCGGACCCCCGTCACCGTCGGCGTCCTGGCCGACCACCTCACGCGGTGCGCCCCGCTGCCGCCCCGGCCCGTCGTCCTCACCTTCGACGACGGCTTCGCCGACCTGCCGGGGCCCACCGCCGAGGCCCTCGCCGCACGCGAGCTGCCCGCCACCGCGTACCTGACCACCGGCGCGATCACCCCGGGCCGGGCCTGCCTGCTGCCGCCCGCGCCGATGATGACCCTCGGGCAGGCGCCGCTCCTGGAGCAGTACGGGATGGAGGTCGGCGCCCACACCGCCACGCACCCGCAGCTCGACACGCTGCCGCCGAAGGAGCTGCGGCGCGAGCTGCGCGAGCCGAAGGCCGTCCTGGAGGACGTCCTCGGACACGCGGTCCGGCATCTCGCCTACCCGCACGGCTACAACAGCCCCGCCGTGCGCCGGGCCGTCGCCGACGCCGGGTACGCCTCGGCCGTCGCCGTCCGGCACGCGCTCAGCTCCGAGACCGACGAGCGGTACCGGATCGCCCGGCTCATCGTCCGCCGCAGCCACACCGTCGCCGACGTCGAGCACTGGATGGACGGCCGGGGCGCCAAGGCAGCGCCGTACGCGGACTCGCTGCCGACGGTGGGCTGGCGCCTGTACCGCAGGGCCCGCGCGCTGGTCAGAGGGCCGGAGTTCGCGGGCTGAGACCGGGGGCGGGCGGCACGAGGCGGCACCGCGTGGGACCTGATGGCGAGACATTTCTAGGGGGAGTGCCACCGTGCAGCAGCAGCATGTGCCCGCGTCACAGGCAACGGGAAACGACGCACCGCTCACACCGGGGGATGGGCGGGCGGGCCTGGGGGCGGCAGGGGCGACAGGGGCGTCAGGGACGCCCGGGGCGCCTGGGGCGCCTGGGGCGCCCGGGGAGGCGGCAGGGACGCCCCTCCGTCTCCCCGGCCCTCAGGCCGTCCTCGTCGCCCTCCCGCTGGTGCTGGCCGCCGCCCTCTGGCTGTACGCGCTGCCCCGGATCGGCTTCCGCGACATGGCCGACTACGGGCTCCTCGACCGTTTCCCGCTCGCCTTCTACGCCTCCCTCGCCGCCCTGACCTGCGGCATCCTCCTAGCCCTGCGACGGGCCGGTACGGCCCCGTGGTGGCCCGCCGCGTACAGCGTCGCCCTGCTCGTGGCGCTGAAGGCACCGCCGGCGATCCTGTACGACTCCGTGCGCTACGCCTGGGCCTCCAAGCACGACGCCGTGATCAGCCGGCTCCTGGCCGAAGGCACGGTGCACCCGCAGCGTGAGCTGTCCGGCGGGATGTCCGCGTACGACCAGTGGCCTGGGTTCTTCGCGCTGGACGCCGCGCTCGTACGCGCCTTCGGCGTCGAATCGGCGGCCTCGTTCATCAACTGGGCGCCGGTCGCCCTGGGTGTCCTCACCCTCCCCGTCCTGCTGCTGATCTACCGCACCTTCACCGACGACTGGCGGCTCGTGTGGACCGGGGTGTGGATCTTCCAGCTGGCCAACTGGGTCGGCCAGGACTACCTGTCCCCGCAGGGCTTCGCGTCCCTGCTCCATCTGACCGTCTTCGCCGTCGTCGTACGGCACTTCGTACGGCCCCGGTCGGCCGGGCGGCTGCGGGACCGTACGTTCCTCGACCCCGCTGCGGCCGCCGTGCCGCCGCCGACGACGCTCAGACAGCGGGCGATCGCCGTCCTGATCGTCGTGCCGCTGATCGCGACCATCAACGCCTCGCACCAGCTGACACCGGTGATGCTGTGCGCCACGCTCTTCGCGCTCTGCCTCACCCGCCGCTACCGCAACATCGGGCTGCTCGTCGTCACCGGCCTGATCATGCTGGCCTGGGACCTCACCATGGGCCGGGTCCTGTTCCTGGAGACCATGAGCACGCTGAAGGACTCGGCGGGCGACCTGCTCTCCAACTCCCGCGCCGGATACGCGGGCGAGCCGACCGGCCCCGGTCCCGAGCTCGTCGGCGCGGCCAACATCGTGATGGTCCTGGCGCTCGCCGCGCTCGCCGGCACGGCCGTGCTGCTGCGCCGCCGGCTCGTCCGCAGCGCGCTGCCGCTGCTGCTCGCCGCCGCCGCGCCCGTGCCGATGTTCGCCGTCAACGACTACGGCGGCGAAATGCTCTTCCGTGTCTACCTGTTCGGGCTCCCGGGTACGGCGTTCTTCGCCGCCGCCGCGCTCGTCCCGGCGGCGGGGGCGGTCGGCAGGGGCGCGAAGGCGGCACGGCGGGTGGCCGTGGTCGCGCTGCCGCTCGCGCTCACCGCCCTGCTGGCCGGCTTCCTGCCCTCGTACTACGGCAAGGAGGGCATGCACTACGCCCCGCCCGCCGAACTCGCCCTCACCCGGCGCGCCTACGACCGGGCCCCGGACGGCACGCTGATCCTCGCGACGACCGGCTCGTTCCCGGGCGCGTACCACCGCTACGACCACTACGAGCGCTGGTTCTTCACGGAGCAGGACGTGCCCGAGAACCTCAAGATGCTGAAGGACCCGGCGGGCTACCTCGCCCGAGGCATCCCCGAGGGCCGTCCGGCGATCGTGGTGCTCACGCCGACGCAGGAGAAGGCGGTCATCGGCGAGGGCTACCTGCCCCCGGGCAGCTTCCGCACCCTGAGCGAGGACCTCAAGCGCTCGCCGCTCTTCCGGGTGGTGGAGGAGAGCGAGCACGGCCTGGTCCTGGAGTACCGCAGACCGACGCCACGCACCCCCTGACCGCAGACCCTCCACCCCCCACGCCTCCGCCCCCCCATCACCGGGAGTAGGTACGCCATGGCACCCGCACACCTCCGGCTCAGAATCGGGCTCGCGGCCTCCGGCTGGGTCGCGCTCGGCGCCACCGCGCTGCCGGGCGGCTCCCCGGTTCGCTGGGTCCCCGTCCTCGCGTTCGTGGCCCTCGCGCCTGGTCTCGCGCTGCTGCACCCGCAGCCGAGCGGGCTGCGGCCCGGGGCCAGGCTGGAGGCGCTGGCACTCGCCGCGCCCGTCAGCCTGTCGCTGGCGGCGCTCGCCGCGACCGCGTTGTTCCTGCTGGAGGGGTTCTCCACGACCGCGTTCCTGGTCGCGCTCGCCGTCTTCGTGACCGTCGTCGCCGCGCTGCCGGGCGTACCCCTGCCCGCCGCCACCCGGGGCGCCGTCGAGCGCGAGAGCTCGCGCGTCCGGGCCAAACGGAAGCCCGGTGTCGGGCGATGAGCCGACGACGTCATGCCTCGTCGCCGCCGCGCCGCGCCGCCCCCATGGCCGTCGCCCTCGCCGCCGTCGGCGCGCTCGCCGCCGCGATCGGGGTCTGGAGCACCCAGGGCGACGGCTCCGACGACCGCTGCGCGCCCGACCGCAAGCTCGTCCCGGCGTGCGGCGCGTGGTGGGGCGCGTACATCCCGTACGACGAGGACAGCTCGCTCACCAGGCCGGTGTACGCCTTCGAGAAGAAGATCGGGCGCAAGCTCGACCTCGTCTACACGTACCACGACATGTCAGGGAACCCGACGGACGGCGAACTCCTCACCCCCGACGAGGTGGAACTCGGCAAGGACCGGCTGCTGATGCTGGCCTGGGAGTCCACGGTCTGGAAGGAGAAGCACCACGCGGGCTGGAGCGAGACGCAGCTCGGCTGGAAGAACATCGCGTCCGGCCGGTACGACGCCTCGATCATCGACCCGCAGGCGCGCCGCCTCAAGGCGTACGGCAAGCGGGTCTTCTTCTCCTTCGACCAGGAGACCGACATGCGCATCAAGGAGGGCGCGGGGACCCCCGAGGAGTACGTCGCCGCCTACCGCCACCTGCGCGACCGCTTCGAGCGGCTCGGCGTGCGCAACGTCGTGTGGGTGTGGACGGTCTCCGGCTACCTCGGCAACGCCGGGGCGATGAAGGCGCTGTACCCGGGAGACGCGTACGTCGACTGGATCGGCATGGACCAGTACAACTACTACCAGTGCCACAAGTCCCCCAACTGGCTCGACTTCGAAGCCAGTCAGCGCCCGACCTACGAGTGGCTGCGCGCGAACCTCTCCGCGAACAAACCGATCATGCTCGCGGAGTTCGCGACCGCCCCCGACCCGCGCCGCCCCGAACGCCAACGGCAGTGGTACACCGACATCCCCAAGGTCGCCCCCACACTCCCAAGGGCCCGCGCCTACGTCCACTGGAACCGCGCCGTACCGGGCGGCCAGGAGTGTGACCTGACGGTCAACTCGGGCCCAGCTCTGGAGGGTTACAGAACGGCAGCCCAAGACCGCTATTTCCACCAGCCCGTCCCCCGCCACTAGACCGACTACGATTTCCCGCCGGCGGCCGTGGGGGACGGGACGGGGGCGGTATGAGCGAGCTGCACACAACTGACGGTGATGTGGAGGCTCCACCGCTGCCTGACGCCGCGCCGGAGCTCCCCGACACGGGGGACGAGCCGGACGAGCCGCAGCAGCCCGAGGAGGCGTGGGAACCGGAGTACGCGGATCGTTCCGGTACGCCGGAGGAACCGAGAGAGCCGCGAGAGCCGGGCGAGCCGGAGGAACCGCAAGAACCGGACGAGCCAGAGCAGCCGGAGGATCCCGAGGCGGACGCGGCTGAGGACCGCCAGGACCCTGAACGTGCCTTCCTGGGAGATGTCTTCGCGAAGCTACGCGACACCCTTGCCGGATCCCGCGAGCCGGCAGAGGCTCCCGCCGACCTGTACGCCACGGTGGACCGGCCGAAGTTCAATGCCATGGAGATCCCGGAATTCGGCGTGACCCTCTTCCAGTACGGCACGCCTCTGGAACGCCCTGACGGGAAGCGGACCCCACTTTTCGATGGACCGCCCAAGCGTGAGCAGACCGAGCAGGGCAGCCTCGGGGACTGTGGCGTGATCGCCACCATGGGTGCTGTTGCCACGCATCTTCCGGAGGCGATCTCGGAGTGCGTCAAGGAGAACAGCGACGGCTCCTACGAGGTGACCTTCCATCAGGTAAAGAAGACTTCCAGCGGCGACTGGACCCGCTGCGAACCGAATGGTGCTGTCACCGTTCTCACGATCACGCCTGAGCTGGTTGTGCAGTACGACCGGCCGGACAAGCCTGCCTACGCCCGTGCGGGCGCCGAGGGCGTCGCCTGGCCCGCAATCCTGGAGAAGGCTTTCGCGGGAGTGGACCAGACCTGGGAGGGAGACCGCCCCGGGCAGGCATCCGGCTACGAACGGCTCGACCTGGGCACCCGTGCGAGTCACCGTGCCGAGATGCTGACGCAGCTCACGGGGCGGCCGGCTTACACCGACGACGTCCCCACGCAGTACGACATGAATGGAGTCAGCCCGGACCGTCAGCTGCTCACCCTGTTCCGGGAGAAGCTCGAGGCGGGCTGCCCGATACTGATCGGCACGCGCAAGCTCGAGAAGGACGAGCCGGATCTCCGCAAGGGCCTTGTGGACGGTCACGCCTATGAGGTGACCCGGGTGGACGACCAGGGACTCATCCATCTGCGTAATCCGCACAACCTCAACGATCCGAAGCCGCTCACGGCCAAGGAACTCAGGGACAACTGCAGTAGCCAGTTCACCACGATGGGATAGGAACATGATCAACGAAGTCTGGCTGTGGCCCCGAGTGGTCGGCGACTCGGACAATGCCCGGTTCTCGGTGATCCGTCTCTACGCCCCACCCGGCGAGCCGCCCAGCATCCGGCTCGTGGTCGCGGCGGACGAGGAGCGCACGCATCTCCTGTACCTGGGTGACACCTTCCCCGTACGGGACGAGACCTGGAAGTTCGAGCGGGTGGGCGGCCTGGAGAGTGAGCGATGGGTCGTGCTGCTGCGCAAGGTTGCCTGACGTCAGCTGCCTCCGGAGCGTAGGCCTCGGACCGCGATCGCCGTCATCGTGGCGCCGCACACGCCGAGGAGGACCGGTAGCGGGGAGGCGGCGAAGGTGTGCTGGGTGGCCCAGCCTGTCCAGACCAGGATCCACACCGCGCACGCCGTGATCCGGACGCTGGCGCCGAGGGTGCGGAGCAGTACCGTCGCGAGCGCCAGGCAGAGCGCCTGGAGGGCGATCGGCAGGGCCAGGAGGGCGTCGGCGGGGACCAGGGTGGTGCCGGGGCCGGCCGCCGGGTCGGGGCGGAGGCCGAGCAGCAGTGGCGCCATGTGCAGGGCGAGGAACGTCGTGCCCAGGACCATCGCGGTGAACAGCGGACGCACCCGGCGCCGGGCCACCGCCGCGCCGTGCAGGACGACCAGCAGGACCCCCGCGCCGAGGGACACCGGCGGGAGCGCCGCGATCAGTTCCGTACCGGACAGGCGATCCGCGGCGACGGCGTCCGTGTGGGCGAGCGGCAGCCAGAGGAGCGCCGTGGCGAGCCCGAGCAGCAGCCACAGCACGGTCCCGGGCCGGTCCTCCCGGCCATCGCCCTCGCCGTCCTCCAGAGCGCTCGCCGGCCGCGGGACGTACACCGGCAGGCCCAGCGTGGACGCCTCCCGCGGCCCCCACTCCTGCTCCGCCGCCCGCCGCGCCCACCTCGTCCCGTACGCGATCTCCTCCCGCCCGCCCTTCAGGGCCGCCCGCAGCCCCGGTGCCGAGGCGGCCGCCATGAGCGTCATCGCGCCGAGCATCGCCAGCCCGGCGCCCGAAATCCCGACCGGGCCGAGGAGCAGCGCCGCGCCGCCCAGGACGAGTACGCACATCGCGCCCTGGAGCACCGCGAGCGCGCCCGTACGGCCCTGGACGCGCAGCACGCCGATGTACAGCTCCACGGCGACCCGGGGGAGCGCGGCGGCGGCGAGCAGGCGCAGCACCGTCGTACCGTGCTCGGCGTAGTCCTGGCCGAACGGCGCCAGGATGTACGGCGCGAAGACGACGAGCACGACGACGACGGGGACCAGCAGCAGCGCCATGCGCCGCAGCGCCCCGCGCACGCCCTCGGCGAGCGACTCCGGGCTGTGGGAGGCGTGCGCGGTGAGTGAGGAGGCCATGTTGATGGCCATGAACTCCATCGTGCCGCCGACGGTGTACGCGGTGTAGAAGAACGCGTTGTGCGCCGCGTCGAAACGGACCGCGACCATCACCGGCAACAGGTTGATCATGGCCAGGCTGAACAGCGCGCCGACGGAGTCCCCCGCCATGAAGCGGCCGATCTCGCGCATGGCGGGCGGCTCGCGGTCGCGTTCGGCGCGGGCCTGCCGGGGAATGAGACGGCGGAAGACGAGCCAGCCGAGCGGGACGACGGACAGCGCGATCGCCGCCGACCAGGACACGAAGACGCCCAGGACCGGCATGCTCGCCGCGAAGCCGACGAGCAGGAGCAGCTTGCCGATGGAGAAGCCGGCGTTGCCGATCGGCACCCAGAAGGCGCGTCTGAGCCCGGTGAGGACACCGTCCTGGAGGGTGAGGAGCGCCCAGCCGACGCAGGAGGCGGTGAAGAAGATCCCGGCGGAGAGCGAGCCGAGCGGCGCGTACGAGGGTCCCCACCAGTCCAGGGTGAGCAGGAAGACCCCGCAGGCCAGGGCGACGACGACGGAGCTGACCAGGTAGATCCGGCCGACCAGGGAGCCGGTGGCGCGGCCGGCCCGGGGGACGTAACGGACGACGGCACCGATCATCGTCGTCGCGGTGAGGGAGGCGAGCAGGCGCTGCGCGGCGATGGCGGCGGAGCCCTGTCCGACTGCCTCCTCCGCGTAGTAGCGGGCGGCGACCAGCCAGAAACCGAGCCCGAGCGCGGCCGAGACGCCGGTGGACAGCATGAGCGCGTACGCGTTCCGGAACATCGAGTCCCCACCGGACGCGCCGGATGCGCCGGACGCGCCGGACGCGCCGGATGCACCGGAGGCCCCCGACCCGCTCGACGCCCCCGCCCCGCCGGACGCGGCGTCGGCCCCCAGTCCCGACGCCGCAGCCCCCTGCCCCTGGCCATCCGGCTTGCGTAGCCGGATGGCGTCAGTCACGGTCGCCGTGCCGCACCGGCCGGACGCCCGCCGCGTCCAGGGTCTCGATCACCTCGGCCGCCCGTCGGGGGTCCACCGGCAGCGCGTGGCGCGCGAACCAGGACGCCGGGCCGGGAGCGGGGGAGGGGTCGGTGAAGATGTCGCCCGCGTACGTGTCGAGCGGCGGGTCGTAGAGGTAGCCGGTCACGATCCGGCGCCGGGCCAGCGCCGCGATCGCCGCGTCCCGGTCGTCGACGAGCAGCGGGACCCGGAACAGCGGCTGGATCCCGTCTCTCCCCGGGCCCGTGCTCCCCGGGCCCGCGCTCCCCGGGCCCGCGCTCCCCGGCCCCGCGCTCCCCGGCCCTGCGCCCCCCGGGCCCGTGCTCCCCGGCCCCGCGTTCCCCGGGCCCGTGCTCCCCGGGCCCGTGCTCCCCGGGCCCGTGCTCCCCGGCCCCGTGCTCCCCGGCCCCGCGCCCCCCGGCCCCCCGCTCCCCGGGCCCCTGCCCCCCGGCCCCCCGCCCCACGCGCTCGCCGCCAGGCGCTCCGTACCGGCTCGGTGGGCGGCGAGCGTGGTGTCCAGGCGGGCCAGCAGGCGTCCCGTACGGCGCAGCCGGGCCGCGCCCGGGCCGAGGCGGTAGTCGTGCATGTCGACGCGGACCCAGGGGTGGAACGGCGTGAGCCCCGGCGCCGCGGCGACGGCCTGCTTCAACTCGCCCGCCCGCAGCGGCATCCGGATCTCCTCGCGCTCCTGCCGCCCGAGCAGCCGCAGCGTGGCGTGCGCGGCCTTCACGAGCCGCAGCGCCCGGACGGTGGCCTCGGCGTACGGCCGTACGAGATAGGCCAGTTCGGCGCTCGTACGGGACGGGTGCAGCAACTCGTCTCGCGCGGCGGCCAGTTCGCCTCGCAGGGCCGGGTCGGCGAAGGTCAGGAACCCGCCGGTCTTCGCCCCGGTGTGCTTGGAGAGGCTGAACACGGACGCCTCGCCCCAGGTGCCGACCGGCCGGCCGCCGACCCGTGAGCCGATCGCGTGGGCCGCGTCCTCCAGGAGTGGGATGCCCAACGCGTCGCAGCGGGCGCGCAGTTCGGGAGCCGGGTCAGGGTTCCCGTACAGGTTGGTGGTCAGGACGGCGGAGAGGCCGCGCCAGACGGACTCGGGCACGGCGGCGGTGTCGATCGAGCCGTCGCGCGGGTCCAGCGGCGCCTGGACCGGACGTAGTCCGGCGGCGAGGACCACGAAGAAGATCACGTCGTCGTTGACCGGCGACATCAGCACCCGGCCGCCGGGCGCGCACCAGTGGCGCAGCGCGAGATAGAGACCGAAGCGGCACGACGGCACGTGGAGGCACTCTCTTCCCCCGAGCCGGCCGCGCATGCGCTCTTCCAGTTCCGCGTACGCAGAAACCATGCGATTCCCCCCTGAACCCCGGCCCAATGTGGACCATTCCGGGCGACCCGTCAATAACGCGGAAGGGCCTGTCCGGTGAGGAACAGGCCCTTTCCACGGGTCACTTGGGGTCCCGGTAGGGAGGCGCCGGAAGGAGGTGCGCCGGAGACCGCGAAGGTCACTCCTCCAGGGTCAGCCCCTTGCGCAGCCGCCCCAGCGTCCGCGACAGCAGCCGGGAGACGTGCATCTGGGAGATGCCGAGCTCCTCGCCGATCTCGGACTGGGTCATACCGGCGACGAACCGGAGCGAGAGGATGCGCCGGTCACGGGCCGGCAGCGAGGCGATCATCGGCTTGAGGGACTCGATGTACTCGATGCCCTCGAGGCCGTGGTCCTCGTAGCCGATCCGGTCGGCGAGCGCGCCCTCGCTGTCGTCCTCCTCGGGCTGGGCGTCCAGCGAGCTCGCGGTGTACGCGTTGCTGGCGGCCATGCCCTCGACGACCTCGTCGCGGCTCAGGTGGAGCTCCTCGGCGAGTTCGCCGACCGTGGGGGCGCGGTCGTACCGCTGGGCCAGCTCGTCACCGGCCTTGGCGAGGTCGAGGCGGAGTTCCTGGAGCCTTCGCGGGACGCGCACGGACCACGAGGTGTCGCGGAAGAAGCGCTTGATCTCGCCGACGATGGTCGGCATCGCGAAGGTGGGGAACTCGACGCCACGGGTCAGGTCGAAGCGGTCGATGGCCTTGATGAGGCCGATCGTGCCGACCTGGATGATGTCCTCCATGGGCTCGCTGCGGGAGCGGAACCGGGAGGCGGCGAACTTGACCAGCGCGAGGTTGAGTTCGACCAGGGTGTTGCGCACGTACGCGTACTCGTGCGTGCCCTCCTCGAGGGCGTCGAGCCGCGCGAAGAGCGTCTTCGAGAGTGCCCGCGCGTCCAGCGGGTCGACCTGGTCGAAGGGCCCGATCTCGGAGATCTCGTCGATCTCGGCGAACTGCGGGGTCTCGCTGATCCTGGAAAGGTCGTCGAGGGTGGGGGGCGGAGTTACTTCTGCCGACGGCGCGTCGTGGGTACGCGGGGCGTCGAGCCGGGGTGACATGGTCTCCTCCATCGTCTCTTCCTGCTGCGGTTTGCGGCGCCTCCAAGCCGGACGTGTCGAATGTTCTTTACTAGCCCTACCCGCTCGACGCCCCCGGTTGCAAGTGTCAATTGTCCGTTTTAGGTAGGTATGCTGCGGTGTTCGGGTGCAATGGGGGACGCGACACTTGTAAGGTGCGAGCACGTCAACCGGCATCCGCGAGACCGAGAAGAGGCACGGGCATGGACCGCCAGCACATCGGCAGTGCGCAGCCAGGGAGGCTGCGGGTCGAGGTCCGCACCGTGGGGGCCAGCGAGGTGCTCACTCCGGTGGGTGAGCTCGATCACCACACGGCCGAAGTGTTGCGCACGCCACTCGAGAGCGCCCTCGATGCGGGCCGGTCACGGCTCGTGGTCGACTGCTCACAGCTCGACTTCTGCGACTCCACCGGCCTCAACGTGCTCCTGGGGGCCCGGCTGAAGGCCGAGGCCGCCGGCGGAGGGGTCCATCTGACGGGGATGCGGCCGGTCGTGGCCAGAGTCTTCGAGATCACCGGTGCGGACGTCGTCTTCACCGTGCACGAATCGCTCGCGGCGGCTCTGCCCGAGTAGCACGTGGCGAGTGTCGTCGGGAGGGGACCGGGCAGGAGAGCCCCGGTTTCGTCCGTTGTCTGGTGAATCTGTCTGGTGAATCGGTGAGGTGAAGCGCTGATGGACACTGCTGCCGGTGGCAGGGAGGTCGAGGGATCGGTGGGTCCCGTCGGGGGCCCCGCCGTGCTCGATGTACGCACGCTCGCGCTCGGCGCCACCAGCGGCACCGTTCCGCTCGCCCGCGACTTCACCAGGACGGCGCTGTACGACTGGGGCTGGCTGCCGGCCGTCACCGCCGACGCCAGGGCCGCCGCCGAGGACGTCCTGCTCGTCGTCTCCGAGCTGGTGACCAACGCCTGCCTGCACGCCGAGGGCCCCGAGGCGCTGCGCGTGGTGCGCCGGGCCAAGGTGCTGCGCCTCGAAGTCGTCGACCTGGGTGCGGGTCAGCCCGCGCCCCGTACCCCGCACCGGGCCGCGCGGCCCGGCGGACACGGGATGTTCATCGTCCAGCGGCTCTGCCTCGACTGGGGCATCGAGCGCACGGCGGGTGCCCCCGGCAAGACCGTCTGGGCCGAACTGGCGGCCCCCGCCTAGAGGTTGCGCGATCCGCCGTCACGCCCCGGCGCGCGTGTACGGAGTCCTGTGCGGGCGCACGAGGCCCGCCTGTGCGAACACGGAATCGTCACGTACTTCGGCCCTCCCTTTGTCTTCCCTCCTCAACGCCCCAGGCGTACCTTGACGCGCAATCTGATGTACCGTCAGTAACGTTGCGGTGAGGGGTGCTTGGATCGTGCCGTACCGGAGGAGAACAGCGTTCGCGCTGGCAGCGGCCGTGGCGTGGTCGGCAGTCCTGGCCTCGGCCCCCGCCGCGCACGCCACCGTCGTCGACGTGAACTACGCCTGCGAGACGAAGATCGGGCCCAAGAGCGCGGTCTCGCCCGTCGACATCAAGGCCGTCAAGAACGGCTCGGCGTACACGATCACCATGTCCTTCGACAAGGGTGTCTCGGACAGTCCGATCGAGCTGCCCAAGGGGGTCATGACGCCGCGCGCCGAGCTGAGGCTCGGCGGCGACGACACAGGGACGCTCAAGGTCAAGGGCACCCCGAACACGGCGGCCATCCCGCCCAACACCCCCATCAAGATCGGGCAGTTGACGGGCACGTACACACCGAGGAAGAGCGGAAAGGTCACCTTCACGGCCGGGCTGCTCACCGTCCACGCGCTCGGCATGGACGCGGCCGTCTGTACGCCGAAGAACAACCCGGCCCCCTCGCTCGAACTGGAGGTCACCGCCGCGGGCGGCTCCTCGGACACGGGCGGCGGCTCGGACACCGGCGGCGCGGGCGAACTGCCGAGGACGGGCCCGCTCGACTCCGCGACGGCCCTCGGCACTCTCGGCGGCACCGTGCTCCTGACCGGCGCGGCCGGCGTGCTCTGGCTCACGCGGCGCACGGCGCGCTGATGCGGGGGGCGTGGGCCGGGACCCTGACCGCCGTCGCCGCGCTGCTCGGAGCGGTGGCGGCGGCGCCCGCGCCTGCGCCCGGCTGGACGGCCGGGGCGGCCGCCGGGCGGCCGTACGTCTATCTCGAAGGGCCGGGCGGCAGCGTCCTGGAGGACACCCTCTCGGTGACCAACCCCGGCGAGCGGCCGCTCACGGTACGGCTCGGCGGGCACGGCACCCCGCTCGCCTTCGCCGCGCGCACGGTGACGGTACCGGCGCGGACACGGGCGGACGTGCCGTTCGCGGTGACCGTGACCGCCGGCACCGCCCTCGGCGAGCACCGGGGCACGGTGACCGTGGCGGCGGGCGGGCGCGAGGTGCGGGTGCCGGTGCACCTGCGGGTGAGCGGGCCGAGCCTGGCGGCGCTCACCGTCGAGGACGTACGGCTCGACGCCTCGGGCACCCTGCGCTACACCCTGGTCAACCGGGGCAGCACGGTCCTCACGCCGACGCTGTCCGTGCGCGCCGACGGCACGTTCGGGACGGTCCTGGACCGCCCCGCCCGCGCCCTGCCGCTCACCCTCCGCCCCGGCGAACGCGCCACCCGCACCGAACCCTGGCCCGACCTGCCCGCCCTCGACTCGGTCACGGTCCACGTCCGCGCGACCGCCCCCGGCGCGACGGCGTCGGAGGCCCGTGCCGAGCGCGTGTTCGTGTCGACGGGCGCGCTCGGCGTCGGCGCGGCCGTGGCCCTCACGGCGGCGGGAGCGGCTGCCCTCGTCCTCCGAAGACGCCGCCCCCGGGCCGCGGAGGAGGCCGACATCCCGGTGGAGCAACCCCAGTTGGTGGACGTGACGGCAGGAGCGGACCGATGAGAACGAGCGGTACGGGACGGAGCGCCCGGCTCGCGGCGAGGACCGCGGGCCGCCGGGCGGTCCGGCGCGCAGACGCGCGGCGACCGTCCGCGACGGACACCCTCCCGACGCGATCCGCCCCGCCCTTGCCCGGCGCGGAGGCCCGACCGGTCCGGCGTGCGCGCGGCCGCCGCCGCGTGGGAGCGGTCGTCGCGGCGGTCCTCGCCGGGCTGGTCGCTCTCGCGCTCCTTGCGCCCACCGCCCAGGCGCGGGCGGCCGGGCCGACCGTCGCGCTGTCGCAGACGGAGGGCGGCAAGGGCGGTGAGATCACCGTGAGCGGGGCCGGATGGAAGCCGGGCGCGCTGCTCATGCTGCTGATCTGCGGTCAGGGCGAGCCCGGCAAGGGCGTCATCGGCGGCACCAACTCCTGCGCCAACACCCTCGGCCGCGCGGCCACCGTCGACGCCCAGGGCGCCTTCAGCCAGAAGATGCCGGTCGCCGAACCGCCCAAGCCGTGCCCCTGCGTGGTGCACGTCGCGGGCGTCACCGGTCAGCAGGACGTCGTGGACGTGGCGTTCACGGTCGCCGGGCATCCGACCGCCCCGCTGCCCGAGGCGGGCGGCACCGGGCGGCTCGCGGTCCTCGCCTCCGTACGCCTCGAAGGCTCCAGCGGCGTCCTCGTCTGGTTCGGCGCGCCCGCCCGCCGCGAGGTCGTCTTCACCGTCGGCAACCTCGGCCAGACGCCCGTCAAGGACCCGGTCTTCCAGGTCGGCACGAGCCACGGCGTCTTCTCGCCGCAGTACGAGGAACGGCAGTGGCGCGGCACGATCCCACCCGGCAAGAAGGCCCAGATCAAGCTGCCCGTCGAACTGTCGGCGGGCGCGCACGGCGACTACGAGGTGTCGGTGAAGTACGCCGGCAAGGTCCTGGTCGACCAGCCGTGGGGCGTGGGCCGGCCCTGGGGCGTGACGCTCTTCTGGCTGCTGCTCGCCGTGGTCGTCCCGGCCGCGCTCTTCCGGATCGGGATGGCGGTGGTGGACCGGGTCCGCCCGGGCGGCGCCTCCGGGCCCCGCTCCGGACACCGAGGCCGCCGCCGTGCTCTCGTACGTACCCCCGAACCCCGCCCCGCTCCCGAGCGGGACGAATCCACAGCCACCACGGTCCTGCCGTGGTTCACCCCGGACTCCGCACCGTCCGCACCGTCAGAGATCAGCCCGACGACGAAGGGACATCAGTGAGCACGCAACGGAGGATGAGCGCGGCGGGAGTCGCGTTGATGCTCGGCGGCGCGGGGATCCTGCTGGCCGCCGGCCCCGCGCAGGCGGCCGAGATCTCGTTCAAGACCGAGTGCATTCCGCCGTCCATCTCCGGTCTCCCACCGGTGCAGGGCACCACGAAGGTGGAGATCACCGCGCCGGCGGAGGCGAAGGTCGGCGACGAGGTCGAGGTCGTCTGGAAGACGGTCCAGGCCGCGTCCAAGAACCCCGACGTCCTCGATCTGGAGAAGGACACGGTCAAG
The DNA here is from genome assembly GCF_053609105.1 of Streptomyces sp. NPDC054975. Lineage (NCBI taxonomy): Bacteria > Bacillati > Actinomycetota > Actinomycetes > Kitasatosporales > Streptomycetaceae > Streptomyces > Streptomyces sp. NPDC054975. The sequence goes on from NZ_JBSGWV010000018.1 coordinate 77,133, forward strand.
CCGACCGGCACGATCAAGGTCGGCGGAGCGGCGAGCGGCACGCTCGCCATGGAGGGGCCGCGCCAGAACCCGCCGATCCCGAAGAACAGCCCGATGGTGCTGCCGGACATGAAGGGCAAGCTGAAGCTGGAGAAGGCCGGCGAGATCACGCTGACGCCGGACAAGTACAACATCAACGTCTCGAAGCCGATGTCGACGGACACCAAGTGCTCGCCGAAGGAGGCGGTGCCGGTCGGCGCGAAGATCAAGGTGACGGCGGGCGGCGGCAGCACGTCCGGCGGCTCGACGACCTCCGGCGGCTCGACCACCTCGGGCGGCTCGACCACCTCGGGCGGATCCACGGCCTCGGGCGGTACGACCTCCGGTGGCAGCGCCTCCGGTGGTGGCGGCGGGCAGACCGACTTCCCGGGCAAGGAGGTCGCGGTCCAGTTCTCCTGCCAGTCGCCCGGCCCGGCGAACATCACCTCCAAGGTCACCATCAACGCCAAGAAGAGCGGCGGGAACTACGAACTCACCGTCAAGACCGCCAAGGGCGTCATGGACAGCCCGGCCCCGCTGCCCGCGGGCGCGCTCAAGCCGTCCATGGCGGTCAAGCTCGGCGGCGCGGACAGCGGCGCGGTCAAGGTCGAGGGCCCGGCGAACGCCGCTCCGCTGGAGCAGGGCAAGCCGGTCGACCTGCCGGACATGAAGGGCACGTACAAGCCCGGTGCGAACGGCAAGTCCACGCTCAGCCCCGGCACCCTGACCATCAGCGTCTCGCTCGGCGGCTCGCCGATCGTGATCCCCTGCCAGGTCAAGGGCTCGGTCCAGGCCTCCCTCGAACTCGACACGTCCAAGGTGGACGGCGGCGCGGCGGGCGGCGGTGACGCGGCGTCCGGCAGCGGCTCCGGCTCGGGCTCGGCGGGCTCGGGCGGCGGGCTCGCCGACACCGGCGCCGAGGACGACGGCGCCCTGCGCGCGCTCGCCCTGGTCGCCGGCACGGTGATCCTGCTCGGCGGCGCGGTGTTCACGTTCACCCCGTGGGCACGGCTGCGGCGCTGACGTATCCGTACCCGGCGAAACGGCTGAGGGCCGCCGCACCGAAACCGGTGCGGCGGCCCTCAGGCACGTCAGTCGCGTCAGGCGCGTACGGAGCCAGGCGTCAGTGGACGCCGCCCATGAGCGCCTGGACCTTCTTGCGGTACATGTAGACCGCGAAGCCGGCGCCGACCGCGAGGGCCGCCTGCAGGGCGATGATCCCGGTCCCGTTGAGGTCCACACCGGCCAGCGAGAGCAGACCCGTGGTGCAGTCACCGGCGGTGACCGCGAGGAACCAGACACCCATCATCTGGGAGGCGTACTTCCTCGGCGCCATCTTCGTGGTGACGGAGAGGCCGACGGGGGAGAGGCACAGCTCACCGATGGTCTGGATCATGTAGATCGAGACGAGCCACATCGGGGAGACCAGGGTGCCGTCGCCCGCCATGCTCATCGGGACGATGAAGATGAAGAAGGACGCGCCGACCAGGACCAGACCCATCGCGAACTTCACGATGGTGTTGGGCTCCTGGTTCTTGCGGGCCAGCCACAGCCACAGCCAGGCGAAGACCGGGGCCAGCGCCATGACGAACATCGGGTTGAGCGACTGGTACCAGGTGGCGGACGGGTCGAAGCCGAAGATCGTGCCCGTCTTGTCGTCGGCGAAGAGCGACAGGGTGGAGCCACCCTGGTCGTAGATCATCCAGAAGATGGCGGCGGCGACGAAGAACCAGATGTAGCCGTTCATCTTCGACTGCTCGGTCTTGTCGAGGTCCTTGTCGCGCTTGATGCGGACCAGGACGGCGATCGGGATGAGCAGACCGGCGAGGGTGAGCGGGACCAGGGCCCAGTTCAGGGTGAAGACGTCGAGGCCGACGATGACACCGTAGAAGGCGGCGGCGAGCGCGACGACGAGCGAGGCCTTGACCAGGATCCGCTTCTTCTCCTCGGCGGAGAGCGGGTTCGGGACGACGCTGCTCGTCGGGCTCAGGCTCTTGGTGAAGGCGAGGAAGCAGGCGAGGCCGGCGCCCATGCCGAGTGCGGCGAGGGCGAAGCCGAGGTGCCAGTTGACCTTCTCGCCGAGGGTGCCGACGGCGAACGGGGCGATGAACGCACCGAGGTTGATGCCGATGTAGAAGAGCGTGAAGCCACCGTCACGGCGCGGGTCGTCCGGGCCGTCGTAGAGGTGGCCGACCATCGTGGAGATGTTGGCCTTCAGCAGACCGGAGCCGACGGCGACGAGCGCGAGGCCGACGAAGAACATCGCCTGACCGGGGATGGCCAGCGAGGCGTGACCGGCCATGATCACGAAACCGGCGATCGTGACGGTCTTGCGGGCGCCCCAGACACGGTCGCCGAACCAGCCGCCCGGCATGGCCATCAGGTAGACCATCGAGACGTAGACGGAGTAGATCGCCGTCGCCGTGGCCGCCGTCATCGCGAGGCCGCCGCCCTGGCTGCCGGTCGCGGCGTCCGCGCCTCCGGAGACCAGGTACAGGACGAGGAGAGCCCTCATGCCGTAGTAGGAGAAGCGCTCCCACATCTCGGTGAAGAAGAGGGTGGCCAGGCCGCGGGGGTGGCCGAGGAACGTCTTCTCGGAACCAGGGGTTCCGGCGGAAGCCGTCGTCAGGCTGGACGCCATGTCGATCCTTGCTCTGTCGGGACGCGCGCCTTGTGAGCGTGGTGCGCCCGGTGGGGGAGGCCGGCACCGACGGGAGCGGTCGCACCCCGCCGGGATCCACGCCCCGGTCCGCGGTATCGCGTTCCGGAACCCGGCCCACAGGTCGTTCACCGTCCTCAAGGCCGGCGGTGCCGGCCTTGTGCAGAAAAGAGACCCTTGGCGTGTCTTGCGAGCCAAAGGTCCCCGTTTACCGCATCAGACGTCTCGCCACCTTACGCCACGACAGTGCCTGAATTGGAAGGACTTGAGAGATGGATCACAGGTGACCATGGAACCAGTGAAGGCCATTCGAAGGTCATGTGCAGGATGGCCACCCTGATCCGCAGGGGCCGGGTCGAGGATGTGGATCATGCCCCGGGGCGTCGGCGGTGCGGACTACCATCACTCCATGACCCGTGTACTGCTCGCCGAGGACGACGCATCCATCTCGGAGCCGCTGGCCCGCGCGCTGCGCAGGGAGGGGTACGAGGTCGAGGTGCGCGAGGACGGGCCGACCGCCCTCGACGCCGGACTCCAGGGCGGGGTCGACCTCGTGGTGCTCGATCTCGGGCTGCCCGGCATGGACGGTCTGGAGGTCGCCCGGCGGCTGCGCTCCGAGGGGCACACGGTTCCGATCCTGGTCCTGACCGCGCGTGCCGACGAGGTCGACACGGTGGTCGGTCTCGACGCGGGCGCCGACGACTACGTGACGAAGCCGTTCCGGCTGGCCGAGCTCCTCGCCCGGGTCCGGGCCCTGCTCCGGCGCGGCGCCACGGAGCCGGCCGCAGCCCCGGCGACCCACGGCGTGCGGATCGACGTCGAGTCGCATCGCGCCTGGATGGGCGAGGAGGAGCTCCAGCTCACCGCGAAGGAGTTCGACCTCCTCCGCGTCCTGGTCCGCGACGCGGGCCGGGTGGTCACGCGTGACCAGCTGATGCGGGAGGTCTGGGACACCACGTGGTGGTCGTCGACGAAGACGCTCGACATGCACATCTCGTGGCTCCGCAAGAAGCTCGGCGACGACGCGGCGAATCCGCGCTACATCGCGACGGTCCGAGGCGTCGGCTTCCGCTTCGAAAAAAGCTGACCCACCCCCGGACGCGGACGCCGCCCCCCACCCGGGCCCTGACCCGCACGCCGACGCCGCCCCCGCCACCCCACAACCCCGGCCCGAGTGGAGATCGCCCCCGTACTCTCGGGGCGTACACCCCACACCGCCCGGAAGGCCCCCGTGCGTCGTCGCCTGATCAATTCCACGCTCGCCGTGGTCCTCGTCGTCATCGCCGTCTTCGGCGTCTCCCTCGTCATCGTCGAGACGCGCACGATCTCCTCCAGCGCCCAGGAGAGCGTGGACTCCGAGGCGCTCCGGCTCGTCTCCATCGTCGACAGCCGTCTCTTCGGCGGGGAGCCCGTCAACCCCGACATCCTCGCGGAGCAGAGCGGCGCCAAGCGGTACGCCCTCATCGAGATCCCCGGCCGCGCCCCCATCGAGATCGGCAGCCGCCCCGAGGGCAGCGTCATCCGGGGCACGGCCGAGGGCGAACGCGGGGAGACCGTGACCGTCGAGGAGTCGCGCTCCACCATCACCAGCGAGGTCGGCCGCACCCTCCTGATCATCGGCGCCGTCGCCCTGCTCGCCGTCGTGGCCGCCATCCTCCTCGCCGTACGGCAGGCGAACCGGCTGACGTCCCCCCTCACCGACCTCGCCGAGACCGCCGAGCGCCTCGGCTCCGGCGACCCGCGGCCCCGTCACAAGCGGTACGGAGTGCCGGAGCTCGACCGGGTCGCCGACGTCCTGGACGCCTCCGCCGAGCGGATCGCCCGGATGCTCACCGCCGAGCGCCGGCTCGCCGCCGACGCCTCGCACCAGCTCCGTACGCCCCTCACCGCGCTCTCCATGCGTCTGGAGGAGGTCGCCGTCGCCGACGACCTCGACACGGTCAAGGAGGAGGCCACGATCGCGCTCACGCAGGTCGAGCGGCTCACGGACGTCGTCGAGCGGCTGCTCACGAACTCCCGCGACCCCCGCACCGGCTCCGCCCTCGCCTTCGACCTCGACGAGGTCATCAAGCAGCAGATCGAGGAGTGGCGCCCGGCCTACCGCAGTGCGGGCCGCGCCATCGTCCACTCGGGCAAGCAGGGCATGCGCGCGGTCGGCACCCCCGGGGCCGTGGCCCAGGTGCTCGCCGCGCTGATCGAGAACTCCCTCATGCACGGCGGCGGCACCGTCGCGCTGCGCACCCGTGTCACCGGCAACCAGGCCGTGATCGAGGTCACCGACGAGGGCCCCGGTGTCCCCGCCGACCTCGGCGCGCGGATCTTCGAGCGCGCGGTCAGCGGACGCAGCTCCACGGGCATCGGCCTCGCCGTCGCCCGTGACCTCGCCGAGGCGGACGGCGGACGTCTGGAGCTGCTCCAGCAGCAGCCCCCGGTCTTCGCGCTCTTCCTGAGCCGCGAGGTCAGAAGCCGCAGGGACGAGGAGCGGGAGCGCCCCGTCCGCTAGGGCCTCTCGTTTGGATCAGGCCGGGCTCGCGGAGTCTGGCACCGCGCCTCGCCGCGTTGTCGTCGGTTGCCATGGCTCCGCCATGGCGCCCTCCTCCGCCTTGCGATCCACGGCACCAGACCCCGCTCCCTGATCCGGCCTGATCCAAACGAAAGACCCTAGGGCCCTACCGCACGCGGTCGGGCTGTTTCCTCGTCGCCTGCTTCGGGGCCTGCTCCAGGAACGATTCGGCGGTCTGGACCGCCTCCCGGGCCGGCAGCGTCCGGAACACCCATGTCCGGTACGACCAGAAGCGGAACAGCGTCGCGACGCCGATGCCGAGGAACTTGAAGATGTTGCTCTGCAGCGGGGTGTCCCAGCCGAAGCCGTACGTCGCCGCGTACAGGATGCCGTTCTGAATCACCAGACCCGCCGCGCTGAACAGCAGGAAGAGCGTCAGCTCCTTGGTCCGGCTGCTCTTGTCGCGGTCACGGTACGTGAAGTAGCGGAACCCGAGGTAGTTGAAGCCGATCGCCACGACGGTGGCGATGATGCTGGCCCGGACCACGGGCAGCTCCGTGACGTGGCGGACCAGGTTGAAGACGCCGAGGTCCACCAGGAGGCCGACGCCGCCGACCGCTCCGAACTTGGCGAACTCACGTGTGAGCCGGTCAAGCCGCACACGTAGTGCGCTTTGTTCACTCATGGTGATGGCCCAGCTCCGTCCGTTCGTTTGCGTCAACCCAGCCATGCTAACCAGCCCACCTGTGACCCGCCCGGGGACATTGCAAACCACGGAAAATCCAGCTCGGCTGTCGTAAAGCACAGGCGGGGAAGGCTTCCCGCATGGTGCGGATACCCTAAGAGGGTGACGTTCCCGGTAGTCGGCATGGTCGGTGGCGGTCAGCTCGCCCGTATGACCCACGAGGCGGGCATCCCCCTCGGCATCAAGTTCAAGCTGCTCAGTGACACCCCGCAGGATTCGGCGGCCCAGGTGGTGAGCGATGTCGTCCTCGGCGACTATCGCGACCTGGCTACGCTGCGTGACTTCGCGCGTGGCTGTGACGTGATCACTTTCGATCACGAACACGTCCCCGCCGGTCATCTGCGCGCCCTGGAGGAGGACGGCGTCGTCGTCCGCCCCGGGCTCGCCGCGCTGGTGCACGCCCAGGACAAGGGGGTGATGCGCGCCAAGCTCGACGAGATCGGCGCGCCGAGCCCCCGCCACCGCATCGTCGCCGATCCGGCGGACGCGGCGGCCTTCGCGGCCGAGGTGGGGGGCTTCCCGATCATCCTCAAGACCGTGAGCGGCGGTTACGACGGCAAGGGCGTCTGGTTCGTCCGTACGGAAGAGGACGCCCACGACCCGTTCCGGGCGGGCGTCCAGGTCCTCGCCGAGGAGAAGGTCGACTTCACGCGCGAGCTCGCCGCGAACATCGTCCGCTCCCCGCACGGCCAGGCCGTCGCCTACCCGGTCGTCGAGTCGCAGCAGGTCGACGGCGTCTGCGACACGGTGATCGCACCCGCGCCGAACCTCTCCGACGAGCTGGCCGGCCAGGCCCAGGAGCTCGCCCTGCGCATCGCCAAGGAGCTCGACGTCGTCGGCCATCTGGCCGTGGAGCTCTTCGAGACGCGTGACGGCCGGATCCTCGTCAACGAGCTGGCCATGCGTCCGCACAACTCCGGCCACTGGACCCAGGACGGCGCGATCACCTCGCAGTTCGCCAACCACGTCCGCGCCGTCCTCGACCTCCCGCTGGGCGATCCCCGCCCGCGCGCGAAGTGGACGGTCATGTGCAATGTGCTGGGTGGCGACTACCCGGACATGTACTACGCGTACCTGCACTGCATGGCCCGGGACCCCCAGCTCAAGATCCACATGTACGGCAAGGACGTGAAGCCCGGCCGCAAGGTCGGACACGTCAACACCTACGGCGACGACCTCGACGACGTGCTGGAGCGCGCCCGTCACGCCGCCGGCTACCTGCGAGGAACGATCACCGAATGAGCACCGCCACCGGCACCTCCACCGCGCCCGTCGTCGGCATCGTCATGGGATCCGACTCCGACTGGCCCGTCATGGAGGCCGCGGCCCAGGCCCTGGACGAGTTCGAGATCACGTACGAGGTCGACGTCGTCTCCGCCCACCGGATGCCGCGCGAGATGATCGCGTACGGCGAGCAGGCCGCCGACCGCGGGCTGAAGGCGATCATCGCGGGCGCCGGCGGCGCCGCCCACCTCCCGGGCATGCTCGCCTCGGTGACCCCGCTGCCGGTCATCGGCGTGCCGGTCCCGCTGAAGTACCTCGACGGCATGGACTCGCTGCTCTCCATCGTGCAGATGCCGGCCGGTGTGCCCGTGGCCACGGTCTCGGTGGGCGGCGCGCGCAACGCGGGCCTGCTCGCGGCCCGTATCCTCGCCGCGCACGACGCCGAACTCCTCGGCCGCATGCGGGAGTTCCAGCAGGAGCTGAACGACCAGGCCACCGACAAGGGCAAGCGACTGCGCGCGAAGGTCGAGGGGTCGGAGTCGTTCGGCTTCGCGAAGTGAGCGGCCCGGTGAGCACCCCGGCCGACGCGTCGGAGCGTCTGGCGGAGGCCCTCGAACTGCTGGCGGACCACCCCGTCGTCGACGGTCACAACGACCTCCCCTGGGCGCTGCGCCAGCACGTGCGCTACGACCTGGACCGGCTCGACATCGCCGCCGACCAGACCGGCGCGCTCCACACCGACCTCGCACGGCTGCGCGCCGGCGGCGTCGGCGCCCAGTTCTGGTCGGTGTACGTCTCCACCCAGCTGACCGGCGACGACGCGGTGAGCGCCACCCTGGAGCAGATCGACATCGTCGACCAGCTCCTGGAGCGGTACGCGGACGAGCTGGCTCCCGCCCTGACGGCGGACGACATGGAGGCGGCACGTCGCCAGGGCCGTATCGCGTCGCTCAAGGGCGCCGAGGGCGGCCACTCCATCAACAACTCCCTCGCCACGCTCCGCGCCCTGCACACCCTGGGCGTGCGCTACATGACGCTCACGCACAACGACAACACCGCGTGGGCGGACTCGGCGACCGACGAGCCGGGCGTCGGCGGGCTCTCGCCGTTCGGCCACGAGGTCGTCCGGGAGATGAACCGGATCGGCATGCTCGTCGACCTCAGCCACGTCGCGGCGACGACCATGCGGGACGCGCTCACCACCTCCGCCGCGCCGGTGATCTTCTCGCACTCCTCGGCCCTCGCGGTCTGCGACCACCCGCGCAACATCCCGGACGACGTGCTCGCGCAGCTGCCCGCGAACGGCGGGGTCGCGATGGCCACGTTCGTACCGAAGTTCATCCTGCCCGCGGCGGTGGAGTGGACGGCCCGGGCGGACGAGAACCTGCGCGCGCACGGCTTCCACCACCTCGACACCACCGCCGAGGCGATGAAGCTCCACGGCGCCTTCGAGGCCGAGAACCCGCGCCCGATCGCCACGGCGGCGACGGTGGCGGACCACCTCGACCACATGCGCGAGGTGGCCGGCGTCGACCACATCGGCATCGGCGGCGACTACGACGGTACGGCGTTCACCCCGGCCGGCCTCGACGACGTCGCCGGCTACCCGAACCTCATCGCAGAACTCCTCCACCGTGGCTGGTCCCACACCGACCTGGCCAAACTGACGTGGTCCAACGCGGTCCGCGCGCTGCGCGACGCGGAGGCGGTCTCCCGCGACCTCAGCTCCCGCCGAGGTCCGTCGAACGCGACGCTCGACTCCCTGGACGCGCAGGCCTCCTGAACCGCAGGCGACGGCGGCCCGGCCTCGAACGACCGGGCCGCCCCCCCGAACGGGCTACTCCACAGCCCCTCACGAGGGACTCCGTGCCACGCTGGACGGTACTGCCTCGTACAGTTCGGAGTTGTTACGCCATGGCAGATCTCGAAGATCACCACCCCCTCTCCGTCGAAGCCGCCGGCGCAACGTCCGGCGACCCCGATGGCGTCGAACAACCGCAGCAACCCGACGAGTTGACCCGTGCGCGGGCGCTTCTCACGGCGCAGCCCGTCGTCGAGGGGCACACGGACCCGCCTCGGGAGTTCGACCCCGAGGACCTTCCGCCGGTGCGGGCGGCGGAGGCCGGTGCGCAGCTCTGGTCGCTGCACGTCGAACCCGACGAACCCGGCGAGGACGGGGCGGGCGTCATCGGCACGCTGCGCCGGATCGACGGGATCCGCGAACTCGTCACCGCCTGCCCCGAGGACCTGCGCCTGACGCAGACCACCGCCGAGATGGCCCACGCCGTCAACTGCGGCAGGACGGCGGTGCTCCTTGGCCCGGTAAGCTGGACGGCCCTGGCCGGCTCGCTCGCCGCGCTGCGGGCGTACCACGCGCTTGGGGTACGGGCGGTCAGCCTCACCCGGTTCGACGGCTTCGCCCGCGAGGCCGTACGGGAGATGAACCGCCTCGGGCTCGTCGTGGACCTCTCCGGGGCCGACCCGGAGACGGCCCGCCGGACCCTCGGGCTCACCAGGACCCCGGTCCTGCTGACCCGCCCTGACCCGAAGGAGCTCCTGGACCTCCCGGACGACGTCCTCGGCCTCCTCGGGCGGAACGGCGGTGTCTGCATGATCCCGGTGACCAAGGACCTGTCGGCGACCGCCGACGCCCTCGACCGCGTCCGCTCCCTGGCGGGCCCGCACTGCGTGGGCCTCTCGCACACCACGGACCCGGCCACCGGCTACGCCCCGCTCTTCGCCGAGCTCCTCCGCCGCGACTGGCCCGCCCCGGACCTGGTCGCCCTCGCCCGCGACAACGCCACGCGCACCCTGCGTGAGGCGGAGTTCTTCTCCCGCAAGGCGCGCCTACGCCGCGCGGCCTGAGACCGGACCCGAGAAACGGCCAGGTCCCGCCACCCGTCACGGGCGGCGGGACCTAGGGGCCGCGTCCACACTCTGCCTACGCGCGCGGGCGCCCCATCGCGCGGTACACCCAGCCCGCCTCGCGCCACCGTGCGCCGTCCAGCGCGTTGCGGCCGTCCAGGATCACGCGGGAGCTCACCGCCGCGGCCAGCTCCGCCGGGTCAAGGCCGTCGCGGAACTCGCGCCACTCCGTCAGGTGCAGCACCACGTCCGCCCCGCGCACCGCCTCGAGCGCCGAGGGTGCGTATCCGAGCGTCGGGAAGAGCCGGCGGGCGTTCTCCATGCCCTTGGGGTCGTAGACCGTGACCTGGCCGCCCTGGAGGTGGATCTGCCCCGCCACGTTCAGCGCGGGCGAGTCCCGTACGTCGTCCGAGTCCGGCTTGAACGTCGCGCCGAGCACCGCGACCCGCTTGCCCAGGAACGAGTCGCCGCCGACCGCGTCCCGCGCCATCTCGACCATCTGGCCGCGCCGCCGCATGTTGATCGAGTCGATCTCCCGCAGGAACGTCAGCGCCTGGTCCGCGCCCAGCTCGCCCGCCCGGGCCATGAACGCGCGGATGTCCTTCGGCAGGCAGCCGCCGCCGAAGCCGATCCCGGCCCGCAGGAACTTGGACCCGATCCGCTCGTCGTAGCCGATCGCCTCCGCCAGCTTCGCGACGTCACCGCCGGCGGCCTCGCAGACCTCCGCCATCGCGTTGATGAAGGAGATCTTCGTCGCCAGGAAGGAGTTCGCGGCGGTCTTCACCAGCTCGGCCGTCGGGAAGTCGGTCACGACGAAGGGCGTGCCCTCGGCGACCGGTGTGGCGTACACCTCGCGCAGCACCTTCTCGGCGCGCTCGCTCGTCACGCCGACGACCACCCGGTCCGGGTGCAGCGTGTCGTTCACGGCGAACCCCTCGCGCAGGAACTCCGGGTTCCACGCCAGGTCCACGCCGTCCGGCAGCAGCTCCGCGAGCCGCTCGGCCGAACCGACCGGCACGGTGGACTTGCCGACGACGAGCGAGCCCTCGCGCACGACGGCCGCCAGCGAGCCGAAGGCCGCGTCGACGTACGTCATGTCACACGCGTACTCGCCGTGCTTCTGCGGAGTGTTCACACAGACGAAGTGCACGTCGCCGAAGGCGCCGACCTCCTCCCAGGAGGTGGTGAAGCGCAGCCGCCCCGTCGACCCCTCGATCCCGGCGACGTGCCGGGAGAGCAGCTCCTCCAGACCGGGCTCGTACATCGGTACGCGACCGGTGGACAGCAGCTCGATCTTCTCGGGGACGACGTCGAGGCCGAGGACCTCGAAGCCGAGCTCCGCCATGGCCGCAGCGTGCGTGGCGCCGAGGTAGCCGGTGCCGATCACCGTGATCTTGAGGGCCATACGGGACTCCAGTGAGGTCGGGCGGAATGCCTGCCCGAGCATAGTCGTGCCCGTCCGGGCGCTGGTCCGGGCCCCGGACGGGCCTTGCGCGATCACGTCCGCATGATCAGCGGTCCGACGTCACCGTCACCGGCTCGTCGTTCTGGATCTGCGAGACGAGCTGCTTCACCTTGGGCATGTCCCACTTCAGGGAGCCCTGCGGCGCGCTGCCCGAGATCGGGATGTTCATCGACTTCCCGTCGCCGCCGCTGATGCCCTTCATCGCGAAGAACATCTTGCCGAGGTCGTACAGCGACATGTCCTTGTCCACGATCAGCGTGTCCAGACCGGCGCCCAGCGTCGGGTACAGCTTGAACGGGTTGAGGATCGTGCCCGGGGTCGCCGCCTGGTTGGCCAGGGCGGAGAGGAACTTCTGCTGGTTCTTCGTCCGCGCGAGGTCCGACTCGGCGAAGGCGTACCGCGTACGGACGAAGGCGAGGGCCTGCTCGCCGTTGAGGGTCTGCTCGCCGGCCTGGAAGTCGGCGCCGGACTTCTTGTCCTTGAAGCCCTTCTCGATGTTCATGTCGACACCGCCGAGCGCGTCCACGATGTTCGCGAAGCCGGCGAAGCCGATCTCCGCGTAGTGGTCGATGCGCAGCCCGGTGTTGAACTCCACCGTGCGGACCAGCAGCTCCGGGCCGTCCATCGCGTACGCCGCGTTGAGCTTGGAGCCACCGCGCGCCCCGAACTTCTTGCCGGACTCCGAGCCGACGAAGGACGGGATGGTGACCCAGGAGTCACGGGGGAGCGAGACCATCGTGTTCCCGCTGGAGCAGGCCGCGAGGATCATCATCGAGTCGGTCCGCTTGCCCTCGGCGGAACCGGTGTGCAGCTTCTTCTTCTCCTCGGCCGACATGCCCTCACGGCTGTCGGAGCCGACGATCAGGTACGTCGTGCAGTCGCCCGCCGCCGGCCGCTCGATGACCTTGGCGAGGTCGACCTCGTTACGCATCTGGGAGCTGGCCCAGGCGTACGTGCCGACGCTCCAGGCGAGCACGCCGACGACCAGGACGATGGAGCCGACCTTGATCCGGCGGCGCCAGTCGGGCGCGGGGCGACCGGGCTGCGGCGGGGGCGCGTACCGCGGGTCGTGCTGCGGCGGTACGGTGCCGCGGCCGCCGCCCTGGCCGTACACCTGGCCGGAGCTGTAGCCGCTGTCGTAACCGGCGGCCTGCTGCTGGGTGAAGTTCGGGTTGTACCCCTGGTCCTGTCCCTGGCCGTACTGCGGCTGCTGCTGGGGGACCTGCGGGCGCTGCACATGGCGCATGCGGCGAGCACCCTCGGGCTGCGAGTTCGGCCAGTCATTCATGCGGACCAGTGTGCAGGCCGCCCGGCGGGCGCCGACAGGCCGGGTGGGGAATCGGGGCGGCGCTGTTGCCAAGCTGATGCAAAGGGGACGAGGCCGGGACCCGGCATAAGGTGGAGGGCATGACAGACCAGGCCCAGCGCACGGACCGCCCGGAGACCGATATTCCGGGCAAGCCCACCTCCGCGTCCCGCACCACGCTCAGCCACATCATGACCAGCCACGACACCAACCTCCTCGGCACGGTGCACGGCGGCGTGATCATGAAGCTGGTGGACGACGTGGCGGGCGCCGTCGCGGGCCGGCACTCGGGCGGGCCGGCCGTGACCGCGTCCATGGACGAGATGGTGTTCCTGGAGCCGGTACGGATCGGGGACCTGCTCCATGTGAAGGCCCAGGTCAACTGGACCGGCCGCTCCTCGATGGAGGTCGGGGTCCGGGTCATGGCCGAACGCTGGAACGAGTCCACGCCCGCCCAGCAGGTCGGCTCCGCCTACCTGGTCTTCGCGGCGGTCGACGCCGACGGCAAGCCGCGCGCGGTACCGCCGGTCCTCCCGGAGACCGAGAAGGACAAGCGCCGCTACCAGGAAGCCCAGATCCGCCGCACCCACCGCCTGGCCCGCCGCCGCGCGATCAAGGACCTCCGGGAACAGCGGGCGGCGGAGGGCTACGAGGACTGAGTCCCGCCGGCCCCGAGCGCGCTCACGGACACACCACCTGGTCCCCGGTGACCGCCTCGAACGGCCCCGTCGTGGGCTCGTCCGCCCTGACCGCTGTCACCGCCTTGAAGTCCAGCCCGGCCACGACCCGCAGCGTCCCGCCCTGCCCCCGCACCGCCCGCAGCTCCGCGCCGGGCAGCGCCGCCGCCAGGGACTTCGCCGAGCGGTCCCAGCGCGGGTCGTACTCCACGACCGTGCGCCGCAGCTCCGGCCCGTTCGCCGTGCGCGGCGCCCGCGTCGTGTCGAAGCCCGTGGCGCGCAGCGCGTCGTCCACCTTGCGGCCCAGGCCGTCCGTCCGCGTCCCGTTGTAGACCTGCACCCGGATCGTCTTGGGCGCGACGTCGACGACGGTCACCTTCGGCCGGTCCTCGGTGGTCTTCGCCTTCCCCGGCGCCGACGAGGCCGACGGGGCCGACGACGGCGACGACGGCGCGAGCGGCTGGTCCTCGCGCAGGGCCTGGAAGAGCTTCTGCGCCTTGGGCGCGTCCCACTTCACCGTCGAGCCGATGCCCTTAACCGGGAAGCTCATGTCCCCGATCGGTACGGAGACGAACTCCGACGAGGCGGGCGTGAAGCCCCGCATCGCCTTGGAGAGGGCCAGCATCTGCTCCGTACCGAAGCCCTGGTCGGCCCGGACCGACTTCAGCGCGGTCGTGGCCACCTCACGGAACCGCACCGGGTTCAACAGCACCCCGCCGCTCGTCATCCGGTCGATGAGCGCGGCGAGGAAACGCTGCTGCCGCTGCATCCGGCCGATGTCGGCCGCCCCGTCGACATGGCGTGAGCGCACGTACTGCAGCGCCTGCCCGCCGGTCAGCTGGTGCGGGCCGGCCGCCAGGTCGAGCCCGGTGTAGGTGTCCTTCATCGGCCGGGGCGTACAGATCTCCACCCCACCGACCGCGTCGACCGTCTTCATGAAGCTGGTGAAGTCGACCTCGAGATAGTGGTCGATCTTCACCCCCGTCATGTTCTCGACGGTCCGCACCGTCAGCCCCGGCCCGCCCTCGGCGTACGCCGCGTTCAGCTTCACCGGATGCGCCTGGTGCCGCTCCCCCGTGGTCGCGTCGACGTGCTCGGGCATCTCGGCGTACGAGTCGCGCGGGAGACTCACCACACTGGCCCGGTCCCGGTCCTCGCTGATGTGGACCAGCATCACGGTGTCGGTGCAGTGGCAGGGCTCCCCGCCCAGCCTGTACGCCTTGCGCTGCTCCTCGGTGAGGCTGTCGCGCCCGTCCGTGCCCACGACCAGCACGTTCATGCCGTGTCCGGCCTGGGGGCGGTTCTTCATGTCCTTGAACGGGTCGATCCGGTTGATCCCGGTGTCCAGGCTGGTGACCAGCGCGTGCCCGATACCGCCTGCGCCCAGGACGACGACGGACAGGGTCGTCGCCATTCGCATGCCCCACCGGGGCCGCGCGGCCCGTCTGACGCGGCGTGCCGGTGCCGGACGGGCTGCCGGCGGCCGGGGACGGGGCGTGCGGGGCGGTGTGGGCACCGGGGGACACCTCCGCGGCTGTGACAAGGAGAACCGTGAGCACCGTAGGCCCATACGATCAGAGCAAGGGTGCGGCGCTCCCCGTGCCGCGCTCGGTGTCCCCCATACGCGGTAACGTGTCGGGCAATGAACGCCACGCCCCCCGTCTCCGTGATCATGCCGGTCCTCAACGAGGAGCGGCACCTGCGCAACTCGGTCCGTCACATCCTCGAGCAGGAGTACGACGGCGAGATGGAGGTGGTGATCGCGCTCGGCCCGTCCACGGACCGTACGGACGAGATCGCCGCCGAACTCGTCCGGGAAGACCCGCGCGTCCACACCGTGCCCAACCCCACGGGCCGCACGCCCGCCGCCCTCAACGCGGCGATCAAGGCCTCCCGCCATCCGATCGTGGTGCGGGTCGACGGTCACGGCATGCTCTCGCCGAACTACATCGCGACTGCCGTCCGCCTCCTGGAGGAGACGGGCGCGCAGAACGTCGGCGGCATCATGCACGCCGAGGGCGAGAACGACTGGGAGCACGCGGTCGCCGCCGCGATGACCTCGAAGATCGGCGTCGGCAACGCGGCCTTCCACACCGGCGGCCAGGCGGGCCCGGCCGAGACCGTGTACCTGGGTGTCTTCCGCCGCGAGGCGCTGGAGCAGCAGGACGGCTACAACGTGGAGTTCATCCGCGCCCAGGACTGGGAGCTGAACTTCCGTATCCGCGAGGCCGGTGGCCTGATCTGGTTCTCGCCCGAACTGCGCGTCCAGTACCGCCCGCGGCCGAGCGTGCGCGCGCTGGCGAAGCAGTACAAGGACTACGGCCGCTGGCGCCACGTCGTGGCCCGCTACCACCAGGGCTCGATCAACCTCCGCTACCTCGCCCCGCCGACCGCCGTCTGCGCGATCGCGGCCGGCGTGCTGGTCGGCGTGGCCCTCACCCCGCTCGGCTTCCTGATCCCGGCCGGCTACCTGGCCGCGATCACCGCGGGCTCGATCCCGGCGGGCAAGGGCCTTCCGCTGAAGGCCCGCCTCCAGATCCCGGTGGCCCTCGCGACGATGCACATGTCCTGGGGCTACGGATTCCTCACCAGCCCGCGCGCCCTGGCGAACAAGGTCATCGCAAGCCGCCGTCCGGCGGTGCGGGCCACGAAGGTCTGACGCGCGCGCCACACGGCGAACGGCCGGTCCCCGCACGGGGGACCGGCCGTTCGCCGTTCTGCGTCAACGCCGGGTCAGCTCTTGCCGTCCCACTTGTAGACGCTGTAGACGTCCATGCACTTGACCTTGTCGTCGGCGCCCTCCGGCAGGTCGCCCGCCTCGGTCTTCGGCTTCTTGTACGTGGCGCCCTCGCGCCAGTCCGAGCCGATGACCAGAGTGATGCCCTCCGCCTTCGCGTCCGCGCGGACGGACGAGTCGGGCAGTCCGAGCGCCTTGGCCACGGACAGCGCGTCCGCCTTGCCCTGATCGCCGCTCGACTTGGGGTACTTGATCACGGTGTCGTTGCGCGGCTCGGCGTTCCGCGAGGCGCCCGCCTGGGTGAAGCCCTTGCCCTGGAGGGTCTGCGCCATCGTGCTGGCGCGGCCCTCCGTGGGCGCCTGACCGTCGCCCGCCGTGCCGTTGACGACGGTGACGGCGAGCGTCGCGGGCGCGGCGGCCGTCGGGCCCTTCGGCTTCGGCTTCGCGGAGGTGGACGGCTTCGCGCCGGCCGGGTCGCCGTTCTTGTCGAAGGCGACGTCGTCACGGAGCATCGCCCACATCTTGTCGGCGGCGCTCGGCACCATGACGAGCTTGTTCTTGTCCTGCGGCCACTCGCCCGTGGGGACCGTCGCCGTCGTGAGGCGGTCCAGCTTCACGTTCTTCAACTGCATGGACAGATCGAAGAGCTTCGACACGGAGCGGATCTCGTCCGAGACCTGAAGGGCCTTCGTGGCGGTCTCGGCCAGGCCCATGAGGCGTCCGGTGTCGGTCCAGGCGTTCTGCTTCTGGAGCTTCTCCATCATGCCGTTCATGTACATGTGCTGGGCCTTGGCGCGGTTCTGGTCGCTGCCGAACGCGTGCCGGGTACGCAGCCACTGGAGCGCCTGCTCGCCCTTGATCTCGGTCGTGCCGGCCTTCAGCTTCAGGCCGGAACCGCCCTTCACCTGGCGGGTCGACCTGTCGTGGACGCCGGTGTTCACACAGACCGGGACGCCGCCGACCTCGTCCGCCATCGCGACCACACCCGCGAAGTCGACCATCATCCAGTGGTCGATGTAGACCCCGGTGATGCTCTCCCAGGTGGTGAGCGTGCAGCCGGGACCGCCGCGGGCCAGGGTCTCGTTGATGGGGCTGGTGGTCGTGGCGGGGTACGGCGTGCCGTCCTCGCCCTTGCACGCGGGGATCTTGACGATCGTGTCGCGCGGGATCGAGATGATGTTGGCGTTCTTCCGGTCCGCGGAGATGTGCAGCAGCATCTGCACGTCGGCGAGCGGCTTGCGGTCCCGCTCGTTCTTGCCGCCGCCGAGCGCCACGTTCTTCTCGTCGGCGCGGCTGTCGGAGCCGATCAGCAGGATGTTGAGCGGGGTGTCGCCGAGCGCGTTCGGCGCGGCCTTCTTCACACCGCTGTCGCCGCCCGCGCGGCTGCCGCCGCGGATGTTGTTGTTGAGGTGCTGGTAGTACAGGTATCCGGCGGCGGCCGTCCCCAGTATCAGGATCGACAGGGTCGCCGCGACCCAGCGGAGTATCTTGCGTTTGCCGCTCTTCTTGGCTCTGCGCGTTCCCTTGCGCCGACGGCTGGCACGGCCTTCGCCGCCGCTGCGGCCCGGGCCGGCCTTGTCCGCCTCGCCGGCGGTCCGGCCACGGGAAGACCGGCCCCCCGGCGTGCGGTCACCCGACCCCGGTGCGTCCTCGTCCCCGTAGAGACTCTCGTCCCAGCCCAATTCGCGGGCGTGCGGAACGCGATCCCGGGTCCCCTCCCCACGCACGCTGTTCTGTCCCACCCCTGGTCCCCCTCCTCAGGAATGCACCGACGCCCGGTGTTTCCGGGTCACTCGGCGCACACCTTCTTGTCTGCGGTCTGAGCACCCTCCGGCGCCTTTGCCGGACCGGTGATGGGCACCCCCGCGCCCTTGAAGTCGGAACCGAGGATCAGCGTCATGGGTGCGAGCGCCTCGGCGTCCTGCGTGCCCGGCTTGAGCGCCGTGGCGGGCAGACCCATCAGGTCGGCCAGTTTGCGGGCCTGAGCGGCCTGGTTCGGAGCGTAGGTGAGCGTGGTCTTCGCCGCCTTCTCCGGGGCGTTGCTCTTGTTCGTCGACCGGGTGACGCCCTGCTCGTTCTGGAGCCAGTCCAGCGTCTTCTGCGCCGCGCCCGTGATGCCGCTGCCGTTGTAGACGTCGACGCGCACCTCGCGCGCGGTGGACCGCGCGCCCTTCAACAGGGCGGACTGGGCGTTCTTGGCGTCCTGCTGCTGCTTCTTCACCTCGGTGAGGGAGGTGTCGGACTTCAGCATCGCGAAGAGCTGCGGCGCCTTCGTCGGGTCGGGCACGACCGTCGCCTTGACCTTCTCGGCCGGGTTGTCGATGACCGGAAGCGTCGTGAACGTGATGTTCTTCGTGTCGATCTTGGCGAGTTCCTCGGCGAGCGACTTCAGCTTCGAGATGCTTCCTATGCCCGAGTCGACGGTCAGCGCGTTGGTGGCCGCCTCGGCGAGGTCGAGCAGCTTGGACGGGCTGGTCAGGGTCTCGTCCGACTTCATCTGCCGGATCATGGAGCTGAGGAACTGCTGCTGGATCTTGATCCGGTCGAGGTCGCTCTCGTTGCCGAAGCTGTGCCGGGTCCGGACGAAGGCGAGGGCCTGCTCGCCCTGGATGACCGACTCGCCCGCGGGCAGGTCGAGCTTGGAGTCCTTGTCCTTGACCGGCTTGGCCAGACAGACCTTCACGCCGCCGACGGCCGTCGTCATCTCCTTGACGGCGTTGAAGTCGGCCATCATGAAGTGGTCGACGGTCAGCCCGGTGAGCTCCTTGACCGTGCGCATCGTGCAGCCGGGGTCACGGTCGGACTGGCCCAGACTGATGTTGAAACGCTGGTCCGGCTGGGCCGGGATGGTCTTGATGGTGCCGTCCGGCATCTTCGTCTGGCACTCGGGGATGTCCGTCTTCAGGTCGCGCGGGATGGACATCGCCGTGGCGTTCGTCCGGTCCTTGGAGACGTGGAAGAGGATCGTGGTGTCGGCGTGGCCGGGGCTGTTCTTGTCGCCGTAGCCCTGGTTGCCGTCGCCGGTCCGCTTGTCCGTGCCGATCAGCAGGATGTTGACGGCCTGGTCCTTCTTGAAGCCCGAGCTGCCGGAGCCGACCACGTCGATCTTGTTGATGTTCCCGTCGAGGTGGTCGTAGAGCGCGTACACGCCCACACCGCCCACCAGGAGCACGAACGCCATCGCCCCGCCGGTCCACAGCAGGGCCTTCTTCTTGCGGGACTTCGGGGGCTTGCGCTTGCGCCGGCCCGGCTGCGGCGGGCCTCCGGCCGGGCCCTCGGGGGCGCGGCGGCGGCGCTGGCCGGGGACTGGGGGTCCCCCCACGCCTCCAGGCGTAGGGGGAGCCTCGGTCGGCGTGCCGGTCGTACGCGAACGCCGGCCGGAGCGGGACCCCTGGCCCTCGGCGGTTCTCGGGCCCGGCGTGGTGGCGCCGCGCGGGCGGGACTGCGACGGAGCACGGTGCTGCGACGGCGACGGGGACTGCCCAGCGGAGTGGTTCAGTCGCAGTTCGTAGTTGCCTGTCTGCGGGTTGAGGACCCACTGGTCGGCGGGGTCGATCTCATCCGCCTGTCCACGGCTGTGCGCGTCCACGGTTACTTGAATCCTCCGTCGGTGCCACGCGAGGCGCCTCCCCCGGCTGGCGCTCGGTCGTTCGATCCGTTGAGTGCGCGACACGAGGTCGGAAGCACCGGATCGCGTCACACTATCCGCCCAGTTCAGCGTGGGGCGACGTCCGTGACAAATTCCACGCCCCTTACAACTGGGCAATTTGCCCAAACCCCTTCCGGCATCGCCCTCCCCCCGGTCTCCTTGGACTCCCCTTTACTCACCCGCCCCTAGGTGCACGCACCCTCCGCCGCGTTGCGCCCCGTGAAGGTGGGCGTCGGCGCCGGACTCGGGGAGCCCGCGTCGTCCGGTTTTCCGTCGTTCTCCGTGCTCACGGCGCTCTCGCTCGCGCCCGGAGAGGGTGAGGCCGTGGAGCCCGGAGTCACGATGACGGGCTTGTCCTCGCGTAGCCGCAGGAAGAGTTGGCTCGCTTCAGGTTGTACGAGTTCGTCCCGATTCGCGTTGTACGAGTACGGCCGTCGCGGCACCGTGAGGAACTGCACCTTCTCCGTGGGGACCGACCGCATCGACCGCGCCAGGTCGTACAGGTCCCGCAGCGAGTCGAGGCCCGGGTCGGTCGTGATCGACTTCGTCGCCGCGTCCAGGACCGGATACAGCCGGGTCGGATTCAGCAGCACGCCGTTGCTCTGCACCTTGTTGACCAGCGCGCCCAGGAACTGCTGCTGGCGGTCCATGCGTTCCGTGTCGCTGCCGTTGCCGAGCGTCTTGCGGGCCCGTACGAACCCCAGCGCCTGCTCGCCGTGGAGCGTCTGGCGCCCCGCCGGCAGCTTCAGCTTGGCGTCCTCGTCGTCGATCGGCTCCTTGAGGCAGATCTCCACCCCGTCCACCGCGTCGACCATCTTCTTGAAGCCCCGGAAGTCGATCACCATGTGGTGGTCGATCCGGATCGCGGTCAGCCGCTCGACGGTTCGGATCGTGCACGCCGTGCCGCCGATCTCGAAGGCCGAGTTGAACTGGGCGAACTGCTCCCCGGTCCGGGTCCCGTCCGACCCCTTGCAACTGGGCATGTTCACCATCAGGTCGCGTGGAATCGACACGGCCGTCGCACTCGACCGCCTCGCCGCGATGTGCAGCAGGATCGTGGTGTCCGAGCGCTCGGTGCCCCTGTCCTTCCCGTACTTGGTGTTACCGGCCCCGGATCGCGTGTCCGAACCGATGAGCAGGATGTTCTGCGCGCCCATCGCGCCCGCCGTGGGCCGCTCCTTCTCGTACTTGAGCAGTTCGGCGGCGGCGTCGGTGTCGGTGGTGATGTTGCTGTCGAGCTTGCGGTAGAGCCACCAGCCGACACCCGCCCCGGCGAGGACGACGACCGAGACCCCGAGAGCCGTCCAGCGCAGCCAACGACGCTTGCGCGGGTCCTCCGGTTCGGCGGGCGTGCCGGCAGTGTCCGTCACGTCTGGGTCCATCCTTCACGGCGTCGGCGTCGGCGGCGCGCCCGGGAGCCGCCGTTCGAAGAGTGGGACGGCCGAACCGGACACATGGTTGTGCGGGAGGGGGTGCGTACCCGCCGATCATGTACCGGAGTTGACGCGCGGACCCGGGGGCTCGGCGAGTCGGTGCGCCATACGGGTGGACCTCAGCCGGTTGTCATACGGCGGTCGCGGTGACGCGCTCGCTCTCCACCCGCTTGTCGAGCGCCTCGGGCGCCAGCTGGTCCAGGTTCCGGCACAGGACGACGGACGCGCCCGTCGCCAGCGGCGCGTAAAGCCCGGCCGACAGGCCGTCCCAGGTGCCGTACGGACGCCCGGACAGCAGCCGCGCCCCAGGAGTCAGGCCGAGGGCCTCGGCGTCCGCGCGCGCCCGATCGACGAGCTGGGCGCCCGTCAGTTCCGTACCGTCGACGAGGAGTGCGGGCGCGTCCGCGTCCACGGGGACGAACGGGGCGAACCGGTCACCCTGGCTCGGCACCTCCACCGCGTAGTCCGCGTACCCGGCGGGCGCGGCGGGGAAGCGGCGGCCCAGCGGGGCGAGGGAGAGCGCGATCCGGTCTCCGGAGCAGGCGAGCCCGGCGTCGAGGGTGTCCGGTCCGGCGACGACGTAGTCGGCGCCCGCCGGGTCGCCACCGACCTCGGCGACCACGCCGACCGAGGAACAGGCCAGCAGCCAGACAGCGGTCTGCCAGTGCGCGGGCAGCAGCAGCGCGAGCCGGTCGCCGGGCGAGGCGGACAGTTCGCCCTGGAGGAGATTGGCCGTCTTGGCCACCCAATTGGCGAAGGTGGCCACGGACAATTCGACGCGTTCACCGGTGGCGTCGTCGTAGAAGGTGACCAAGGGGCGGGCGGGGTCCGCGGCGAGCGCGGATCGCAGCAGGTCGGCGGGGGTACGGTCGCTGGCGTTCACGCGGGCAAGCGTACGCGGGGCGGGGTGCGGGGACCCGCCGTACCGGTGACGCCGTCCTCCGGTCGGACCGACGAGCCGTCAGTTTCCGGACGGATTCCGCCGAGCGGAACTGCCGCGGGGTACGGACGATCCCTACATGCGTGCCTACCTCGCCACCTCGATCGCCGTCACGTGCGCGGCGGCGCTCGCCCTGCCGTTGTCCCTCGCGACCCCGGCGGCGGCGTCGATCCGGCCGACTGCGTCCGACGCGCCGGGCGCCGCACGGGCGGAACCCGCCGCGCAACCGAACGCGGACGCCGCCGCGCGCCCCGACGCGGAGCCGACCGCGCGCCCGGCCGCGGAACCCGCCGCGCGCCCCGATGCGGACGTCGCCGCGCCACCGGACGCGGATCCCGCCGCGCCACCGAACGCGGACGCCGCAACGCGACCGGACGCGGATCCCGCCGCGCCACCGAACGCGGACGCCGCAACGCGACCGGACGCGGATGTCGCCGGGTCCACCCAGTCCCTTCCCCTCGCCCCCCTCGGGGACGGCCGGCGGGCCGTCGGCGTGCCCGGTGCCGCCGGGGCGGCGCAGGGGCTGACGCGACGGGACGTCAGACCCTTCTCCCTCGTCGGGGTCGTCTGGGACGACGCCCGAGCGCACCTGCACGGCACGGTCCAGGTCCGCACCCGGGCGGCCGGGACCCCCGACTGGTCGCCGTGGCAGGACCTGGAGGTCCACAACGACGAGCACGGGGCCGATCCCGGCACCGCGGAGGCCGCGTCGGGAGCGGTCCGCGGGGCCACCGCGCCGCTGTGGGTCGGCGACTCGGACGGCGTGGAGGTCCGCGTACAGCCGGAGCAGGTCGGCGACCAGCCGCAGGTTCCGGGGGACCGCTCGGCGCCCTCCGCCGAACCGCTGCCGACGGGCCTCCGCCTCGAACTGGTCGACCCGGGCACGGAGCCCAGCGCCCAGGAGGCCCCCGGGACCCGTGCGGCACACGGGGCGTCGGCGGCTCACGGGGCGTCGGCGGCCCGCCGGGGCCCGACGGTCGAGGAGGCGGCGGCCTTCTCCGTGAACGCGCAGCTCGCCCCGGTCGGTACGGCCGCGATCCCGGCGGCCGCCGCGGCGAAGCCGTACATCGGGCCGCGCCCGAAGATCATCACGCGCAAGGGCTGGGGCGCGGACGAGAAGCTGCGCGAGAAGGGCTTCGTCTACACCAAGTCGATCAAGGCGGCCTTCGTCCATCACAGCGCGACCGGCAACAACTACACCTGCAAGCAGGCGCCCTCCGTCCTCCGCAGTATCTACCGCTACCACACCCAGTCCAGCGGCTGGCGTGACTTCGGCTACAACTTCGCCGTCGACAAGTGCGGAAACATCTACGAAGGCCGCGCCGGGGGAGTGGCCAAGCCGGTCCTGGGGGCCCACACGCTCGGTTTCAACACCAACAGCATGGGCATCGCCGTCCTCGGCACCTACAGTTCGACGAATCCGCCCGCCGCCGCGACGACCGCGATCGCACGGCTGACCGCGTGGAAGCTGGGGCTGCACGGGGGAAATCCGAAGGGGAAGGCGACGCTCGTCTCCGGCGGTGGAAACCGGTACAAGAAGGGTACGAAGGTCAAGTTCAACGCCATCGCCGGACACCGTGACGGTTACGCCACGGCCTGCCCCGGAGCCCGCCTCTACGGGAAGCTCGGCACCACCCGGACCGCCTCGGCGAAGTACCAGGGGCGGCCGTGATGCGGTTGGCGGTCCGACCATCTGCATAAACTGACCGGTCACATCGCCCGGACGAGTGAAACGAGCCGGACGGGCGACGAGACCGGCCCCGGACAGGAAGCAGAGACGACAGGTGACAGAAGCGATCCTTCTGGTCGGTGGCAAGGGCACACGGCTGCGGCCCCTGACGGTGAACACGCCGAAGCCGATGGTCCCGGCGGCGGGCGTCCCGTTCCTGACACACCAGCTGGCGAGGGCCAGGGCGGCAGGCGTCGAGCATGTGGTCCTCGCCACCTCCTACCTGGCGGAGGTCTTCGAACCGCACTTCGGGGACGGCTCGTCGCTGGGGCTCAGCCTGGAGTACGTCACCGAGGAGGAGCCGCTCGGCACCGGCGGCGCGATCCGCAACGTCGCCTCGCGTCTGCACTCGGGCCCGGACGACCCGGTGCTCGTCTTCAACGGCGACATCCTGACCGGCCTGGACATCCGGGCGCTGGTCGCCACGCACGACGCCTCGGGCGCGGACGTCTCGCTGCACCTGACCCGGGTCGAGGACCCGAGGGCGTTCGGCCTGGTCCCGACGGACCCGACGGGCCGGGTCACGGCGTTCCTGGAGAAGCCGCAGACGCCGGAGGAGATCGTCACCGACCAGATCAACGCGGGGGCGTACGTCTTCCGCCGCTCGGTCATCGACACGATCCCCACGGGCCGCCCGGTCTCGGTGGAACGGGAGACGTTCCCCGAACTGCTCGCCTCGGGCGCCCACCTCCAGGGCCTGGTGGACTCGACGTACTGGCTCGATCTCGGGACCCCGCAGGCCTTCGTCCGTGGCTCCGCCGACCTGGTCCTCGGCCACGCCCCGTCCCCGGCGGTCCCGGGCCGCTGCGGCGACCGGCTGGTCCTGCCGACGGCTCGCGTGGCTCCGGACGCCAAGCTCACGGGCGGCACGGTCGTGGGCGCGGGCGCGGAGGTCGGCGAGGGTGCCCGCATCACGGGCTCGACGCTCCACGCGGGCGCGGTGGTCGAACCGGGCGCGGTGATCACGGACTCCCTGATCGGCGCGGGCGCCCGCATCGGCGCCCGTACGGTCCTCACGGGCGCGGTCATCGGCGACGGCGCGCACGTGGGCGCGGACAACGAACTCCGCGACGGCATCCGCATCTGGTGCGACACCACCCTCCCCGCGGGCGCAATCCGCTTCTCCTCGGACCAGTAGCCCCGCACCCGCCCCCGCTACGCTCATACACATGGCCGGCCGCTTCGCACCCCATACGCCCACCACCCGCACCACCACGCGCGGCGGCCACATCCCCGTACCCGCCTCCCGGGCAGCCGGCACCACGCCCGCCCTCGGAGCGACCCGCCGCTGGACGCCCGACGCCCCGACCGACCTGGGCCTCACTCTCGGCCCCCTCCGCCGGGGCGCCGGCGACCCCACGATCCGTACGACCCCCGACGGCTCCGTCTGGCGCGCCAGCCGCACCCCGGACGGCCCCGGCACGCTCCGCGTCGCCCTCCGTCAGGCCACCGCGGAGGTCGAGGCCGAGGCCTGGGGCCCGGGAGCGCAGTGGCTGCTCGACCGCCTTCCCCAACTCCTCGGCGCCGACGACGACCCCGCCGCCTTCGTCCCCCGCCACCGGCTCCTCGCCGCGACGCACCGCAGCCGCCCCGGCCTCCGGCTGGCCCGCACGGGTCTGGTGATGGAGTCCCTGATCCCCTCGATCCTGGAGCAGAAGGTCACCACGGACGAGGCCTACCGCGCCTGGCGCCTGCTCGTACGAAAGTACGGCGAGCCCGCCCCCGGCAGCCCTACGGAACTCCGCCTCCACGTGATGCCCGACGCGAGGACCTGGTCCCTGATCCCGTCCTGGGAATGGCACCGAGCCGGCGTCGACAACAAGCGCGCCGCCACGATCCTGCGCGTCGCCAAGGTCGCCCGGCGCATGGAGGAAGCCGCGGCCATGGAACCCGAACAGGCCCAGCAGCGGCTGGAGTTGATCCCTGGCGTC
The DNA here is from genome assembly GCF_053609105.1 of Streptomyces sp. NPDC054975. Taxonomy (NCBI): domain Bacteria; kingdom Bacillati; phylum Actinomycetota; class Actinomycetes; order Kitasatosporales; family Streptomycetaceae; genus Streptomyces; species Streptomyces sp. NPDC054975. The sequence continues at coordinate 103,014 of NZ_JBSGWV010000018.1, forward strand.
GGCCCCTGGACCTCGGCCGAGACGGTCCAGCGCAGCAACGGCGCCCCGGACGCGGTGTCCGTCGGCGACTACCACCTGCCGAGCATCGTCGGCTACGCCCTCGCCGGCGACCGCACCACCGACGACGCGGCCATGCTCGAACTCCTCGCCCCGTACGCGGGCCAACGTCACCGCGCCGCCCGCCTGATCCTCCTCAGCGGCCGAACCCCACCGCGCAGGGCGCCGCGCATGACGCCGGGAAACATCGCGGCACTCTAGGTCACCGGACCTCGATGAACCGCCCCGCCTGCCGCGCCGGCCGTTCCTTCGGCGGCGACGCCGCGTGGCCGACCGCGACCGCGCCCATCGGGTCCCAGTCCTCCGGGAGCCCGAGGACCTCCCGTACGACGTCACGGCAGAACATCGTCGAGGAGACCCACGCCGACCCCAGCCGCTCGCCCGCGAGCGCCACCAGGAAGTTCTGGACGCCCGCGCCCGCCGCCACGACGAACATCTCGCGCTCGGCGGCGTCCCGGCGCGGGTCGCCGTAGTGGTGCGAGCCGTCCATCACGAGACACGGCACCACCAGGTACGGCGCGTTCCGCAGCACGTCACCGCGGCGCACCCGCTTGGCGACGGACTCCTCCGACTTGCCGTCGCGTCGCAGGTCGGCGATCCACGCGTCCCGCATCGCGTCCAGCAGCCGCACCCGTGAGGCCTCCGACTCCAGGAGCACGAACCGCCACGGTGTCGTGTGGTGCGGCGCCGGGGCGGTGACGGCGGCGGCGACCGCCCTCCGTACCGCGCCGGGGTCGACGGGCTCGTCGGTGAACTCCCGGACGGTACGCCGCAGGGTCACCGCCTCCCGTACCGCCTCCGACGTCCCGAGCCGGAACATGTCGTCGGCCGCGCCGCGCACCAGCGCCCGGGCGCCCTCCTCGACGGAACCGTCCACGACGTGCGGCAGACCGCGCACGACGGCGACCGGAAGGCCGTTCGCCTTGCCCTTCACGAGATCACCGGCAGCGGCCAGCTCGTCCGCCGTCGCGACGACCGTCGCGCTGAGCGGGTTGCCGTACGCGTCCGTCCCGCCGCGCAGATCGTCGAGTACGCGCACTCCGGCCGCGCCGATGGCCACGTCGGTCAGGCCCGTGCGCCAGGGGCGCCCGAAGGTGTCCGTGACGACGACACCGACGTCGACGCCGAGGGCGTCCCGCAGCCCTTCCCGTATCGCGCGCGCCGAGGCGTCCGGGTCGGCGGGCAGCAACAGGACCGTCCCGGCGGGGGTGTTGGAGGCGTCGACGCCTGCGGCGGCCATCACGAGACCCTGGCGGTTCTCGACGATCCGCAGCGTGCCGCGCCGGGCCACGACCCGTACCGTCTCGGCGTCGATCGCCTCCTCGCGGTCGTCGGCGGCGACCACCCGCCCCTCGGCCTTGCTGACGATCTTGGAGGTGACGAGCAGGACGTCCCCGTCCTCGAGCCCGGGGGAGGCGGAGGCGATCAGCTTGGCGAGGTCGTCCCCGCTCTTCACCTCGGGCAACCCCCCGAGCGCCCACACCCGGTACCCGCCGCCCGCAGGACCCGTCATCCCCGGACCTCCTCCGCCAGCGTCAGCGCCTCGCGCGCCATCGCCGCCGTCGCGTCCAGGTCCGTCATCATCAGCGGCACCGCCCTGCAGCGGATCCCCGCCGACTCGACCTCCTCCACCACGCCCGCGTCGACCGTGTCGACCAGCCAGCCGTCGAGCAGCCCCGAGCCGTAGTGCCGCGCCACCGCCGAGGCCGTGGACTCCACGCCCACCGCCGCGAGGACCTTGTCCGCCATGCCCCGGACCGGTGCGTCGCCGACGATGGGGGAGAGGCCGACCACCGGCACGTCCGCCGAGGCGATCGCCTCACGGATGCCCGGCACGGACAGGATCGTGCCGATCGAGACGACGGGGTTGGACGGCGGGAAGAGGATGACGTCCGCCTCCGCGATCGCCTCCAGGACACCCGGCGCCGGCTTCGACGCCTCCGCGCCGACCGCCACCACGGCCTGGGCGTCCACCGACGCCCGCAGTCGCACCCAGTACTCCTGGAAGTGCACCGCCCGCGACTCGCCGTCGATCTCCACGGCGACGTGCGTCTCGACGCGGTCGTCGGACATCGGCAGCAGCCGCACGCCCGGCTGCCAGCGGGCGCACAGCGCCTCGGTGACCGCGCTGAGCGGATAACCCGCGCCCAGCATCTGCGTACGGACGATGTGCGTCGCGAAGTCGCGGTCGCCGAGGCCGAACCACTCCGGCCCCACCCCGTACGCCGCGAGCTCCGCCTTCACCGTGAAGGACTCGTCCTCACGGCCCCAGCCCTGCTCCTCGTTGATGCCACCGCCGAGGGTGTACATCACCGTGTCGAGGTCCGGGCAGACCTTCAGCCCGAAGAGATGGATGTCGTCACCGGTGTTGCCGACGACCGTGATCTCCGCGTCCGGCGCGGCCTGCTTGAGGCCGCGAAGGAAACGGGCACCACCGATGCCACCGGCCAGAACCACAATGCGCATGTGGATCAGTCTGTCAGGCGTGTACGACACCGGGGGCGGCCGGGGCGTCCGGCACCGAGGCGCACTGCGCCTGCCGGGACTCGTGCATGGGCATCTCGGTGAGGCCCGGGTAGTACACGTGCAGGCTGACCGCCGGTTCGAGGGAGTCGTTGACGACCTCGTGGACGTAGCCGGGCGCGAAGACCCGCGTCGCGCCCCCGTCGAGCTTCCGTACGCCCCTCTCCGTACGCTCCGTCAGCTCGCCCTGGAGCACGGTCAGTACGCCGGAGGAAGCGCCGTGGTCGTGCAGCCCGCTGCCCTGGCCGGGTACCCAGGAGAGCAGCCAGACCTCGTATCCGGGTCCGGTGCGCAGCCGGTGGTACCAGCGGGTGGTGGCGTCGTACTCGACGTGCGGGGCCCACTGGGCGCGGTCGGCGGCGATGGAGCGGGCGAGGCCGACGAATTCGGCCACGGTGGCGGGGTGCTCGCGGGCGGGCTGCAGGAGGTGCGGGACCTCAAGGATGTCGCCGGCGATCTGAAGGTCGCTGTCGCTGTTCATGGGTGCGGTGGTTCCTCGGCAGTAACAGAAGTCGTGCAGGGGGGTCACACAGGAGTCGTGCAAGGGGTCACACGGGGCAACGCGGGAAACGCAGGAAACGCGGAAAGAAGGCGCTGGAGCTCGGGGCATCAACAGCTGCGACAGCAACAGCAACAGCGCGCCTGGACAGCGCGGCGGAACCCACGGGCGTGGGTCGCGGAGGGCGCTGAGGTCGCTGGCATGCCATCAAAGGTGACGGGAGGGCCACCCGACTGTCAACTCAATGCCCGTTTTGGGGCTAATGTTTCACCTCATCCGGTTACAGCGTCCGGAGAAAGGTTTGTGCAACCGCCGAGCGGGAGACATGGCGCAACATCCGTGCGGGTAAACGCGGCTGGGGTCCTGTGATCAGACTGTGATCCGGATCGCTTCCGTGGCTGGATCGCAACAAGATCCACGCCTCGGTCGTCTCTCTTCGTGAGAGCGCGCGGTGCGGCCAGGCCAGTGGCATGTGTCAGGTTTTTGGTGATTTGAACACTTTCCGCATAGCCTTGGTTCCGCAGAGTGAATACCGGGCCCAATAGCAGATTCCGGCTTGACTCGCACAGAGCACGAACTTGTAATTTCACTCGTGTCGTTCGGCCGGAATCGGTAACGGCAACATCACGGGGACGCGAAGACAGACGAGGGGCGCACATGACCGAGTTGTTCCAGGAACTGCTGGTCGAGGACGCGGACGAGGAACTCGGCTGGCAGGAGCGCGCGCTGTGCGCCCAGACCGATCCCGAGTCCTTCTTCCCCGAGAAGGGCGGCTCGACCCGCGAGGCCAAGAAGGTCTGTCTCGCCTGTGAGGTCCGCTCCGAATGCCTGGAGTACGCCCTGCAGAACGACGAACGATTCGGGATCTGGGGCGGTCTGTCCGAACGGGAACGCCGCCGCCTCAAGAAGGCCGCTGTCTGACCCGCTGTCCGACCCGACGCCCGATCAGGCCTCCGGCCCACCGCCGCCCCGACCGCGTCGGCACCCACCCGCCGAACCACGTCACACCCGTACACAACGAACGGTCCGCCCCCTGTGCTCTGTCCACAGGGGGCGGACCGTTTTCTTGACAGCCGTTAGTGTGGGGCCCCGTCCGAGACGCACCCACGCCCCCCGCGGGCGACCCCCCCGGCCGGAGGGCCCGTACCTCGATGTCCTCAACTCCTGAGTTTCCGCGACACGTCGTCACCGCCGTGCTCGTCGCCCACGACGGCGCCCGCTGGCTGCCGGACGCCCTCGCCGGGCTGCTCGCCCAGGAACGCCCCGTGCAGAACGTCGTCGCCGCCGACACCGGCAGCGCCGACGACTCCGCTCGGCTGCTCGCCGACGCGATCGGCGCCGACCGCGTGCTGCACCTGGCCCGCCGTACGGGCTTCGGCGCCGCCGTCGAGGAGGCGGCCCGCACCGCCCCCGTGCTCGGACCCGAGGAACTCACGTACCTGAAGCGCCCCAGCGGTTGGGACCCGGTCAGCAGGACCTGGAGCGACGAGGCGTACGACCTGCCCGAACTCCCGCACGGCGAGCCCGTGCAGTGGCTCTGGCTGCTCCACGACGACTGCGCCCCCGAGCCCGACGCCCTCGCCGAACTCCTCCGCGTCGCCGACGCCGACGCGTACGCCGCCGTCGTCGGCCCCAAGCTCCGCGGCTGGTACGACCGCAGGCAGCTGCTCGAAGCCGGCGTCTCCATCGCGCGCAGCGGCCGCCGCTGGACCGGCCTCGACCGCCGCGAACAGGACCAGGGCCAGCACGATCAGGTCCGCTCCGTCCTCTCCGTCTCCAGCGCCGGCATGCTCATCCGCCGCGACGTCTTCGAGGAGCTCGGCGGCTTCGACCGCCGCCTGCCCCTCATGCGCGACGACGTCGACCTCTGCTGGCGCGCGCACGCCGCCGGCCACAGCGTCCTCGTCGCCCCCGACGCCGTCCTGCGGCACGCCGAGGCCTCCGCCCGCGAACGCCGCACCGTCGACTGCGCGGGCCGCTCCGTCGCCAACCCGCACCGCGTCGACAAGGCCGGCGCCGTCTACACCCTCCTCGTCAACAGCCGCGGCGCCGCCCTGCCGTACGTACTGATCCGGCTGATCGTCGGCACGCTCCTGCGCACCCTTGCCTACCTCGTCGGCAAGGTCCCCGGCCAGGCCGTCGACGAGGTCATGGGCCTCTTCGCCACCCTGCTGCGCCCCGAGAAGATCCTCGCCGCCCGCAGGCGCCGCAAGAACCCCGCCGTCGCCGCGAGCGAACTCCGCCCGCTCTTCCCGCCGCCCGGCGCCACGATCCGTGCCACCGCCGAACAGGTCGTCGCGAACTTCGGCGGCTCCGACGCCGATTCCGGCGGCTCGCGCCACGGAGCCGTCGAATCCGGCCCCGGCGGCGACGACGCCGACTTCATGGAGGTCGAGCAGTTCGCCCGGCTGAAGAAGATCGCCCGCAAGCCCGGCCCCGTCCTCTTCGCCCTCCTCCTCGTCATCTCCGTGGTCGCCTGCCGAGGCCTGTTCGGCGGCGGCTCCCTCGCGGGCGGCGCCCTGCTGCCCGCCCCCGACACGGTCTCCGAGCTGTGGGGCCGGTACGCGGACAGCTGGCACGCCCTCGGCACCGGCGGCACCCAGACCGCACCGCCCTACCTCGCCGCCCTGGCCGCGCTCTCCGCGCTCTTCCTCGGCTCCACCTCCTTCGCGCTCACCGTGCTGCTCGTCTGCTCGGTCCCGCTGGCCGGCTTCACCGCCTACTTCGCCGCCCGTCCGATCGTCGAGTCCGCTCTGCTGCGCGCCTGGGGCGCCATCGCCTACGCCTTCCTGCCCGCGGCCACCGGCGCCCTCGCCACAGGCCGCCTCGGCACCGCCGTCCTCGCGATCCTGCTCCCGCTCATCGCCCGCGCCGCCGTCGCCGCCCACGGACTCACCGGCGGCACCGGCAGCGGGACCCGCGGCAGCTGGCGCGCCACCTGGGCGTACACCTTCCTGCTGACGTTCACGACGGCGTTCACGCCGATCGTCTGGCCGATCGCCGTCGTCCTCGGCCTCGCCGTGCTCGTCCTGCGCCGCGACGACATCGCCGCCTACGGTCTGCGCTTCCTCGCCACCGTCGGCACCCCGATCCTCGTCCTCGCCCCCTGGTCGCTCTCCCTGCTGACCAGCCCCACCGCCTTCCTGCGCGAGGCCGGACTCGACATCCGTACGGGCACGGCCTCCGCCCTCGACCTGCTCGGGATCAGCCCCGGCGGCCCGGGCACCACCGGCGGCCTCCTGCTCATCGGCATCGTCCTGGCCGCCCTGGCCGGACTGCTGCGCGAGGAGCGCCGCTTCGCCGTCCTCGCCGCCTGGACCGCCGCCCTCGTCGGCCTCCTCTTCGCCGCGCTCTCCAACGGCGCCGGCGGCACCGGCTGGGCCGGCCCCGCCACCCTCGTCTACGGCACGGCCCTGCTCGCCGCCGGCATGATCGGCGCCGAGTACGGACGTACCCGCGTCGCCGCCCACGGCTTCGGCTGGCGCCAGCCGGTCGCCGCGCTCATCGCGCTCGCCGCCGCACTCGGCCCGGTCGTGGCCGCCGTCGGCTGGATGATCGGCGGCGCCGACGGGCCGCTGACCCGGCGCGACCCGATCCAGGTCCCGGCGTTCGTCGCCGAGGAGAGCGACACCCGCGACCAGCCCCGCACCCTCGTCCTCGGCGGCACCTCGCCCGGCGAGGTCGCGTACACCCTGGTCCGCGGCTCCGGCGGCCGCCTCGGCGACGCCGAACTGGCCATGGCGGGCGGCGGCGACGCGCGCCTGGACAAGGTCGTCGCCCACCTCGTGGCCGGCTCCGGCGCCGACCAGACCGAAGAGCTCAGCGGCTTCGCGATCCGCTACGTCCTCGTACGGGACGGGGCGCCGCGCGAGATGAGCCGCGTCCTCGACGCCACGCCCGGCCTCAGCCGGCTCAGCCAGCTCGACGGCAGCGCGCTCTGGCGCGTCGACCGCGAGGTCGCCCGCGCGACGATCGTCCCCGCGACGAAGAGCGGCGGGACGACGGGCGAAGGGAAGCCCGCCGACACGGCCGCCGACGCGCCCGCCAAGCTGGTGACCGTCGCCGCCGGACCCGTCGAGGCGCACACCGAGGTCCCGGTGGGCCCGGCGGGCCGGATCCTGCGCATCGCCGACCGCGCCGACGAGGGCTGGACCGCCACCCTCGACGGCAAGGAGCTGGAGAAGACCACCGTCGACGGCTGGGCCCAGGGCTTCAAGCTCCCCGCCGACGGCGGCCGGCTCGACCTCACGTACGACCAGCCGCTCACCCACACGCTGTGGATCTGGACCCAGGTCGGCCTCGTCGTCGTCCTGCTCGTCCTCGCCCTGCCCGGGCGGCGCCGCGAGATCGACGACGACCTGCCGGAGGAGGAGGTCGTCATCCCCGCCCAGGCGATGGAGGGCGACGGCCGCCGGGCCCGCCGGCTGCGCGCGGCGGCGGAGGCCGAGGCGGTCGCCGAGGCCGCCGACGAGACCGGCGCGCAGGGCCAGGAGCCCGCGCCCGTTCCCGTACCGCAGGAGCAGGCGTACGCGGCCGAGGACTGGCAGCAGCAGGGCGAGCACCAGCAGCAGGGCCAGGACCAGCCGCAGGAGCAGTACGCCCAGCAGGGCTATTACGCGCAGCCCCAGCAGTACGCCGAGTACGGCACCGACCCGTACCAGCAGCAGTACGACCAGTACGAGCAGTACCAGCAGCAGGCCTACGACCCGCAGCAGCAACAGCAGGCGTACGAGCAGTACCCGCAGCAGGGCTACGACCAGCAGCAGGGCTACGACCAGCAGCAGGGCTACGAAGAGCCGCAGGCCTACGACCCGTACGCGTACGGCTACGAGACCGAGCAGCGTCCCGACGGGAGCAGCAACCAGTGAAGCGCCCCACCCTCTCCCTGATCGCGGTCGCCACCGCCCTCGCCGCCATCACCGGCTTCGCCGCCCTGACCGCGCCGGACGGCACCGCCCCGGTCTCGAACATCGCCACGGAGCCCATGCCGGTCGAGCGCTCCAGCCTGCTGTGCCCGGCGCCCAGCAGCTCCGAGTTGGCCGAGACGGACTACACCTCGTACACCCCGGTCGGTAAGAGCCCCGCCGCGAAGTCCGACACGGCCGCCAAGGCCGAGCTGAAGGCCGCCCCGACCGCCGCCACGCCCGGTGGCGGCACGGCGAAGAAGCCCGGCGCGGCCAAGGCCCCGGCGACGGTCACCGAGCCCGGCAAGCCGGTCGCCGCCGAGGCGAACGGGCCCACCGCCCCGGCCCTGACGGGTTCGGCCACCGGCAGCCTCGCCCCCGGCTGGACGGTCCAGCAGACCACCGTCGTCACGGCGGGCGGCGCACGCGGCCTCCTCGGCGTCACCTGCACCGCGCCCGACACGGACTTCTGGTTCCCGGCCGCCTCCACGGCCAAGGAGCGCCAGGACTACGTCCACCTCACCAACCCCGACGACACCGCCGCCGTCGCCGACATCGAGCTCTACGGCCCCGAGGGCGCGTTGAAGTCGCAGCTCACCGAGGGCATCCCGGTCCCCGCCCACTCCAGCGTCCCCGTCCTGCTCTCCACGCTCACCGACGAGGCCCCCACGGCCGACGTGACCGTCCACGTCACGACCCGCAGCGGCCGCGTCGGAGCGGTCATCGGCGCCGCCGACGACAAGCTCGGCAGCGACTGGCTCCCCGCCTCCGCCGACCCGGCCGGCACCGCCGTACTGCCCGGCATCCCGGCCGACGCGACCTCGGTGCGCCTCGTGGCGTACGCGCCCGGCGAGAACGACGCCGCGCTGAAGATCCAGCTGGTCAGCGAGACGGGCACCATCGTCCCGGCGAGCGCGCAGTCCCTGCACGTGAAGTCGGGCATGACCGCGGCCGTCGACCTCCCGGACCTCACCCGCGGCGAGACCGGTTCCCTGCTGCTCAGCCCCTCGGACCCGAAGAAGGCGACCCCGGTCGTGGCGGCGCTGCGCGTCACCCGGGGCAAGGGCGACAAGCAGGAGGTCGCGTTCATCCCGGCCACCGCCGCGATCGCCGCCCGCGCGACCGTCGCCGACAACCGCGCGGCCGGCTCGACGCTCTCGCTGACCGCGCCGGGCGAGGCGGCCGAGGTCAAGGTCACCGCCTCGGCCGGTACGGGGGGCGGCACGCCGGTCTCCAAGACCGTCACGGTCAAGGCGGGAACGACGACGAAGGTCACCGACCTGGTCCCGGCCGGCCTCAAGGGCTCCTACGCCGTGACGGTCGAACGGGTCTCCGGAGGCCCGGTCCACGCGTCCCGCACGCTGGCCGTCCCCGAGGACGGCATCCCGATGTTCACGGTCCAGACCCTGGTCGACGACCGAGGCATGGTCGCGGTGCCCACGGCGAAGCAGAACCTCTCGGTCCTGGACGACTGACCAAGCGTGCGGCCACCCGGGCGGGGCAGTGCCTGCCCCACCCGGGCGGGGCAGTGCCTGCCCGCCCGGGGCGTCAGTCCTGCCCGTACCGAGGATCGACGGACTCCGGCGACAGGCCCAGCAGCTCCGCCACCTGCTCCACCACGACCTCGTGGACCAGCAGGGCCCGCTCGTCGCGGCTCTTCGAGCGGATCTCGACGGGACGCCGGTAGACGACGACCCGGGCCGGGCCGTCCTTCGCGGCCGGGGCCGAGCCGCCCAGCGGCACCGCCTCGCCGGGCGCCGACGGCGGCACGTCGAGCACCAGGAACTCGACGTCCGCCAGCTGCGGCCAGCGCCGCTCCAGGCGCTCCACCGAGTCGAGGACGAGATCGCGGAAGGCGTCGGCCCGGCTCGCGGACAACGGCACCTGCGGTGGGGCGACCGGCCCCCGCATCCCGCGGCCATGACGGTCGCGACGGCGCGGCCGTGGCTCCACCGGAGCCGGGCGCGCCTCGGCGGAGGCGGAGGCGGACCCGCCCACGCCGGACTCACCCGCGCGGGACTCACCCGCGAGAGCTTCGCCGGAGTCGCCCGTGTGGGACTCGGCCGGGCGGGACGAGGGGCGCGGCGGCACAGGACTGTCCATCACTGACGCAGCGTAACTCTCCTCGGTGTCCCACGACCGTGGCGCACACGTGCCACCTCGATGTCGCCCCACCCCGGCTGTCGATAGTTGAACATTCCAGCCAAGCGCGGGCTCGATTCCATAGGTTCCCGCGATCGGCCATCTGGCGGTCGTTGACCGGATTCCTGTCGGACGTTGTCCGGATCGACCGTCGTGCCCACCCTCGTCATCCTCCTTACGCGCAGGTCAGAACGGCCACCCCGGAAGGGCCCGTGTCCGAGGTCACACCGCGACACGGTGGAGTGACCTGGTGGGGAGTCGTCGCGGCCCGCTCAAGAGTGCGGTACCGTCCAACGTCGTGAGCCCTGTACGTCGCTGTTCGCGCACCGCGTGCGGCCGCCCTGCCGTCGCGACACTGACGTACGTCTATGCCGACTCGACTGCGGTCCTCGGCCCGCTCGCCACCTACGCCGAGCCCCACTGCTACGACCTGTGCGCCGAGCACAGCGAGCGCCTCACCGCGCCGCGCGGCTGGGAGGTCGTCCGGCTCTCCGACGGCTCCGCCCCGACGCGCCCCAGCGGTGACGACCTCGAAGCCCTCGCCAACGCGGTACGGGAGGCGGCCCGCCCCCAGGAACGCACGGCGGAGGCCGGAGGCAAGGGCGGCGGTCGCGGCGGGGACCCCGTGGAGGTCGGCCGCCGAGGCCACCTGCGCGTCCTGCGTTCCCCCGACAACTGAGAACCGCCCACGCGCGGCCGAAGGCGCTCTGCCCTCCCCAGTACGGCCCCCGGTAGGTTGGGCCTCCGTACACGCGCCGCACACGCGTGCCGACGCAGGCGTATTCAGGAGGGTTGTTCCGTGGCTGCTGATCTGTCGCAGATCGTGAAGGCGTACGACGTCCGCGGGGTGGTGCCGGATCAGTGGGACGAGACGCTGGCGGAGCTGTTCGGCGCCGCGTTCGTCCAGGTGACCGGCGCGGACGCGATCGTCGTCGGACACGACATGAGGCCTTCGTCGCCCGGCCTCTCGGGCGCCTTCGCCCGGGGCGCGGCGCGGCTCGGCGCCGACGTCACCCTGATCGGGCTCTGCTCGACGGACCAGCTCTACTTCGCCTCCGGCAGCCTGAACCTGCCGGGTGCGATGTTCACCGCCTCCCACAACCCCGCCCAGTACAACGGCATCAAGATGTGCCGCGCGGGCGCGGCCCCCGTGGGCCAGGACACCGGCCTCGCCGAGATCCGCTCGCTGGTCGAGCGCTGGCAGGAGGAGGGCGCGCCCGAGCCGGCGGCGACGGAAGGCGCGATCTCGGAACGGGACACGCTGAAGGACTACGCGGCCCACCTCACGGCGCTGGTCGACCTCACCGCGATCCGCCCCCTGAAGGTCGTCGTGGACGCCGGCAACGGCATGGGCGGCCACACCGTCCCCACCGTCTTCGAGGGCCTCCCGCTGAACCTCGTACCGATGTACTTCGAGCTCGACGGCACGTTCCCGAACCACGAGGCCAACCCGCTCGACCCGGCCAACATCGTCGACCTCCAGGCCCGCGTCCGCGCCGAGGGCGCCGACCTGGGCCTCGCCTTCGACGGCGACGCCGACCGCTGCTTCGTCGTCGACGAGCGCGGCGAGGCGGTCTCCCCGTCCGCGATCACGGCGCTGGTCGCCGCGCGTGAGCTGGCGAAGCACCCCGGCGGCACGGTCATCCACAACCTGATCACCTCCTGGTCGGTCCCCGAGGTCGTGCGCGAGAACGGCGGCGCGCCGGTCCGCACGCGCGTCGGCCACTCCTTCATCAAGGAGGAGATGGCGAAGACCGGCGCGATCTTCGGCGGCGAGCACTCCGCGCACTACTACTTCAAGGACTTCTGGAACGCCGACACGGGCATGCTCGCGGCGCTCCACGTCCTTGCCGCGCTCGGGGGCCAGGACGGCCCGCTGTCGGAGCTGGTCTCCTCGTACGACCGCTACGCGGGATCGGGCGAGATCAACTCCACGGTCGCGGACCAGGCGGCCCGGACGGCGGCGGTCAAGGCGGCCTACGCGCACCAGGACGGCGTCACCCTCGACGAACTGGACGGCCTGACGGTGGCGGCGGCCGACTGGTGGTTCAACCTCCGCCCCTCCAACACCGAACCGCTGCTCCGCCTGAACGTGGAGGCCCGCGACGCGGCCACCATGGCCAAGGTCCGCGACGAGGTCCTCGACCTGGTCCGGTCGACGGACTGACCCGCTCTCCCACCGGGGGACAGGCGCACGGCCGAGCCGCGCGCCTTGTCCCCCGGCGGTAGGCTGACCTGGCCCAAAGGGCAGCACCACCATTCGTTTGTTCGAAGGGACACCTCATGCCGCTCGAAGCCGGCCTCCTGGAGATCCTGGCCTGCCCGGCGTGCCACGCGCCGCTGAACGACCGCACGGCGGCCGACACCCCCGAACTCATCTGCACCAGCCCCGACTGCGGCCTCGCCTACCCGGTCCGCGACGGCATCCCAGTCCTCCTGGTGGACGAGGCCCGCCGCCCGCAGTAACCCGCCCCACCGGTCGGCGGCGAGCACCACGGCGGGTCGGTGCTCCGACGGACGGCAGGTCGCGGGCTTCGGTTGTCCGGAGGACGGCAGGCCGGGAATGGTTGGTCGTCCTACGGACGGCAAGCCTCAAACGGCAGGCGGTCTGACGGACGCCACGCCGGGGACGGCCGGCGGTCCTGAGGACGCCAAGCCCGGAAGGTTGGTGGTCCTGGGGACGGCAGGCCGCAGACGGTCGGCGGTGGCGGTCCTACGGACAGACGGTCGCCGACGGCGAGGCACCACCCACAGGTGGACCGTCAGTCGACGTCAAGGTTGTACGGGTGGTGCGGGTGGGAAGAACAAGCCCGGCCGGAGGCCGGGCGCACCCCACCACCCCGCACCCCACCACCCCGCACCCCACCACCCCGCACCCCACCACCCCGCACCCCACCACCCCGCACCGGCCACCACCGTCCACGAGCCGCACCGCCCACGAGCCGCACCCGCCCCCACCCCCGAGCCCGCAACCCGCCCCCGACCCGGAGGCCCCATGCTCGACGAGACCCTCCTCGACGCCCCGGACGCCCTCGCCCTGGCCGACCGCCGCAGCCTCCTCCGCGGCGCCGCCGAAGCCGGCGCACGGGTGCGGACCGCGGCCCGGCACGCCGCCGAAGCCGGCATCTCCGAGCTCACCCCCGAGGGCCGCCCCCGCGCCGTCCTCGTCGCGGGCCCCGGCACCGCCGCCGCAGGCGTCGCGGACCTGGTCGGCGCCCTCGCAGGCGCCGCCGCCCCCGTCATCCGCCTCCAGCCCACCGGCGTCGCGCCCGCCGCCGGCGCCCTGCGTTGGGCCCTCCCCGGCTGGGCGGGCTCCGTGGACCTCCTGCTGATCCCGACCACCGACGGCTCCGAGCCCGGCCTCGCGCTCCTCGCCGAGCAGGCGTACCGGCGCGGCATCACCGTCGTCGCCGTCGCCCCCAAGACGGCCCCGCTCGCCGAGACCGTCAGCGCCCCCCGCGGCCTGCTCGTACCGATGGCGATGGCCCCGCACGAGAGCCCGGAGGAGTACGAGGAGACCCTCGCCGCCGGACCGGGCGCCCTGTGGGCCCTGTTCACGCCGCTCCTCGCGCTGCTGGACCGCGTCGGCCTGGTCGAGGCCCCGTCCGGGACGCTGGAGAAGGTCGCCGACTGCCTGGACCGTACGGCGGAGCGCTGCGGCCCGGCCATCGCCACGTACAGCAACCCGGCCAAGACGCTCGCCGCCGAGCTCGCCGACTCGCTGCCGCTGATCTGGACCGAGGGCGACGCCGCAGGCCCCGTGGGCCGCCGCTTCGCCGCCGTCCTCGCCGAACTGGCCGGCCTGCCCGCCCTCGCCGCCGAACTGCCGGAGGCCCTGCCCGCCCACGGCGTCCTGCTCGCGGGCGACTACGCGGCCGGCGCCGACCCCGACGACTTCTTCCGCGACCGAGTGGAGGAGCAGCAGGCGCTGCGCGCCCGGGTCGTGCTGCTACGCGACCGCCCGGCGGTCGCGGGCGGCCTGACGGCCGCACCGGCGGCGCGCGAACTGGCCCTCAGCCACGGCACGGCCATCAGCGAACTGGAACCGCTGGTGTCGGAGGAGACACCGGGCGAGGCCGGCGAACTCCTGGAGACCCTGGCCGAACTCCTCGCGGTGACGGACTTCGCCGCCATCTACCTCTCCCTGGCATCAGCAGGCATCGCACCCCCACACCACTCCTGACGCACCACCACCGTCCCCACCCACACCACCACCGTCCCCACCCACACCACCACCGTCCCCACCCACACCACCACCCACACCACCACCCCGCCCCACCCGTCACGACGCCGCCACGTCCCAAACGCCCCACCGCCACCTCCATCACGCACCGCACCACGTGCAACCGCACCACGTGCCCGCCGCACCACGTGCAACCGCACTCCGCGCCACCGCACGCACCGAGGAAAGCTGGAAGGCTCCATGGACCGCCTCGTCAACACCGTTCGCCCCTACGCCTGGGGCTCCACCACGGCCATCCCGGAACTCCTGGGGACCCCGCCCACCGGCGAACCCCAGGCCGAGATGTGGATGGGCGCCCACCCCGGCGCCCCCTCCCGCACGGAGCGCGGTCCCCTCAACGAGGTCGTCGAGGCCGATCCCGTACGCGAACTGGGCGCGCCGGCCGTCGAGAAGTTCGGCCCGCGCCTGCCGTTCCTCCTCAAGCTGCTCGCCGCCGGCGCCCCGCTCTCCCTGCAGGTCCACCCCGACCTCGCCCAGGCGAAGGCCGGATTCGCCGCCGAAGAGGCGGCCGGTGTCCCGATCGACGCGCCGCACCGCAACTACAAGGACGCCAACCACAAGCCCGAACTGATCTGCGCCCTCACACCGTTCCACGGCCTGTGCGGCTTCCGCGACCCGGTCGAGGCCGCCGACGCGATCTCCGCGCTCGGCGTCGACTCCCTCAAGCCGTACGTCGACCTGCTGCACGCCCACCCTGAAGAGGCCGCGCTGCGCGAGGTCCTGACCGCCTTGCTGACCGCCGACCCGGAGGAGATGGCGCGCACCGTCACCGAGGCCGCGGCCGCCGCCGAACGGCTGGGCGGCGCCCACGCCCCGTACGCCGCGCTCGCCCACCACTACCCGAGCGACCCGGGCGTCATCGCCGCCATGCTGCTCAACTTCGTCCAACTCCAGCCCGGCGAAGCCCTCTACCTCGGCGCGGGCGTGCCGCACGCGTACCTCGACGGCCTCGGCGTCGAGATCATGGCCAACTCCGACAACGTCCTGCGCTGCGGCCTCACCCCCAAGCACGTCGACGTTCCGGAGCTGCTCAAGATCGTCCGCTTCGAGCCGACCGACCCGGGCGTCCTGCGCCCCGAGGCGTCGCCGTCGGGCGAGGAGGTCTACGACACGCCCATCGACGAGTTCCGCCTCTCCCGCTTCGTACGGGCCGAGGGCGCGGCGCCCACCGACGTCACCGCCACCACCCCGCAGATCCTGCTCGCGGTCGCGGGCCGCCCGAAAGCGGGCGAAGTGACCCTGGCACCGGGCGAGTCCGTGTTCGTACCGGCGGGCGAAACGACCGAACTGTCCGGTACGGGAACGGTCTTTCGCGCCACCGTCGTCGCCTGATGCAACAATGACCGGCCGTATGGCGGCAACAGTGCCGGAGTACCGACGAAGGGAACACGTACACCCATGAGCGCGTCAGGCGGAACCAAGGCGATCGTGGCGGCGCTCGCCGCGAATCTCGCGATCGCGGTAGCCAAGTTCGTGGCGTTCCTCTTCAGTGGTTCGTCCTCGATGCTGGCGGAGAGCGTCCACTCGCTGGCCGACTCCGGCAACCAGGGCCTGCTGCTGCTCGGCGGCAAGAAGGCCAAGCGCGAGGCGACCCCGCAGCACCCCTTCGGCTACGGCCGCGAGCGGTACATCTACGCCTTCCTCGTCTCGATCGTGCTCTTCTCCGTCGGTGGCATGTTCGCCATCTACGAGGGCTACGAGAAGATCAAGCACCCGCACGAGATCGAGGCCTGGTACTGGCCGGTCGGCGTCCTGGTCTTCGCGATCATCGCCGAGACCTTCTCCTTCCGTACGGCCATCAAGGAGTCCAACGAGGTACGCGGTGGGCTGTCCTGGAAGGAGTTCGTCCGCCGGGCGAAGGCCCCCGAGCTGCCGGTCGTCCTCCTGGAGGACCTCGGCGCGCTCGTCGGCCTGATCCTCGCCCTCGGCGGCGTCGGCCTGGCGCTCCTCACCGGCGACGGCATCTGGGACGGCATCGGCACCCTCTGCATCGGTGTCCTGCTCATCGTGATCGCGATCGTGCTGGCGGCGGAGACCAAGTCGCTGCTGCTCGGCGAGGCCGCAGGCGTCGACGACGTGAAGAAGATCGAGGACGCGGTCGTCGACGGCCAGTCCGTCACGCGCCTCATCCACATGCGTACGCTCCACCTCGGCCCGGAGGAGCTCCTCGTGGCCGCCAAGATCGCCGTCCGGGCCGACGAGACGGCCACCGACGTCGCCGCCGCCATCAACGCGGCCGAGGAGCACATCCGCGCCGCCGTCCCGATCGCCCGGGTCATCTACCTGGAGCCGGACATCTACAGCGAGTCGGCAGCGGCAGCAGGCACCAACCCGGCGAAGTCCCCGGGCGGCGCGGGCCACTGACGCCGGGAACGCCACGACGCGCGGCTCCGCCACCGGCACCCGCGCAACAGGCGCCCGGGTCACGGCACCCGCACTACAGGGGCCCGGGTCACGGCACCCGCGCAACAGGCGCCCGGGTCACAGCACCCGCGCAACAGAGGCCCGGGTCACGGCACCCGCACTACAGAGGCCAGGGTCGTCACGACCCACACAACAGGGGCCCGGGTCACCACGACCCGGGCCCCTGTCCGTTCCCGTCCCCGCCTACTCAACCTCCCCCAGCACCCGCAGAACGTCCGCCTCGTCGGCCGCCGCAAGCAACCGCTCCCGGAACCCCGGATCCATCAACTTGCGCGACAGCATCGCCAGGATCCGCAGGTGCTCGTCCCCCGCCGCCGCCTCCGGCACCGTGATCATGAAGATCAGCCGTGCCTTGGTCCCGTCCAGGGAGCCCCACTCCACACCCTCGGCCGACCGTGCGAAGCCGACGACCGGCGCGGTCACGGCATCGGTCTTGGCGTGCGGGATGGCGATCTCCTCGCCGAGCCCGGTCGTGCCCTGCTCCTCCCGCGCGAACGCGGCCCGCACGAGCCCGTCGAGGTCCGCGACCTTCCCGGTCGTGGCGAGCACGGCGGCCATCTCGCGGATGGCGGCGCCCTTGTCGCCGGCCTCCAACCGCACCTTCACGGTCTCCGCCGTCAGGTACCCGGACAGCACGTCGTCGCGTACGGAAGAGGCCACGGCCACCGCACCGGCACCGCCCCCACTCCCGGCAGGCGCACCCGCAGCCCCAGCCGACACGAGCGCACCCGCCCCTACCCCCACACCGGCACCGGCACCCCGGCCCCTCCGCCCCCGAATGTCGATCAACGCGTTCGTGGTCAACGCGGTGACCACCGTGCCGACGGCCACGGCCAGGAAGAACATCGGCGCACCCCCCACCGCGCCGAGCACCGCGACGATCGGCCCGCCGTGCGGCACCGCGTCCGTCACCCCGGCCATGCCCGCGAGCGCACCGGCCACCGCGCCACCGAGCATGTTCGCGGGGATCACCTGTGCCGGCCGCGCCGCGGCGAACGGGATCGCGCCCTCGGAGATACCGAACATGCCCATGAAGAGCGACGCCATCCCGGTCTCCCGCTCCTGCTCCGAGTACAGCTTGCGCCGCATCAACGTCGCGAGTCCCTGCCCCAGCGGCATGACCGGAATCGCGGCGGCGCACATGCCCATGACCGTCATGTTGCCCGTGGCGATGAGGCCCGCGCCGAACAGGAACGCCGTCTTGTTGACCGGCCCGCCCATGTCGAACGCGATCATGAGGCCGAGAATCGCTCCCAGCAGGATCGCGCTCGTTCCGGTCATCCCGCCGAGCCAGCTGGTCAGGTGCTCGAAGACCCAGGAGATCGGCCGGCCGATCACGTGGATGAAGAAGAGCCCCAGGGCCGTCGTCGCCACGATCGGGATCACGATGATCGGCATGATCGGCTGGACGAACTTCGGGACCTTGACCTTCTTGATCCACAGCACCAGACAGCCGGCGAGGAAGCCGGTCACGATCGCGCCGATGAAGCCCGCGCCCGCCTCGGAGTGGTACAGCGAACCGTCGTTGGCGATCCAGCCGCCGATCATGCCCGGCACGAGTGCCGGCCGGTCTCCGATCGCGTAGGCGATGTAGCCGGACAGGATCGGCACCATCAGCTTGAAGCCGATGACCCCGATGTTGTTGACGTCCATCCAGAAGGAGTCCTCCGGGATGACCAGCCCGTCGGGCGTCGCGTGCCCGCCGATGGCGAGCGAGATCGCGATCAGCAGCCCGCCGACCACGACGAACGGGATCATGTACGAGACGCCGTTCATCAGCGCCTTGTACGCAACGCTCCGCTCCTTCCCCCCACCGGAACCGGCGCCACCCCCACGACTCGCCGCACCACCAGTACGACCAGCCCCTCCCGCACCACCAGCCCCAGCGTCCTCGTGGACGGGCGCACTCCCCACCTGCTCGATCAGCCGCTCCGGATGGTGGATGCCCTCGGCCACCCCCACCGCCAGCACCCGCTTCCCCACGAAACGACTGCGGTCCACATCCTTGTCGGCCGCGATGATGACCCCGTCAGCGTGACTGACATCGTTGTCACTTAGCGCATTCTCGACCCCGATAGACCCTTGCGTCTCCACCTTGATCTCGACGCCGAGCGCCTCCGCGGCCTGCGCCAGCTTCTCCGCCGCCATGTAGGTGTGGGCGATACCCGTCGGACAGGCGGTCACCGCGACCAGCCTCACCTTCCGCCCCTCACGCGCTGGACTGTTCACAGGCTTCTCCTCGTACTCGACGTGCTGGTGCTGGTTCCCCAGCATCGTGCCTCGGATGGCAACGCTGTCAAAAGTCCGTAAGGCCCGGACGCACGCGCCACAGGCCCCGGCTGCACGGGCCACAGGACCCGATGTCGAGGCGGGATCCGGCCGAATCCCTGTACCGGGCGGACTGTGGGCCGCCGCGGTGATCGGTGTAGATTCGTGACCAGCCAGACGTCGCTGCTGATGGCGGTCGGGCGGTCCCGTGCGGACCGGCCGAGGGAGAGAGGGCCTCCGACGACTGCACCGCGTGAGTACTCGGGCATTCGTATGCCCGCGCCACCTCATCTCGCGGTGTCAGGCGCCCCGACCGACCCTCGAACCCGATCCACGAGGAGCAGCCCAGTCATGACGACTGCCGCCACCCAGCAGGACTTCAAGGTCGCCGACCTGTCCCTGGCCGCCTTCGGCCGCAAGGAGATCACCCTCGCCGAGCACGAGATGCCCGGCCTGATGTCGATCCGCCGCGAGTACGCCGAGCAGCAGCCGCTCGCCGGCGCCCGCATCACCGGCTCCCTGCACATGACCGTGCAGACCGCGGTCCTGATCGAGACCCTGGTCGCCCTCGGCGCCGAGGTCCGCTGGGCCTCCTGCAACATCTTCTCCACCCAGGACCACGCCGCCGCGGCCATCGCCGTCGGCCCGAACGGCACCCCCGAGGCCCCCGCCGGCGTCCCGGTCTTCGCCTGGAAGGGCGAGACGCTCGAGGAGTACTGGTGGTGCACGGAGCAGGCCCTGACCTGGCCGAACACGCCCACCGGCGGCCCGAACATGATCCTCGACGACGGTGGTGACGCCACCCTCCTCGTCCACAAGGGCGTCGAGTTCGAGAAGGCCGGCTCCGCCCCGGACCCGTCGACCGCGGACAGCGAGGAGTACGGCTACATCCTCCGTCTCCTCAACCGCACCCTCTCCGAGAACCCGCAGAAGTGGACGCAGCTCGCGTCCGAGATCCGCGGCGTGACCGAGGAGACCACCACCGGCGTCCACCGCCTGTACGAGATGCACCAGGCCGGCACGCTCCTCTTCCCGGCGATCAACGTGAACGACGCCGTGACGAAGTCGAAGTTCGACAACAAGTACGGCTGCCGCCACTCCCTCATCGACGGCATCAACCGCGCCACCGACGTCCTCATCGGCGGCAAGACCGCCGTCGTCTTCGGCTACGGCGACGTCGGCAAGGGCTGCGCCGAGTCGCTGCGCGGCCAGGGCGCCCGCGTCATCGTCACCGAGATCGACCCGATCTGCGCGCTCCAGGCGGCGATGGACGGCTACCAGGTCGCCACCCTCGACGACGTCGTCGAGACGGCCGACATCTTCATCACCACGACCGGCAACAAGGACATCATCATGGCGTCCGACATCGCCAAGATGAAGCACCAGGCCATCGTCGGCAACATCGGCCACTTCGACAACGAGATCGACATGGCCGGCCTGGCCGCGACCCCGGGCATCGTCAAGGACGAGGTCAAGCCGCAGGTCCACACCTGGACCTACCCGGACGGCAAGGTCGTCATCGTCCTCTCCGAGGGCCGCCTGCTGAACCTCGGCAACGCGACCGGCCACCCCTCCTTCGTGATGTCGAACTCCTTCGCGGACCAGACCCTGGCCCAGATCGAGCTCTTCACCAAGCCGGAGGAGTACCCGACCGACGTCTACGTCCTCCCGAAGCACCTGGACGAGAAGGTCGCGCGCCTCCACCTGGACGCGCTCGGCGTGAAGCTCACGACCCTCCGCCCGGAGCAGGCCGCCTACATCGGCGTCGATGTCGAGGGCCCGTACAAGCCGGACCACTACCGCTACTGATGCCGGGACCGACGGCGCCCGTGCACTGACGCACGCCCGTCACCCGCACCCGTAGAGGAGTAAGGCAGGCCCCCGCACCCCCGTGCCGGGGGCCTGCCTCGTCCGACCGGCCCGTACCCGGGCCTACCGCCCCACGAAGCACCCCGAGGACCCATGCCCCGCGGCCGCTATTCGCTCCATGATCCGCACGATCACACCCCCCTCGGCGAAGAACACTTCAACTGCGCGCCCGGCCCCTCCGGCTGGCGCTACGTCTCCCAGACCACCACCCCCTCGGGCGACCACGCCGGCTCCGTCGACCTGGCCATCGACGAACTCGGCCGCCCCATCCGACTCGAACTCCACGCCGCGAGCTGGCAGGTCCGCGGCGCCGCCATCGACGGCGTCACCTGGGTCCGTACGGACCCCACCGGAACCCACGCCACCGAAGGCAATGTGCGCGCCCACGCCTTCACCGGCACGTCCCCGGCGTTCCTCGTCGCGATCACGCGACTGCTGCGTCTCACCCCCACTTCCCCCGCGACCCGCATCCGGCTCGTCGCCTTCACGGATCCCGTGCTCGCCCCCCTCACGATCGACCAGTCCTGGGCCCTGATGAACAGTGAAGCGCATGCCACTGACAACGGCCGTCTGATCGTGGACGAGTACCAGGTCAACGCCCTGGACACGGGGGAACAGCACACGGTCCACATCGCCGGCGACGTGGTCCTGGCAGCCCCTGGCGTCGAACTGGAATCGCTCGACACCCCGCCGAACGTCTTCCCTGACGCGTGGAGCTAGGCGGCCCTGTCTAGGCGGGCGGCGCGAACCCGGTGGTACGTGGCGGCTCGACGGCAGGACCGGCCGGAGCAGCCTCCGTGACAGCCGGAACGATCGGAGCGACCGGACGACCGTCACCTGAAGCGGCAACCCCTCCAGCTCGACCCCCGACCCCCGCCCCCGTCTCCCTTCCAGCGGGGGAGAAGGCCCGCCGGGCGTCCCGAGCCTGCCGTTCGCCGACCACCCCGGCCAGATAGGCCGCCGCCGGCACACCGGCAGGCGGCGGAGTCCCCGTCCGCGCGACGAGCTCGTCGGCCAGCCGCTCCGCGATCCGCCGGCCCACATCCGGGTCCAGCTGCCGCACCCGCGTCAGGTACTGCCGTATCTCCAGCCACAGCCCGTCCGGCACGGCGGAGAGATCCAGCTCCGTGAAGCGCCCGGCGAGCCACGGCGGGGGAGGAGGCAGGAACGCGCCCCGCGCCGCCGGCACCCGCTCCCGTACGACGAGCGTCCCGGCGAAGACATCACCCAGCCGCCGCCCCCGGGCGGACACGAGCGAGGCGATACAGGCGACGACCCCGAACGTCATCAGGATCTCCACGACTCCCATCGCGCCCCGCACCAGCGCGTGCCGGAACCGGATCGGCCCGCCGTCGTCCCGCACCACCCGAAGCCCGCAGGCCATCTTTCCCAGCGACCGCCCGTGCGACAGCGTCTCCACGGCGATGGGCGCCCCCACCAGCACCAGCAGGAACGAAGCGATCGACATCGCCATCTGTGCGGCCTCGTCGAGCGATGCCGTGGCCATCGCGAGCCCGAGCGAGACGAGCAGATAGGCCGCCCAGACCACCAGCAGATCGAGGAACAGCGCCAAAGCCCTGCTCGGCAGCCGCGCGGGCTGCAACCCCAGGACGACGGCGTCCCCCGTCACTACCCCGCTCACGGCACCCACCCTTCTTCGACCTACCCGACCCGTCGGTACGACAGTCTGCCAAGCTGACCCGCAGCGCGCCGCAGTAGTACGGACCCGTACGCACCCAGTGCCTGGAGCAGCAGCCGATCATGGACCTTGACGTCTACGTCACCGCCCACCGCGCCGAGTGGGACCGCCTCGACCACCTCCTGCGTCGCGGCGGCACGCTCACCGGTGCCGAGGCCGACGAGCTCGTGTCCCTCTACCAGCGGACGGCCACACACCTCTCCCTGATCCAGTCCAGCGCCCCGGACCCCATGCTCACGGCCCGGCTCACCCAACTCGTCGCCCGCGCGCGAGCCACCGTCACGGGCACCCGCCGCTCGTCCTGGCGCGACGTGATCACCTTCCTTACGGCCGGATTCCCGGCCGCCGTCTACCGTTCACGGCACTGGTGGATCCCGACGGCCGTCCTCTCCACCCTCCTCGCGGTGGTCATCGGCTGGTGGATCGGTACGCACCCCGAGGTGCAGGCCGCCATCGGCGCCCCCGCGGAGCTGCGCGAGATGACCCGCCCGGGTGGCCAGTACGAGACGTACTACTCCAGCCACCCGGCGACGTCCTTCGCGGCCCAGGTGTGGACGAACAACGCCCAGGCCGCCGCCATGTGCCTGGTCCTCGGAGCGTTCCTGGGCATCCCGGTGCTCGCGGTGCTTTTCCTCAACATGCTGAACGTCGGCGTCGCCATCGGCCTGATGTCCTCGGCCGGCCGCCTCGACATCATGCTGGGCCTGCTCCTCCCGCACGGCCTGCTCGAACTGACCGCGGTCTTCGTCGCCGCCGGCACCGGACTCAAGCTCGGCTGGACCGTCATCGACCCGGGCCCGACCACCCGCAGAGCAGCCCTCGCCACACATGGCCGCGCGGCCGTCGGCATGGCCATCGGCCTCGCCCTTGTCCTGTTCATCTCGGGCCTCATCGAAGGCTTCGTCACCCCCTCCGGCCTCCCGACCTGGGCGCGCATCACGATCGGCGTCGCCGCCGAGCTGGCCTTCCTCGCCTACGTCTACGTCCTGGGCGGTCGAGCGGCCCGCAGGGGAGAGACGGGCGACCTCGACGACAGGGACCGCAGCGCCGAACTGCCGACCGCCGCCTGATGTGCGTACGACCCCGCTGACCTGCTAGTCTCATCTCCGCCCACGAAAGCTGTTGACACGGCCCGAGTGGGGAGGTAGATTTTAACGGTTGCCACGGACTGGACAAGTCCGGAGGCGCGAGCTAATATCTTTCTTGCTCCGGTCGAGGAGTCGGGAAACCGATACCGACGGAGCCACCCGATTCCTTATTCGAATCACGAAAGCCACCGATTAGGTCGGCCGGAATGAATCTGATAAAGTCGGAATCGCCGGAAAGGGAAACGCGAAAGCGAAGAACAGACCGGCAGCCCGCTCCAGCGGGTGGCAGAAACGGAAATCGGATCTGCTAAGCTGGAAACACGAAAGACCGAAGGGAAAAGCCCGGAGGAAAGCCCGAGAGGGTGAGTACGAAGGAAGCGTCCGTTCCTTGAGAACTCAACAGCGTGCCAAAAATCAACGCCAGATTAGTT